>JBEGMH010000233.1:0-11825 GCA_041183125.1 Bacteroidota bacterium | reverse complement strand
CGTCCCGGTTGGAGCGGTTGCCCGTGAGTTCCACCCGCAGGTAGCGCGCGGCCGGGTTTTTGATGGGGTTGCTGTTGTTGCGGAACAAGAAAGCAGGGTCATCTATGTTGTTTACGACCAGGTCCAAATCCCCGTCCTGGTCCAAATCGGCATATACCGCCCCGTTGGAAAAGGAGGGATAGGAGAGCCCCCATTCGCCCGCAACCGACTGGAAGCTAAGGTTCCCCTGGTTGCGGAACATGAAGTTGGGGGATTTTACGGCCGGTATAGCTGCCAGCAGTTGTTCCTGGCTCACCAATTTCTCCGCATACACGCGGTACACCCCAAAATCCTGGTCAGTGACGTCTTTAGGGAAACCGTTGGCCACATAGAGGTCCTGCCAGCCGTCGTTGTCAAAATCCGCGAACAAAGTGGCCCAGCTCCAATCCGTTTCGTGCACCCCTGCCATCAGGCCCACTTCGCTGTAAACCGGCATGCGGGTTACCGGGTCTATGCCGGTATGCAGTTGCAAGGTATTCCTGCCATACTGATGGACATGTTGGTATTTTACGGTATTGATTTCGATCTGGTAGTTGTAGGGGCCCTGGAAAAGTTTTTTTCTTTTGTTGTGATACGGCTGCATTTCAGCTGTAAAAATATCCGTCTGCCCGTCGTTGTTGATATCCCCTGCATCGCTCCCCATCGCCGTCTGGCTTAAATGTTTGAACGTTCCCTTGATTTGGTTTCGGAACGTTCCGTCCCCGTGGTTCACATACAGGATATCGTCGCTGAGGTAATCATTGGCGACATACACATCGGGGTACCGGTCCTGATTGATATCCAAGATCAACAGGCTATGGCTGTACCCATCGTGTACGAGCCCTGCCTCCAAAGAGACGTCTGTAAAAACGGGGTGCCCGGAGGTCGAGTCAAAATCGTTTCTCAGCAGGATATCCCGGTTGATGGCGTCGTTGCCCAACCGGGAATCCTTAAACTCGTTTGGATAGACGACATCCATGAAGTTCACGGCAATCAGTGCGTCCAGGTCGCCGTCCAGATCGTAATCGAAGAACTGGGCATTGGAGGAATGGGAAGTATGGGCCAGGCCATAGGCTTCCGCCATTTCCGCAAATACGGGGATTCCCTCTTCGTTGTTCCCCTGGTTGATGTACAGCAGGTTTTTCCGGTCTTCGGGGAACGGCCGGAGGGTGTTGCAGATGTAGATATCCGCCAAGCTATCATTATTGATATCCAGGACATTGACCCCGGAGGACCAGTACTCCGGGTTGGATTTTTGCAGCCCGGCCGCCTGGGTGACATCCTTGAACTGAAGGTTGCCCTGGTTGAGGTATAAGCGGTTATCCACCTGGTTGCCGGTAAAAATGAGATCCGGGAGGCTATCCTGGTTGAAATCCCCTACCCCGACGCCGCCTCCGTTGTAAAAGTATTCCGTGTTCAGGATGTTGAAGGTATCGCTGCTTCGCACGGTGTTGACAAAGTCAATACCCGACTGGTCTGGTTTGATTTGGTCAAACAGGGTAGGCTGCGCGGTATCGCACCCGTACCCCAACAGCAGGCCAATCATCAAAGCGGTGGGCAAAAGAGCATTCATGTCGTGTTTGTTTTGTGCTGAGGGGTATCTTCCAGGCTCGTAAAAGCCCCTTTTTCCCACCCCCCTTCTTCAAAAACGTACTTCTGAAACTGCGCTAATATAAACATAAATACGACTTTTTGCGCGGGGAATCATCAAGGGGTCAAAAAGGGCTTTTTCTACCCCACAGGGTGTCTTTTTTCGATTATATGGCCTTTATTTGGATAAAAAACATCGTTTTATCCACTTTGCCGGGTCTTGGCTACCCATCCGCTGTAACAAAAAGGCCATACCGGAGGGATTCCGGTATGGCCTTTTTTGTTGGCGGGTTTGTGGTTAATCAGGAGAAAAGAGGTTTTTTTAGGCCCTTCGCTGATTCCCTGCAAACCGTCGGCTAGTACCCAGGGTTCTGGGACAATACGCCTGCGCCCTGGATATCAATTTGCGTTTGCGGAATGGGGAAAAACTCGTTTTTGCCCGCCGTAAACTTGGCACCGCCCAAGGCAGATACCAGGAACTTGCTGTCATACGCCAGATAGGCGTTGATCTCTGCAGCGGCTACGCCCCAGCGCACCAGGTCGAAGAAGCGGTGGCCTTCGCCCGAGAGCTCCAGTTTGCGCTCCATGCGGACGGCTTTGGTCGCATCGGCCTTGTTGGCGAATGCGGAAGCCGGGTACGGGGAGATCTGGTAGTTGGCAGCGGGGGTCCCATCGGCTTTCTTCACCCAATGTTTGTTGTTGGCGGCGCGGGCGCGAACCAGGTTCACGTACTCCCTCGCTTTTTCCAGTGAGCCTGCCTCAACTTCTGCCTCAGCAGCCATCAGCAGTACGTCGGCATAGCGGATGATGGTGTAGTTCATCGTAGCATAGCCACGGGTCCAGGAGCTTCCGTCCGTGAAAGAGTTCTCCTGCGACTTGTAGTAGATGTACTTCTTGGGCGAGTAAGGACCGCCGTTGGGCATGTTCCGGATCCATGCTTTGCCAGGGTGGACCATCCAGTCGAGGTACTGGATACCACGACGGCCGATGGAGTGGTCGAGGCGGGGATCCAGCGGACCGGCATCGGGTACGAAGGCCACGTTGGCTTCCACCCCGAAATCCGTCTTTATGGCGTTGGCTGCGTTGTTATAGGAACCGTCGAGCAGGGGAAGGCCGTCCTTAGTGCGGAAGGTATTCGCCAATTCGAAGCTCGGCTGGAAGAAGCCGCAGCAGTTGCCGGGGCCGTCTGAGCCCGTGTTGTACGGATAGTTCAAGTCGTCGTAGTAGTTGGCGTTGTTGGTGCTGCCCGAGTTATTAGCTGACTCCACATCGAACACTGCTTCCGCGTGGTTGTCGAACTCAGCGTTGAAGATCTGGGCGTAGTTCTCTAACAGGGCGTACTTCAGACCATTGGTCGTCACCCCGTTGGCAATTACGTTGTCGAACCAAGTCTTGGCTTCCCCGAACTTCTTCTGGTACAGTTTTGCCTTACCCATGTAGGCTGCTGCTGCCCACTTGTTCACGCGGCCGGCCTGAGACTGGGTAGCGGGCAGTTTGTCGAACGCAAATTGGAAGTCCGCTTCGATTTTTGCCCACACGTCCGGGGTGTTTTTCACCTTGGAGATTTCCTCGGCCGGTACGGTTTCGTCAATGTAGGGGATACTGTTGAAGTGCTTTTTGAGGTCAAAATAGTAGTGGCCCCGCAGCAACCTCGCCTCACCGGCAATCCGGGCGGCATCTGCTGCAGAAATGCCCGTTGCAGAGGCCAGCAGCCTGAGCACCGTGTTGCAGCGGGAAACGCCTTCGTAACGGCCCTGCCAGTACGCGTTCAAATCGCCCTGGGTAGGGTCGGTCTCAAAACGCTGGATCGGGTTGATGGAGCTGTAATCGCCGGGGTCTGTCCCTTTGTTGGCGTCGCCTCCGCAGATGGCACCCGTCACCCAGTGGTTCGGGCCTTCGAAACGGTTGCCGAACACGCCGTTGAGCGCGGCATACGCCCCGATCAACACGCCTTCCACACCGGGTTTGGTCGCCAACTGGCTGTCGGCGAGGGAGCCCGTCGGTGGGACTTCGAGAAATGAATCCTTACAGGAAACCACCAGCAGCATCGTCGAGGCTACGACGAGGGTGGCCTTTTGAAAAATTCGCTTCATATTGAATTGTTTTTGAATTGTAATTAGAAACCAAGAGTTATGTTGAACATATAGCTCGGGGTCACCGGATAGTTGCCCACGTCAATACCAAAGTTAGTGTCGGCACCGCCGCCTACCATGGGGTCCAGGCCGCTATAGCCGGTGATGGTGTAGATGTTGTTGGCTGCCAGGCCGAGGCTCAACTGCGTCAGGTTCAGCTTGTCCGTCATCTTTTTAGAAAAGTCGTAGGACAGGGCGACGCGCTGGATGCGCAGGAAAGAGCCATCTTCTACGTACCAGCTGTTGGCAGCACCGCTGGTGGACAGGTTGGAAACCGATTCCCAGATGGGAGCCAGGGCATTGTCGCCCAGGGCCGGCGTCCAGGAATCCTTGGCGCGGACCCCTTTCGCAGAGCCTTCAAACGTACCGAAGAAATCGGTGAACCACTTGGACTGGTTGAAGATTTCGTTGCCCACAGAAGCATAGATAAAGATCTCTGCACGCAGGTTCTTGCGGGATACCTCGAACGTGGCGCCACCGGTATAATCCGGGATGGGGCTACCGATAAAGGTACGGTCGGCAGGCGTGATTTTGCCGTCGCCGTTGACGTCCTCGTACTTGAAGCGGCCAATACCGGCACCGGGCTGGTTCCAGGAAGCTGCCTCGGCAGCGCTGCTGAAGTAGCCGATCATGTTGTATCCAAAGAAGGAAGACAAGCCCTGTCCTACGGCGTTGCGGATCGGGGCGATACCGCGATAGGCACCCCCGTCGAAGAATTTAATCCCATCGGCCAGGTACGTGATCTCGTTCTTGAGGAAGGAGTTGTTCAAGGTCAGTTTCCACTTCAGGCTTGCCGAGAGGTCGCCACGCGTAACAATTTGGAAATCAATACCACGGTTCAACATGCTGGCTACGTTCACCGCGGGGGCAGCAGCATAGTTGCCCGTTACACCCGCCAGGGGCACCTGATAGAGCAGGTCACGGGTGGTTTTCTTCCACCAGTCCAGGATGATTTCAAACTTGCTGTCGAACAACGTCGCTTCGAAGCCTACGTTGATGGTTTCGCTGGTCTCCCACTTGGCGTTCGGGTTGCCGATACGGCTCTGTGCAAAGCCTTCGTCCACACCGGAGTTCTGGCCCTGGATGGGATAGAAGGTGCTGCCGCGGTCAGAGCGGTACAGCGAGTACTGGTTGGCGGGATCCACGTTGTTGGAGTTGCCCATTTCCCCCCAACCGCCGCGTACTTTCATGTCGTTCAGCCAGGAAATGTCCTGCATGAAAGGCTCCGAAGAAACCCGCCAGGCAGCGGATACGGCCGGGAAGACGCCAAAGCGGTTGTTGGCTCCGAAGCGGGAAGAACCATCGCGGCGGATAACCCCCGTGACGTAGTATTTGTCGTTGAAGCTGTAGTCCACTTTGCCGAACGTAGAGTAGAAGTTGACCCCGCTGTACAAGTTGGAACCAACCACCGGGCTCTGCACCGTGGACATATTCTGGAAGTCGAGGTCAGTGGAGAACGGGTTGATACCGGAGCCGCGGATGAAGCGGCCAGCCCCCGTGTTCAGTGCCTCGATACCTGCCAATGCAGTAACGCTGTGGACACCGAACTTCTTGGAATAGGTAGCGGTATTGGTGAACACCCATCCAAAGCCATAGCCACCCCCTTCGCCGAAGGTATTGCTGGCCTCGGGCTCGGAGTCGCCTAAGTAGCGGAAACCATAATCCACAAAGTAGTTGGAGTTGAAGTTTCCGCCCAGGCTCGTGCGGATGGTGAGGTCCTTGATAGGCTTGAAGTTCAGGTAAACGTTACCGAAAGCGTTGGTGTTCAGCGCTTTGTCAGAACCGTTGTTCAAGGTCAAGCGGCGCACCGGGTTCCTGGGGTTGTTGAAGCCTGCGGCGCGGGTGCTGGCGAACGCGCCAAACTCGTCATACACGGGGATGATGGTCGGCATGCGGTAGGCGGAGAGCACTTCCGACTCGTCGTCGGCCACGCCGATACCACCGTTATCCCCTTGCTGGCCTACGACGGAGCGGTAGGTGAACTGCAGGTTCTCGCCGAGGCTCAACCAGGGCAGCAGGTCCCATTCGGAGTTGGCGCGGAAGGTGTAGCGGCCAAACTCGTTGGCCAGCAGGATACCCGATTGCTCCTGCATACTGAGGCCAAAGTAGTACCGTCCGTTGTCCGTACCGCCGCTGAACCCGAGGCTGTGGCGCTGAAGCGGTGCCGAGCGGGTGATGGCATCGTACCAGTTCGTGCCCGCCAGGTTGGGCTTGATGAGGAACACCGACTCGGGGTTAGCTGCTTTGGCGGCATTGATCGCGTTCAGGTCAATAGAGCCCCGGACGCCGTTCTGGCCGTTGGCGTGCAGGTAATCCGGCAGCGTAGGCGCTGCGCTCGTGCCGTATTGCGGGTGCGTATATTTCACTTCCGTACCGTTGGCCGCGGCGTTGTTGCGGTAGGCGATGTGGGTCCACTCGGCCATTTCCTGTGGGTTCAACATCTCCGGCGAGCCCGATACGTTGGGATCGGTGAAACCGATATTGCCGTTGTAGGTCACCTGCATCCGCTGTTTTTTACGGGCACCGGACTTGGTGGTATAGACCACGACCCCGTTAGCTGCCCGCGCACCATAGATAGAAGCAGAAGCGGCATCCTTGAGGACCGAGACGGCCTCGATGTCGTCGGGGTTGAGGAAATCGGTAGATTCTACCGGCACACCATCCACGATGTACAGAGGCTGGTTGCCCCCGAAAGCACCGAAACCGCGGACCCGGATTTGGGAGGTCGTCCCGGGCTGGCCGTTGGTCAGGATGGTCACACCGGCTACCCTACCCTGCAACTGTTGTTCCACGTTACCGGAAGGGATGGCGGAGAGTTCGCGTGCGGGCACGATGGAAACAGCACCGGTAGTCTGGCGCTTGGTCTCGACCGCGTACCCCGTAACGATGATCTCGTCAATCGTGATACCTTCGGTCAGGCGGATGGTCAGGGTGGTCTCCTGCCCAAGGGTCACCTGCTGGGTCTCGTATCCCGTGTAGGAAATTTCCAGTACATCACCCGACGCGGCTTTGATGGTGAAAGCGCCGTCCAGGTCCGTGAGGGTACCCACAGAGGTTCCCTTGACCAAAATAGACGCCCCTACCAGCGGCTCACCGGAGTCAGCGTCCAGTACGACGCCTTTGACCTGGGCAAAAACCGCCGATGTCATTAGTAAAGCAGCTAACAACAGGAAGCCCCGTTGGCAATGCTTTAAAAGTGCAGTTAAGAATGGGTTCATAAGCTGTCAAATTCATTGTGAAGTTAATATGGTTAAAAAGTGCTGTGTGCTCGGACACACTTGTAGAGGCAGTAAAGATAAAAGCCCCTTTTTGATTGCGCATGAAAATGTCGCAGTTTTTTTGTTTTAAGTCCAATTTTATGAAATTAAATATTGACTGTAAAATGATTTCCACAATAACCCATAAACCGACAAAGCACATCCATGCTGCCTACAGCGAGGAATCAGACCTTCGCTTTTTTTTAAAAAAAACAGAAGGGCAAACTCATACCCGGTTGAAGTTTTGCGTTTATTTTTATGCGCAAAAGTGATGCTACAGGCAGCACATAACACCAAAAGGCTTGTTGAAAGGACTAAACAGGTAAGGTCGCCCCTTTTCTGATTCCCCTCGCCACCAGCCTAATACCTTATCAAACTATGGGCTTCTTCGATCGTCTGTTCACACCAAGGCAAAAACTACCCCCCCTCGCTATGGCCCGGCTCGGCAGGTTCAGCGACTCCTACAAGAAGGGTGCCAACTATGCCGCCTGGGACCGCTCCCTCAAACTGTTCGAACAAGGCAGTGTCCTCGATTCGTATCAAGCCTTTTTTTCCTATCTGCGCGACGAAGAACAGGACAATGTGCGCTTTACCCTAGCCAACGGACGCCTCGATTTTGAAATCTTCCAAGGCTCACGGGTCATACGCGGGAGTGCCGACCACGAAAAATTGCGGGCAGAGGCACAAATTGCCCGCTGTGAAGCCCTCAATGTCGGATTCATGCGCCGCTTGGCCGAAAAGAATTTCTCCCTCCGCTACAGCCGCTTCGCCCTGGACCCACAACAACATATCGCCATCGTATTCGACACGTTTACCATAGATGGTTCCCCCTATAAGCTCTATTTCGCCCTCAAGGAAGCGGCTACCAACGCCGATAAGCTCGACGACCTGTTGCTCGATGAGTTCAAAGTCCTGAGCCGCCCGGAGGATGAGCACCTACAACATCTACCCGAAGCACAAAAAGAGGCCAAGTATCAGTTTATCAAAGAAAAAATCCGGCATACCCTTCAATTACTGCACGACGGCCCCCTCCACCGCGACCAGTACCCCTCGGGCTATGCCTATGTGTTGCTCAGCCTTATCTACCAACTCGACTACCTCATCCAGCCGGAGGGGCACATGATGGAGACGCTGGAACGCATGCACCGCCTCTATTTCACCAACGACGGCAAAACGACCATAGAAAAAAACCAGGCGCTGGCGCGGGGGTTCGACAAGCTCGCAGCCCGGCCTAAAAGCGATTTCTTCAAGGAGATGTACCGCGCCCCTTTTACCTTTGGCATCACCTCCCCAGTACAACACGACCAGATTATCCGCTTCATAGAAACCGAGCTCGGCAATATGGACTGGTACCTCGACAACGGCCATCTGGAAATCGCATTGGCCGTCCCTGGCTATATCGTCGGTTTTTCCCTCTTCAACTACGCCCCCCCAAAACCAGTGCGCGACCTGCTCCAATTGTACTACGCAATCTGTGAACCAGACTACTTCAAGGCTATCGGCTGGGAAAATGCTTTTTTCCAAAGCCAGCGCCTGAACCGAAAGTTGATCCTGCAGGCAGTAGCACAAATCGAAAAAGAAAACAAGGACAAATACCCCCTGCTCCAGGTTCCGGTTGCACTACTCGTTTTCGATTCCCTGCCGGCTTTCCTGCGTTCCTACCTCTGGATGATCCGGTCAATTGATCCGGCCTCCATCCAAGGGCCCCTTTTTAACCTCGACTCCCGTAACTCCCCATGAAAAAAGACGCACCCAAAAAAAACACGGCCGGCAACCAGACAGGCGTTGCCCCTCCTGCCTCCCTCAATCCCGGATGGAGGCGTTTTATCCGAAAAAGTACCCCACCCAGCTATGAGGCCCTTGCCGAACGGTTACTGGAAGGCGACCGCGTAGCCTTGGGCCAGGCTATTACCCTGATAGAAAGCACCCTCCCCAAACATATCGAACAGGCACACTGCCTGATCGAACACTGTCTGCCCCAAAGCGGCCAGTCCACGCGCATCGGCATCACCGGAGCCCCCGGAGCCGGGAAAAGTACGTTCATTGATGCTTTTGGTGGAAATCTGATCGAATCGGGGCGGCAAGTAGCCGTTTTGGCCATAGACCCCAGCAGCCAACTCAGCAAAGGCAGTATCCTGGGAGACAAAACCCGCATGCCCACACTCGCCAATGCCCCTCAGGCGTTCATACGCCCCTCCCCCGCGGGCAACTCCCTGGGAGGGGTCGCCCGAAAGACCCGGGAAACCATCCTCCTTTGCGAGGCAGCAGGGTTTGATACCGTGATCGTCGAGACCGTAGGCGTCGGCCAATCGGAAACTGCCGTCCACTCCATGGTGGATTTTTTTATCCTGCTCCTCATACCGGGCGCAGGCGACGAACTACAGGGGATCAAACGCGGCATCGTGGAAATGGCCGACCTCATCCTCGTCAACAAAGCAGACGGAGAGCAACTACTCCAAGCCAAACTCGCCCAGGCAGCCTACCAGAATGCCCTCCACTTCTACCCAGCCAGGGAAAATGGGTGGGTTCCCCCAGTCCGCCTTTGTTCCGCCCTCCGCGGGGAGGGCATCGCAGAAACAGGGGACCTCATCCGGGAATATGCGGCGCAAATGAAAAACAATGGCTTCTTTCAGCACAAACGGCAGGGGCAAGCGCATTACTGGATGCGCGAAGCCATCGCCGAACAACTCCATCAGCTGTTCTATGGGCATCCGGATGTACAGCACGTGCTCCCCGCCCTCGAAGCAGACGTGGCCGCCGGAAAAAAGAGCCCCTTCCACGCTGCCGAAGAGCTGCTCCAGATTTTTATCCTTTCCGGACAATAACTTTGACGATAATCCACCCTGCTTCGCACGAAAAATAGCGCAATTCATCCAAAGACGTGTATTTTTGGCCGCGTAGGTTGCCGAGGTACGCGAACAAGGCGGTTTTGTCCCTGTTTTATTTCCGTACGCATGTTTCAAATACTGCCCGTGCCGGCCAACCGCAAAAAACCATTCATTCACTGTTAATTTTTCGCTATGAAGTCTTTAACCGTTTCGGTTTCCTTGATTGTCCTGGGCCTGATTCTCCTTATGGCAGGATGCAACAACTACAACGGTCTGGTAGAACTGGACGAGGAGGTGGAAAACGAGTGGAGCAAGGTCCAAACGGCCTACCAGCGGCGCTCCGACCTGATCACCAACCTCGTAAACACGGTCAAAGGAGCGGCCAACTTCGAGCAGGAGACCCTCACCTCCATTGTGGAAGCCCGCGCCAAAGCCTCCAGCATCACCATTGACCCCGCAAATGCCACCCCCGAACAGATGAAAGCGTTTGAACAAGCTCAATCGGGCATCTCCCAGTCTTTGGGCCGATTGCTCATGGTTACCGAAAACTATCCGGACCTGAAAGCCAATGCCAACTTCGTCGAACTACAGACCCAGTTGGAAGGTACCGAAAACCGCATCAAAGTAGCCCGCGACCGATTTAACGATATCGTCACCCGCTACAACAAAAAAGTACGCCGCTTCCCAGGCAGCCTGTTTGCCGGTATATTCGGGTTTTCGCAAAAAGCGCAGTTCCAGGCCAGCGATTCCGCCCAGAACGCGCCTACCGTGAACTTTAACTAAGCTATGGCCCATTTCCTGTCTAAAGAACAAGAACAGGCGGTCATCCTGGCCATCCGCGATGCCGAGGCGCGCACGTCCGGTGAAATCCGCGTCCACCTGCAACACCAACTGGATGGACCAGTGCTCGACGTCGCCCATAAGACCTTCTTCCGCCTGAACATGCACCAGACCAGGCAACGCAACGGCGTCCTTTTTTTCATCGTCCCCGAAAAAAGACAGTTTGCTGTATTAGGCGACCAGGGGATCAATGCTTGCGTGCCCCTCGATTTTTGGGATGACATCCGAGACCTGCTCCGCAAACATTTCCAAAAGGGGGCGTTCAGCGAGGGGCTTTGCGCCGCTATCGTCCGCGTCGGGGAAAAACTGAAAACGTTTTTCCCCGCCTCAGACGATAACCCCAACGAACTGAGCGACGAACTCTCCTTTGACGACACCCCTTGAAGACCTGCCTCCCCGTAAACCTGCGCTCTATGCCCAACCAAGTAGTCCAATACGATACGCCCGTGGCCCTCTTCCGCTTGATCAGGTCCTGGTTACTGTGCTCAGCCCCCCTCACAGCCGCGATAGCCCTCTTCCTCCTGCCTTGTACCACTTTGGCAAAGGAAGTACCGCCCAGGCCCAATACCCTGGTGAACGACTTCGCAGCCGTGCTGGCCCCCGAACAGGCTTTTGCACTCGAACAAAAACTGCGGGCTTATGCCGATTCCACTTCTACGCAAATCGCCATACTGATTGAGCGAAGCCTGGAAGACGACGAAGTGTTCGAGTACTCGTTTCGCGTGGCCGAGGCCTGGGGCATCGGCAACCGGGAAAAAGACAATGGCATCCTCTTCTATGTAGCGGTGGACGACCGCAAGATGTTCGTCCATACCGGCATGGGCGTGCAGGAGTACCTCACCGACAACGTCACCAAACGCATCCTCGACCAGGTAGTGCGGCCAGCGTTCCGCAACGGCGATTACTACGGCGGGATAGACCGCGCCACCTCCATTTTTATGGACCTGGGCTCCGGTCGCTACGTCAATGATGCCCCCCGGTCAAACGACTCCACCATAGGCCGTTTCATTATTATAATGCTCATTATAGGAGTTGTGTTTACCCTTTTCGGTTTTATCGGAAACTCTGGTAGAGGTGGCGGCGGAGGCGGCTACCATCGCGGAGGCCGCTATGACTCGGGCAGAGGGGGATGGTTCATCCTGCCCGGCAGCGGATGGGGC
>JBEGMH010000232.1:0-7177 GCA_041183125.1 Bacteroidota bacterium | reverse complement strand
TAATGACAAAACACCTTTTCCAATCTTCTAAAATGTAATGCAAACAGAATCCCGACCGACACGACTTTTTACGACCTTTTTCCCGGTGGCCGTACCGGTGTTTTTCACAGTCCTGTTGTTTTGCCTGGGGGAGGCCTATGCCCAGCCAAGCAGGTCTGCTGACGTATTGACCCTTTATGAAAATCGCTTCATTTTAGGCTTAAACCCGTCGAATGGGAATTTCCTGGTATTTCTACCAGAGAAATACTACGAACTAGTTCCTTCCAAGGGTTGGCAGGAGGTTCGTTATAAACGGAACGACATGGATTCGAGCCTGTTTTACCCCCAAATGGCCATCTATGTCCCCGCGGGTTCCCGCACCTTCTACATACGGCACGGCGGAGGGCCCGTGTACGAGTTCCGCGATTCGTCCCTGGTTCGCATAGACAACTCCCATCCGCACAATAATCAATTTGGGAGTGCTATGTTCCACTTTGAAAGCAACCTGTACATGTATGGCGGCTACGGGTATTTTTCCCACAAAAAGTACATGACCCGTCTGCCGCTGAACAACCCGGAATGGTTTGTCTTCGGCTATGCCGAGGGGAGCAAGGTTCCCGCCCCACGCAACAATGTCGTGTTCCATATACCGAAGGATGAGCGGAAGCTGTACATTGCCGGGGGCAACGGGAACGCCCAACCCGAGATAGAGGGCAGTACCAATACCTACTTAGACGATGTGTGGGCACTCGACATGCAGAGCAAGCGCTGGGAAAAAATGGGCACCTTGCTCCCTAAAAACCGGGCAAGCCTCAATCCTCCGTTTCTTAGCATCGGGAACCAGCTGTTTGTTTTTGAGAGCGGGCAAAGCAAAAGTACCACGCTCGTAGATTTCCCAAACAACCGCGTCAAGAGTTTCCTGCCCAAGGTACATACGCGGGCGGATTTTCGCTACCACCCCATCTATTCCCCTAAACACGCCCAGGTTATGTTTGCATTGGGCATCCAGCCCACCAGCGGGAACCCGGGATACCGCATCACCCCTATCCCCTTTGAGGGGTTGACCGAAAACCTCACCTATTCCAGAAGGCTGTACTATCCGGAATACTGGTACACCCTGGGGGCAGTCCTTCTGTGCCTGGTGGTCGGGGGGACGGCCCTAATGGTCTATATCAAAAAACGCCCGAAGCGCCCGTCCTACGCAGAGGCGGATTCCTCTTACTCGGGGCTGGAACTGCACGTTGGGAAAAAAACCCTTTCTTTTATGAACCGGGTTATCCCCTTGACCCAGGAACACATCGAACTCATCCTGTTCTTCCAGGAGAACGAGTGGGAGCTGAGCAACAACAGGCTGTTGGAAAAAGTACGGCTCGGCCAGGAATCCCAGGAGGTATTGAAAAAGCGCAAGGCCCGTCTGATTGACGAGATCAACCAGCAGTTCACGTTTACCACCCAATTCACCGAGCCCCTCGTCCTGGAATCGAAGGACATCAACGACCGGCGTTTCAAGGAATTCCGCATCAACCCCACTTACGTGGAGATGATCCGCGTCACCGGAGCGAAATAAGGGGTTGTTAGACTTGTTGCGAGGGGAATCCTCAAGGGGTCAAAAAGGCCCTTTTTTTTCCACCTCGCTGACCCCTCGCAACAAGTCTATTTTTTAATGTTCTTCTACCAGAATTATTTTTTTCAAAATTTCATATCTTTTACCTGCAATATTCGGCGGGAATTATTTCTTTTTTTAAAAAAATAGTATTATTGCTCTTAGAGAGCTTCGCCCTTTTCCCGTACGGCCGATAAGGGACTTGCCCCTGCGGTTCGTCTCACACATATTACAGAACACCCTATTAACGCTACACCTTATGGAACCAACTAATATCCGGGACCCCGAGTATTTCCACAAAGTCGTGGACTGCCAGTACGCCTGCCCTGCGCATACCCCTGTGCCTGAGTACATCCGCCTGATTGCGCAGGAAAGGTACTCAGAAGCCTATATGATCAACTGGGAGTCGAACGTCTTTCCGGGGGTATTGGGGCGTACCTGTGACCGTCCCTGCGAGCCCGCTTGCCGCAGGGGCCGGATTGAGAAAGAACCGGTAGCGATTTGCCGGCTCAAGCGCGTAGCGGCCGACCACAAAGGGGAGGTGCGCCAGCACATGCCCAAAGGCCCGTTCCCGTCCAACGGGAAGCGCGTGGCCTTGGTAGGCGGAGGCCCTGCCTCGCTGACTGTAGCCCGCGACCTGGCGCCCTTGGGGTATGAAATCCATTTGTTCGACGAACAGGAGTTGGGCGGGGGCTTTATGCGCAGCCAGATCCCTGCGTTCCGCCTTCCGGAATCGGTATTGAACGAGGAGGTCGGCTACATCCTGGACTTAGGCATACACACCCACTTCAAGCACTACGTCCCAAGTTTGAAAGAGCTGCTGGATTCCGGGGCATACGACGCCATTTTCGTAGGCACCGGTGCTCCCAAGGGCAGGGATTTGCCCGAGCTTCCCGGCCGCGTAGAAGGCGCGGACCACATCCACATCGGCATCAACTGGCTGGCCAGTGTGGCGTTTGAACACACGCATTCCATTGGCCGGCAGGTAATTGTGTTAGGGGGCGGCAATACAGCCATGGACTGCTGCCGCACGGCGCGGCGCCTGGGGGGCAGCGAGGTAAAAGTCATCGTGCGGAGTCCTTTTTCGGAAATGAAAGCTTCGCCCTGGGAAAAAGAAGACGCCCAGCACGAAGACATCCCCATCATAGACAACCACGTGCCGAAATCCTTTGTCGTCGAAGGCGGTATTTTGAAAGGGATGACCTTTGAAAAAGTCCGCGTGGAGCGCGAAAACGGTAGGCGAAAGCTCGTGCCTACCGGGGAGCCCGACGTTTTTTACCCTGCCGACGATGTCCTGGTGGCCATTGGGCAAGAAAACAGTTTCCCCTGGATCGAACGGGGCATTGGGCTGGATTTCGACGAATGGGATATGCCGGTAGTGGACCCCGTCACCTTTGTCTCTACGCACCCCCGGGTATTCTTTGGCGGCGATGCTGCTTTTGGGCCCAAAAACGTCATCACGGCGGTCGCCCACGGGCACCAGGCGGCTATCTCCATTGACCTGTTCTGCCAGGGCAAAGCGCTGAGCGAGCGCCCCGCTCCTTTTGTCAACCTCGTAAGCCAGAAAATGGGCCTGCACGAGTGGGCCTATGACAGCGAGGTAGTTACGGACTTCCGCTACACGGTGCCGCTTGCAGAGAAAGAAAAAGCCCTGAGCAGCCGTAAGTTAGAGGTGGAATTAGGCTTCAGCCCGCTGCAGGGGTACAAAGAGGCACAGCGCTGCCTGAACTGCGACGTACAGACCGTTTTCCACGACGACAAGTGCATCGAGTGCGACGCTTGTATGGATATTTGCCCCACTTCCTGCATCACCTTCACGCAGAACGAGGAGGAGGACGAGTTGCGCAAGCTGCTGCGTGCCCCTGCCAACAACCACACCCAGGACCTCTACGTCTCGGGGCCGCTGAAGACCAAAAATGTCATGATCAAAGACGAGAACGTATGCCTCCACTGTGGCTTGTGCGCCGAGCGCTGCCCGACGGCGGCATGGGACATGCAGAAATTTTATTATCAAGTCACTAAAGCTGGCAAGGGCACATGTTCGAGCAACCCAAGATAAACGACTTTGTCATCCGCTTCGCCAACGTCAACGGGACGGGGTCGGCGAGCGCCAACTTCCTCTTTTGCAAGTCTATCTTCCGGATGGGTATCCCTGCGACGCCGAAGAATATTTTCCCTTCGAACATCCAGGGCCTCCCCACCTGGTATGAGGTGCGCGTCAGCGAAAAGGGCTATTTAGGCCGCCGGGAGGGCATAGACATTATGGTGGCGGTCAACCCACAGAGCATAAAAGCCGACCTGCAGAGCGTGCGCCCGGGGGGCTACTTTATCTACGACAGCACCAAAAAGCTGCCGCCGGATTACGAGCGCCCGGATATCCACTTCCTGGGCATCCCCATGATGGAGATGTGCAACAACGCCTTCAGCGATGCGCGGCAGCGGCAATTGTTCAAGAACATCATTTACGTCGGTGCGCTGTCCGCTCTTCTCGACATCGAGTTTGGGGTGTTTGAAGCCCTGTTGGCCGAGCAGTTTGCCGGCAAGGAGCGCCTCATAGAGCCCAATGTCAAGGCGTTGCAAATGGGCGTAGCCTATGCCCGCGAGCATTTCACCTGCCCTCTGGACCTGCGCGTGGAACGGCGGGACGCCATTGGCGATTCCATCCTCGTGGACGGCAACTCCGCCTGTGCCCTCGGCGCGGTGTACGGGGGTGCCACGGTGGCCGCCTGGTACCCGATCACCCCTTCCACCTCCACCGTGGAGGCGTTTATGGACTACTGCAAGGAATACCGGGAAAACCCGGAAACCGGGGAGCGCAAGGTAGCGATTATCCAGGCGGAAGACGAATTGGCTGCTATCGGCATGGTCATTGGCGCCAACTGGAACGGGGCGCGGGCCTTCACGGCCACCAGTGGCCCTGGCCTTTCGCTCATGAACGAGTTCCTGGGCCTGGCCTATTTCGCTGAAATCCCGACTGTATTGATTGATGTACAGCGCACGGGGCCTTCCACTGGTATGCCCACCCGCACCCAGCAATCGGACATCCTGGAAGCGGCATACGCTTCGCACGGCGATACCAAGCACGTGCTGCTCTTCCCGTCCAACCCCAAGGAATGTTTCGACATGACCGCTGATGCGTTCGACTTGGCCGAACAACTGCAAACGCCGGTCATCGTCATGACCGACCTCGACCTCGGCATGAACGACCATATCTCCCCTCCTTTTGAGTGGGACGACGCGCGCACTTACCAACGCGGGAAGGTGTTGGGTGCCGAAGACCTCGAGCAAATCGAGCGCTTCGGCAGATACCTCGATGTGGACAACGACGGTATCCCCTACCGCACGCTGCCCGGCACCCACCCCACCAAGGGCTCTTTCTTCACCCGGGGCACTTCGCGCGACGAGTACGCCGTCTATACGGAGAATGGCGCGGCTTATCAGCGGAACATGGACCGCCTCATCAAAAAATGGCATACGGCGCGGGAGTACGTGCCCGCCCCGCACTTTTACCAGGCGGAGAACCGCTCTTCGTATGGTATCCTCTTTTTTGGCACTTCCCGCCATTCTGCAGAAGAAGCCATGGAAATGTTGTCGGAGCAAGGGACGGTCCTCGATGGGATGTTGTTGCGTGCCTTTCCTTTCAACCAGGCCGTCATTGACTTTATGCAGTCGCACGATGCTGTCTTCGTAGTCGAACAAAACCGCGACGCCCAAATGAAGAGCCTGCTCATGATCGAACTGGGCTTGTCGCCCCATACGCTGGTCTCTGTGCTCAACTACGACGGCATGCCCATCACGGCGCAATACATTTCACAGCAGGTACAAGCATTTTTCAACGTCTTTTCAACCCGAGTAGCATGACCTATCAAAAGCCAAAATTCCGCCACCCCGAGTTGCCCAAGAACAAGCTGGGCTATACGCTCAACTACTACGAAGGGGCTCTTTCCACCCTGTGCGCCGGCTGTGGGCACGACTCCATCAGTGCCTCCATTATCCAGGCGGCGTACGAGATGGACATCCTGCCCCACCGCCTGGCCAAGCTTTCCGGGATTGGGTGTTCGTCTAAAACGCCGACTTATTTTTTAGGGAACTCGCATGGTTTCAACAGCGTACACGGTCGGATGCCCTCTGTGGCGACCGGGGCCAACATGGCCAACCGCGATTTGATCTATCTTGGGGTTTCGGGCGACGGGGATACGGCCTCCATCGGCATGGGGCAGTTTGTGCACGTGGTCCGGCGCAACCTAAACATGGTGTATATCGTCATGAACAACGGCTGCTATGGGCTTACCAAAGGGCAGGATTCCGCTACTGCGGATGAAGGCTCGGTCAACAAATCCGGGAACACCAACCTCTTTTCCGCGATTGACCTCTGCGGGTTGGCGATTGAGTTGGGGGCTACCTTCGTGGCACAGAGTTTTTCAGGCGACAAGAAGCAACTGACCCCGCTGATCAAAGCAGCCATGGCGCACCCGGGGTTTGCGTTCATCAACGTCATTTCGCCCTGTGTCACCTTCAACAACAACAAAGGGTCCACGAAGTCGTACGACTTTGTCCGGGAACACCTCGATGCCACCGGAGCCATAGATTTCGTTCCGGAACAAGAGGAGATCACCGCGAACTATCGGGCTGGTTCCACAAAGGACATACAGCTCCACGATGGGTCCTGGCTCAAGTTCCACAAGTTGTCGGGGGCATGGAACCCTCTGGACCGACTGTCGGCCATGCAAGCCCTCCACCAGGCGCGTATAGAGAACCAGATCCTGACCGGCCTCTTATTCCTCGACCAGGAAAAAGAAGACCTGCACCGGATGATCAAAACGGCTAAAACGCCTTTGAACGCATTGAAAGAGGGCGATTTATGCCCAGGTTCAGGCATATTGAAGGACATCAACGCCAGTTTGCGCTAAAAAAAGAGGCCGCCCGCTTGCCTCGGGCGACCTCTTGTCGAATGGACTCTTGCAAGGCGGTCATCGGATGGTCAAAAGAGGTCTTTTTTCCTTCTCGACGACCCCGGGCAATGAGTCGGGTGATTTCATACTAAACCTATACGATGTATCCTTGATTAGCGCACGAACATCAGCTCGCGGTACTTGACCAGGGGCCATTCGCGGTCGTCCACCAGGTACTCCAGGCGGTCGGCGAAAGTGCGGATGGTTTCCATGTAGGGCTTGACACTGCTGCAGTAAGCATGTGCCTTTTCCTCGGCGTGTTCCAGGTCATTAGCGACTTTGCGGGCGGTAGTCATACTATCCACCGCTTCTTTCATACCATTGATGTTCTCGGAGATTTTAGTCACGATTTCGAGTTGTGCTTTGTACGCTGACTCCGGTAGGCCGAGTTCGCGCAGGCTGGCCACGTTGTTGGCCAGGTCCGTTTGGTAGGCCACTGCGGCGGGCAGGACATGGTTGATGGCCATTTCGCCCAGGGTGCGCGATTCGATTTGCAGTTTGAGGACATAGCTGTCGCACATGACGTCGTAGTGGGCGTGCAGTTCCCGCTCGGTAAACACGCCGGAGGAGTAGAAGAGTTCCTCAGCGGCAGCCGACACGTATGCCTTGAGGGCATCGGGCGTGTTGGGCGTGTTGCTCAGTC
>JBEGMH010000231.1:0-2781 GCA_041183125.1 Bacteroidota bacterium | reverse complement strand
AGGATACCGAGGAAGGCGCTGAAGTGGACTAAAAAGTGCAGGTGCAGGTTAAAAAAGCGCGCTGCGGCGTCCAAAAAGGCCAGGTTTTCCAGAAGGAAAGCGAAGAGGGGCGGGTTCGGTTCGATTTCGCGGACGGTTTTGCGCACGATTTCGGCTAAGAAAAGGGCAATTGCCCCTTTCCGTACCTCGAAAGGGATGCTGGTGTACACCAGTGCCGGTCGCGCCTCTACTATGCGCTGGAGGTGTTTGTCCTCGCGGGCGGAGGCGACCATTTCAAGCACGGTCATGACCTGGAAAAGGCCTGCTTTGATACGTGCTTTCTCTGAGCGCACCCCGGGGAGGTAATACGATTGCATTCCCCGTGCCTCGGTGTAGATGTCTGCGATAATACTGGTCTCGGAGTACCGGACCGTGCGCAGTACGATGCCGCGGGTGGTGATCATTCCGGGTACTGTGGGATATAGACGGCGCTCCCTTTGGCCCCTTCCCGCTCAAATGGCACGGGAAGGGGCCAAGGGAAGGCCATCTCCGGGAGGGTGGTACTGCGAGGGGTCGAACGGTATTTTCCCATATTCCTTTTAAAAAATATATCTACAGCTCCTTGATCCGGATATTGCGGAAGCGCACTTCCGAACCATGGCCGAGGAAGCCGATGTGGCCGGATTTGCGTTTCAGGCCGGGGTGCTCGTTTTTGTCTATCGTGCCGTTTTTGCTGGCTTCGTAGAGATCGCCGTCCACGATGACGGTACCGTTCAGGGTAACGCGGATGCGGTTGCCCTGAATGCGGATTTCCTCTTCGTTCCACTGGCCTACGGGGCGTAGGAACTCGCGTTTGGCGGGGATGACGCCATAGACGGAGCCGTGGTACTGATACGCTTGCAGGTTGGCATAGATGGGGGAGGTATTGTCGAGCACCTGGATTTCCATACCGACGTATGCGGCGTCGCCTTCCAGCGGGGTGCGGATACCGATGCCGTTGTTCGCGCCCGGGGTGAGCTGGAACTCAAAGCGGAAGCTGAAATCGGCGTATTCCTTTTCGGTGTATAGGTTGCCGCGCCCGCCGCCGCTGGGGTCAATGAGGATGACCTGGTCCACTACCTTGTAGTCCACTTTGTTGCCTACCCATCCGCTGAGGTCCTTGCCGTTGAACAAAGCGGTATAGCCTTCCGCTTCTTCCTGGGGCGTGAGGCTGTAGTTCGCGGATTTGATTTCCCGGACGTAGATATTGCGGAAGGCGAGGTTAGTGCCGTGCGCTTGGAGTTCCAGCGGGCCGGAAGCGAGGAGCGGGCGGCTGCGGTCCCAGTAATTTTCGAGGGTTACCTGGTCGGTTACCAGTTGGCCGTTGAGATAGACGCTGACCTTGTCGCCCAGCATGCGGATGAAGAAATTGTTCCATTCCCCGACCGGGTTATCGGCTACCTGGGTGGGTTTGGAGGGGTTTTTCTGGTTGTTGTACAGGCCACCGGAGCCTACTTGGGCGCCTACTTTGACTAGGGAAGTATCCCAGATTTGCACCTGGGGCGTGCCGCGCAGGTAGATACCGCTGTCGCCTTCCTTATCAATGCGCCATTCGACATACATTTCTATATCGCCGTATTCTTTGAGGGTACAGAGGTTTTCAAACCCGCTCCCGGTGAAGCGGATTTCGCCGTCGCGCACGCTCCAGTTCTGGGGCAGGCGGGCATCGGCTTCTACCTGGGCTTTGGCCAATTGTTCGGGCGTCATAGCGGCGCGGGAGTAGGGGTTGCCCACGAGCCCTTGCCATCCGCTGAGGTCTTTGCCATTGAACAAGCTTACGAAGCCGGCATCTTTTGGCATTTGGCGGAGCCAGTTGCGCATATTTTCTTTCGCGTAATCGCTCTCCGGTCCGCTGATAGCGGCGATGCTTTTTTCCAGGATGGCGCGCGGGACATCGCCGTAGAGGCCGGCTTTGCCATCGGATGCCGGGAGGGCCAGGCGGCTTATGACCCAGGCAGCGTCCGATTGGAGTTCGGGCTGGTCCAGGTAAGGCGCTACGGTGATGAGGGCGGGGAAAGACTTGATGCGCCCCAGGCCGCTCAGTGCCTGACGTTGCAGGTTGGGCTGCCCTTTGGCCAGATCGAGGAGTTTGTGGTATTGCAGTACTTTCTGGTCATCGGGGAGCGCTGACTGCCCCAGGATGCGGAGCAGGGAGAGCCAGGCTTCCTGGCGCGTAGCGGCATCGCCTTGGGCTACAGCGTCGTAGAGCTGAGGGGCGGCGCCCATGTCCTGCCATTGCGTCAGGGCTTTGAAGGCAGCCGTTTTGAGGCTGGCGTCTTTCCCGGCTTCCTGGACGAGGGCGAGCAGTTCTTTACCGCCGATGCGGGGGAAGGCGCCCAGGAGTTTGGCGCGGAGAGTGGGTTGTTGAGACCAGACAGACTGGAGTTCGGCACCCAGTTTTGGGTGGGCGATGGCGACCAGGGCCTGCTGCACGTGGGCTACCCGTTCTGCGTCTTGTGTTTTACCCAGGAGGACAATTAGTTGGGGTAGGTCCTTGGGTTGGGCCAGGTTGGGCAGGGCGCGGAAAGCGGCGGCGGAGACGTTGGCATCCGCATCGCTGCAGAGGCCTAGCACCTGGTCGAAGGCAGCGGAAGCGTGGCGTGCTGCGAGCACATCTACCAGGAGCGCTTTGCCGGGTGCGTTGGCCTTGGCCAGGGCACTCTGTAAGGCTGGTGCGTCGGAAGCAGCGGTCAGGGGGTTGAGCAGGGCGAACAGGAGGCTTTGTTCCTCTGCTGAGCGGGTCTGTTGGGCAGCTTCGAGCAA
>JBEGMH010000230.1:0-4899 GCA_041183125.1 Bacteroidota bacterium | reverse complement strand
AAAACGACCTATGACATCGCTTTTGCCTACGACAACCTGAACCGAAGGCTTTGTGGTGGAGGGTATTACGCAGAAAAAAACGTGGAGCGCGCAGAAGGCTATCTCGCGCTGTTCGTACCGGAAGACGCCAACCAGGCGAGGCTCCAGTTCTACCCCTTCGACGAAGACCTGATCGAACGGGTTGCCGGCAAAGAAATGCGCAGTAATAACCCCAGCCTGGAGGAGATTGAGGTCCGCGACCTGGTGCTGCGCCGCGACGGAGGCCTGCTCATCATCGGGGAGGAGACGAAAAACTACTACCGCCGCATGACCACCGTGAACCGGAGCATGGCTTTCGACAATGCCAACCGCAATATCGTGGACTATTTCTACGACGATGTGTTCGTCATCGCCGTCCACCCGGATGCAAAGCCCCATTGGTCCTGCGTCCTGCACAAAAAACAGTACTCCCAGGACGATGACGGGGCCTATTCTTCTTATTTTTTATTCAAAACCCCGGCCTACCTTCGGCTGGTGTTCAACGACGAAGTCAAGCTGGAAAACACGGTGAGCGAGTACGTGCTGCGCGGTACAGGCGATTACGACCGGAACAGCATCCTGAGCACGGAAGGGCTGGAACTGCGCATACGCTTCCGGGATGCAGTACAGACGAGCCCCCAGCGTATCCTGGTGCCCAGCGAACGCCGCGGTAGGCTGAGGATAGCGCGGATTGATTTGTTGTAAATAAAATTTTATTTGTTTTTAATGTAATTTAAAAATATTAGTTGCAAAAAATAATTATTTTTTGCAACTAATATTTTGTTCATATACGGGCTTTCTGCGAGATCCTATGTATGGCGTCCAAAACAAAAGCGACCATGAAATATTTGATAGCGGGCCTCGGCAACATCGGGCAGGAATACGAGGATACGCGGCACAACATAGGCTTCCAGGTGGTAGAGGCCATGGCGGAGGCGGCCGGGGAGACGTTCGCTACGGGCACCCTTGGTTCTCTTTGCCGGGTCAAGCACAAGGGGAGGACCTTTGTACTGCTAAAGCCCTCGACCTATATGAACCGCAGCGGGAAGGCGGTCCAGTATTGGCTGCAAAAAGAAGGCATCCCCAAAGAAAACCTCCTGGTCGTCCTCGACGATATCAACCTTCCTTTCGGGAAGCAGCGCTTGCGCGGAAAAGGCAGCGACGGCGGGCACAACGGCCTAAAAGATATTGACCAGTGTACGGGTGGGAACGACTACGCCCGCCTCCGGATCGGCATAGGGAACGACTTCCCCAAAGGCCGGCAGGCCGACTATGTGCTGGGCAAATGGACGGAGGAAGAAAAGAAGCAACTCCCCGAGATCATAGCGGTTTCGGTAGAGATCATCAAAAGTTTTGGCACCATTGGGCTGTCGTTGACCATGAGCGCGTTCAACAAGTAGGGCTTAGGCTCCAATTTGGGCCAGCAGGTCATCCAGTGCGCTGTCCAACAGGGATTTTCCGGGTGGGTTTTCCGGGAACCCCGGGTATTCCAGTGCGTTTACGATATCCGGTGCGAGGTTGAGTTGGTGCTGTTGACGGGAGAGGAAAAAGCGTTTTTGCCATAAATAATCGGAGAGGTATTCCTGCTCGGTCTGCCCGGGGGTGGGAATGAGCAGGGCCTTTTTTCCGCAGGCTGCGAGGTCCATCAAGGTGCTGTACCCGGAGCGGCACACGACGATGCGGCTTTCTGCCAGCGCTATTTCCAGGTCTTGGGAGGTGAGATAGGGAACGATGGTCAGGTTCCCGTTCTGGGATATGGGGAGTTCCGCATCGGTTTTCCCTTGTACCAGTAAGATGCGTTCCGTTAGCCCGGCCGCTTGTTCCAGGAGGGTGCGCTCCAGGCGGGTGCGCTGCGGTTCGGGTCCGGAGAGGAGGATCAGGATGTCGTATTTCAGAGGGGCCTGTACTTTTTTGAGCCGCGACAGAGGGCCGATATAGCGGGTAGGAGGGCTTTGCAGGGCGGGGTGGTCCAGGGTTCCGGCCAGGCTGTGCGCCGGGTTTTCCCAGTCGGGCACCCAGCAGGCTTGGAATTGCCGGAGCAGTCCGTAGTGAATTTTCCGCACGGGATACTGGATCACGGCGTGCGCTACCTTTAGGTGTAGCTGGTGGGCGACGATGATGGAAGGAATCTGGGGGTTGTAACACCCCAGGCGGTGATCGGAAATAATGGCATCCAAGCCTTTTTTTTCTGTCAAATCAGCCACTATGCGGTTCTCGAACGCAGCGGCCTTCGCGATGCGGGGGATTTGTGTAGCGATATTCCAGTAGATGCTCCGGGTGGGGTAGCGCACGTCGTAGGGTGGGAATTCCAGGGATTCGAGCTGTGGAAATTCTTTTCTCAACAAAGCCAAAGGACGCCCATTGGAAGCCAATACGACTTCTACGCCCCGGTTCACGAGACCCTGAATGACCGGGATACTCCGGGTTGCATGACCGAGGCCCCAATCTAAAGGGGCCACCAATACCTTTTTTTTTGCCATATTGCGTAAAAATAAGCGGCAAAAGTATGATAACCGGGAAGAGTAGATGTTACCGCAATGTTATTTTGTGGTTATTTTTTGGGACGGTATGGATAATAGCGTATGGTTGCAAGACCTGTGCTTGTCCTATGTCCTGAACAAGGAAGGGGTTTAAACCCTTAATTTTACCGTTAAAACGGCAAAATTAAGGGTTTAAACGTATTTCGTCATCATTCCAATCGAAGAACTGGTACTTGGTCAGATGGAAATTGGCATCGGCCTTGATGCTGACCCATTTGAAGTGTTCGAAGTACCATTTCCACTGGATGCTTGGGAAGCCTTTTTTCAGATAGGCCTCTATGAAAGGATGGACGACGAGCCTCAGTTTTGTTTTTGGCCTGGATTGGCGGATATAGACCAGGTCCCTTTGGATATCGTCTATGGTGAGGATGGGGGCGTTCATTTTTCCGGAGCCGTTACAGGTTGGGCAGACTTCCGTCGTATCAATTTTGACTTCCGGGCGCACCCGCTGGCGCGTGATCTGCATCAGGCCGAACTTGCTCAGGGGGAGGACGGTGTGCTGTGCCCGGTCCTTTTTCATGGCTTCGCGCATAGCGCGGAGCAGTTCTTTTTTGTGGTCCGGGTTTTTCATGTCAATAAAGTCGACGATGATGAGGCCACCGATATCGCGGAGCCGGAGCTGGCGGGCGATTTCCTCGGTCGCTTCCAGGTTGACTTTGAGCACGGCATCGTCGGCGCTGGTACTTCCGATTTTATGTCCGCTGTTGACGTCAATGACGTGCATTGCTTCGGTATGTTCGATGACCAGGTAAGCACTGCTGGGCATAGTAGCCGTTTTCCCGAAAGACGATTTGATTTGTTTGGTGACGCCGTAGGCTTCGAAGATGGGCTTCGTTCCCTTGTACAGCGACACGATGTCCACCTGGTCGGGGGCGATAGAGCCCAGGAAAGTGCGGATATTTTGGTACAGGTCGCGGTCGTCCACGACGATGCGGTTGAAGGAGTCGCTGAGCAAGTCCCGCAGGATGCTGGAGGTTTTGTCCAGCTCGCTGAGCAGTTTGACCGGGGCATTCGCGTTGACCATCTTGCTGAACATCTCGTCCCATTTCTGGTACATCAGCGTGAGTTCCTCGTGGAGTTCGGCCACTTTTTTTCCTTCGGCGGCAGTGCGCACGATGACGCCAAAATTTTTGGGCCGTATGCTTTCGATCAGGGTTTTAAGCCGTTTGCGCTCATCCTGGCTGGCGATTTTCTTGGATACGGCGATGATGTCGGTGAAAGGGGTCAGCACGAGGAACCGGCCGGGGATGGTAATTTCGCAACTCAGGCGGGGGCCTTTCGTAGAGATAGGCTCTTTGAGGATTTGCACCAGGATTTGCTGGCGTTTGCTCAGGATCTGATCTACCTTGCCAGTTTTGACGATTTCCGGCTCGATTTGGAAATGGTCGAGGCTAGAGGAGCTGAGCGAGCCGGCTACGGCGCTGTTGGTGAATTTGAGCAGGGAACGCAGCTTTGGGCCTAGGTCGGTATAATGCAGGAAAGCATCTTTCTTATGGCCGATGTTTACGAAAGCAGCGTTGAGCCCGGGCATCAAGCGGTTGATTCTGCCCAGGAAGATATCCCCGACGGTAAAATTGGTGTTGGTCTTCTGGTAGTGGAGCTCCACGAGCCTGGAATCTTCCAGAAGGGCAATTTCGACGTCTGTGGGAGTAGAATAAATGATGAGTTCTTTATCCACAGCAAATAAATTTAGGGCCTGGGAAGGTCATTCCGGAGGCATAACGGCCAGTGGGAAGAGATGCGGAGCGCAATCCGCAGTGGAAAAAACTCAAATCTTTAAGGGGTTCGGTTTAAATCATTTCTGGGCAGGTTGAAGACCTACCATTTGGCCAAGAGCAGAGGTACTTTGAAGCTGCTGTGAGGGGAAAAATCATCGCGAGGGTTACAGAAGACCACTATCTTTCCATACTTCGCCTTTTTTAGGGTATAGCGGACTATATTCCTCAAAAGGCTTTAGGTGGAAAGAAATTAGCCCATTTTCATCTCGCGGATCCTTCGCAACAGCTCTTTTGGTTTTATTGTGCACACTGGCTGGTGCGGCACAAGGAAGAAAGCACATAAAGAAGAGCAGCCCTTATGTTCCTGGCAAAAAATGCCACGACATTGGCTGACCAGCGGGCTAGGCAGAGGCATTGAATGCCCTGTATTTTTCTATTCCGGAGCCAACCCACCATTTTGTCTTTAAACGCTTGGCACCACTTGGGCAATGCGGATAGTACCCCGTATTGCCCAAGTGGCTCCCAAAGACCCTGCCCTTGTCGTACATGGCGCTGCTACACTGGACGTGTGTGCTAAAAAGATACCAAGGAACGACAAGTGCTTCCGAAGGCATTTGAACAAT
>JBEGMH010000229.1:0-10308 GCA_041183125.1 Bacteroidota bacterium | reverse complement strand
TAGTTGAGCTGCGCATCGAGGGTGAAGACGGCGGGCACATCGCCATTGACCAGGAAAGATTGCCAGTAGTAGCTGCTCTGGTAGCGGGCTGCAATTTGCCCGCTCCAGTTACCGAGGAACTTGTGGCCGTTCAGGGCTGTCCGCAGTAGGAGCGCAGGGGTATTGAAGCCGTCTTCCAGCCCGTCGTTCTGTTCTGTCCGCTTGAGGGCAGCATAGCTGGCGTTCAGGGAAAGCTCGTAGTTCCGGTGCAGGGCATAGCGCAGTTCCAATGCTGCGCCGTAGTTGAACACTATGGTCCTGGAATTGGTCCACAAGCGGTAGCGGGCTTGGCGGGATCGCACAAACAGGGAAGCCGGTATCTGGGCGGGGTCACTGGTACTGGGTACACTGGCTTCCACCTGGGCGATAAAGCGCGAGAAGCGGTTGAGGTATAAGTCGGCATCTACATACCATTTTTTGAAAAGGAAGCCCCGGTAGCCGGCTTCAAAGGTGTGCATTCGCTCTGGGGAGAGGTAGGTATAGGGGTTGCGCTGCAGGAGGGCTTTGTTCTTTTCGATAGCACTGGCTTGGCTGATGCCCAGGGTGTTGACATCTTTGTTGACGGCAGCCTGGAACGCGTCAATAGAGCTTTTGAGCCAGGACTGCTCAAAAATGCCGTCGGACATGACCCGCAACCCACCGACCCGCTTGACCCCCCCGCTGTTGATGTTGGAAAACCCTTCGAAGATACTGGGGAAACGGGCGCCGTTCTGGTACGAAACGCGTACGAAACCGGATGCAGAGAGGGCATAGACAGCGCTGATGCGGGGGTTCCACTGGAGGTTGAAATACTGGTTCTTATCGGCACGAAGCGCTGCCCCAAGCCTGAGTTTTCCGCTCAGGAACGGCTTTGTCCCGTGTATAAAAAAGCCGTACCGGGAATAGGTCAGGTTGCGGGTACTGTCCACCGGGTTGATGAAATAATTGCCGTCCGGTACGATGATGTACCGTCGAAAATCGGTGCCGACATGCAGTCCCAAGGGCAGTTTCAGGAGCTGGCCGGCATCCAGTACGCCTTCTGTGTGCAGGAGCCGGGCGCGTACCCTAAGTGCTGCGCCGACATCCCAGTTGTTGACCTGCGCCAGGGTGTCCAGTATCCTTTGGAATGCCGTAGTGCCGGGCTGGGGCCGGAAGGCGTCTGCTGCCGCTCGTGCGCTGCGGTGCGCCTGCGCAATGTCCGGATCGGTTTTCAACGCTTCCTGGAAGGCTTTGGTGTAATCGGCAAACCAGCGCTCGTCGCTTTTGGAGTAGCGTTCTATGTTTTCCGCTACAGAGCGCAGGTTGTAGGATTGGCCTGTATTTTCTCCGTTCAGGTATGCTTTGGCCTGGAGCAGGGGGGACTGGAATTGCAGGACGTGCTGCTGCAGTTGGTAGTCTTCCAGGCGAAAGCGGTTCGAACGTTGGTACACGTTGTCTAAAAAGGCCGTACGGCCTGTATAAGAAATTTCTGTCCCTTCTTTGGGTCGGTATGCGAGGGTGGCGTCGGCCTTTAGGTTCCGGAGTGAATAGTCCCCGACGTCCTGCTCCCGGTAGCCGGTTCGGGCTACGACGTAGTTTTTGCCGTTGAGCGAGAGGGTGCGGCGGTTGGAGGACTCATTTCCGTATCTGTTGACGGCGTCATAGGCGGGGTTATCGGCCCCGGTGAGGTTTGTCGTTTGGTTGGCCAGGGGGTTTAGGTCGTCGTCGTTGCCAGCTATCCAGTCGTACCCTTGGGAAAAACCTACATTGACCTTACCAGCCCACTTCTTTGCCAGTACATTCGCCCAGCGGAACGCCGACTCGGTATACTTCTTCGCTCCTACACCATGGGGGTCCTGCACATGGTTGACCGCGACCTGCTGGCGGAAACTGATACCTTCCGATTCAAAAGGGTTGCGGGTTCGGATGTTGGCCAATCCATTCGTGGCATTCATCCCGTACAGCGCCGAGGCGATACCTTGGACTATCTCCATATCCAGAATGTCCAGATCGCTGGGTGCCAGAGCGTTGGCGATGGGGGCACCGATATGCGGCGCCTGGTTGTCCACCCCGTCGATCAACTGTACGAAGCGCACGTTGGTGGTATTGGCAAAGCCGCGGGTGTTGATGACGCGGAACCCCAGGCTCGGCGTAAGTATCTGGACGCCTTTCAGGTCGCCGAGGGCATCGTAAAAGCCAGGGGAGGCCGACATGCGCATCTGGCGGCTGTCCATCCTGGAAACGCCTACCGGCGAAGCGAGCAATTTCTCCTGAATACGGGAAGCGGTGACGACTACTTCTTCTAATGGTCGGTTGAACAGGGCACTATCACTGCTCGTACCGTATTGTGCGCACAGAGTCGCGACGGGAAACAGCACGAAGGTAAAGGGCAGTAAAGGGCAGCGCTGCATATATTTTGTATAAAGACAGGGTTTTTTAAACGTTGTATTTTTAGAAATATAACGAAAAAATAACAAGATGGCCACTCAAAAAACTGCTTTTTCCCCGAGGCCGCCAATACTTTTGTACTTTTGCGGCGCATAAAGTCGTATCAGAAGCACAACTGCTTACCGCCATGGAAGATGTAAAGATTTTCGCCGGAACCCAATCCCGGTACCTGGCAGAAAAGATAGCCGATTTCTACGGGCAAAAATTGGGGGACATCCAGGTCAACCGCTTTAGCGACGGGGAAATGCAGCCGGTCATCAATGAATCGGTGCGGGGCTCTTTTTCGTTCTTCATACAGTCCACTTTCGCCCCCTCGGACAACCTGATGGAGCTCCTCCTTATGATTGACGCGGCCAAGCGCGCATCGGCAGGGTATATCACAGCAGTCATCCCCTACTTCGGGTATGCCCGCCAAGACCGCAAGGACAAGCCACGGGTACCGATTTCCGCCAAGCTCATCGCCAACCTCCTGGAAGCAGCGGGTGTGGACCGCATCATGACGATGGACTTTCACGCCGACCAGATCCAGGGCTTCTTCGATATCCCGGTAGACCACCTCAAAAGCCAGGCGATTTATATCCCTTACCTCGAGGAGCGCGACCTGAGCAACGTGATCTTCGCCTCCCCCGACGTAGGTGGCGTCAAGCGTACGCGCACCTACTCCAAGCACTTTGAGCGCCCTCTGGTCATCTGCGATAAGTACCGCAAAAAAGCCAACGAAATCGCCGAAATGACCGTCATCGGCAACGTGGACGGGGCCGATGTCATCCTGATTGACGACCTGGTGGATACGGCGGGTACGCTCTGCCGCGCAGCGGAAATCCTGATGAAAAAAGGGGCCAAAAGCGTGCGCGCCATGTGCACCCACCCCATCCTTTCGGGCAAGGCATTCGAAAATATCGAGGACTCCATGCTCGACGAGCTCATCGTCTGCGATACCATCCCCTTGAAACGCCCTTCCCCCAAAATACAGGTGCTGTCGAGCGCGAAACTGTTCGCGCGCGCCATCCGCAATACGCACGAACACCGCTCGATTTCCGCCCTGTTCGTGGATGGTTGACGGTGCTATATAGGCTGAGAGGGAGGGAGCTTGGTGGCTTCTTCCGCTGCATGGGGGTCAAAGGGTATGTCCCGGTTTTCCTGTAGCCAGGCTTTCTCCCGCTGAAAGCGATGGTAGCTGTCGTCCGGAAAAAATAAACTTCCCAATACCATGCCGGCTATGCTGGCCAGGAGCCCCACGATCAGCGCAGGGGTTTCCAAAGGGTGGAAAAACTCTACGGCGATCCAGGCGGCCATGCCCAAAAAAATAGACCACACCGCCCCGGTGTTCGAGGCGCGCTTCAGGTACAACCCAGCGGTCATGGGCACAAAAAGGGATACCAGGCTGAGCGCAGATGCCTGCCCGACGAGCTCGTAAATATTGCTTTTTATCCCCGCCATGATGGCAGAGCAAACGGCCACAAATACCACGCACAGGCGCATGATGCGCAACATCCCGGCATCCGTGGGCTTTTTGAGCAAAGGGCGGATCAGGTTTTCCCCCATCACGGTCGCCGGGGCCAATACCGCTCCCGAGGCAGTACTCAGGATCGCAGAGAGGAGCGCCCCAAAAAACAATACCTGCAGGGCCATCCCACCGTGCTGAAGCACCATGCGCGGAATGACCATCTGGGGGTCGCCTTTCATGATATCGGGGTACAAGACTTTGCCCATTAAGCCGATGAAGAGCGGGATAGCACCTATCGTGAGGTACATGAAGGAAGAAAGGTAGGCCGCGCGCACAGCCACGCGCTCGCTTTTCGCCGCCATCACCCGCTGAAAAACGTCTTGCTGGGGTATCGAGCCCAGCCCGATCGTTATCCAGGCAGCTAAGTAATGCACCCAGGCATTGAAATCCCGTTCGGGGAAAAACCGAAAAAAACCGTCCGGGAGCCCGGCCAGGATAGGCTCCGCCCCGCCTACGCGCCACCAAAGCACAGCGGCAATCGCCACCATACCGATGAGGATCATGATGGTCTGTACGAAATCCGTAATAGAAACCGCCCACATGCCACCGATGTAAGTGTAAAACAACACGACGAGCATACACAGCACGATGCCGTAGCCCATAGGCAGATCGGTGAGGGTGTGCAACAGGATGGCCAGGGCCACCAACTGCGCGGCAATCCATCCAAAATAGGAGGGGATGATAAAAAAAGCAGAGGCAACCTCGGTGAAGCGGCCAAAGCGCAGGCGGAAAAAATCGTTGAAGGTCAAAATATTCAAGCGGTACAGCGGCCGGGCAAAGACCAGGCCGACCAGAAACAGGCAGAGCGCCGCACCAAAAGGGTCTTCGATAACCCCCAATAGACCTCCCTCCAAGAAAACAGCAGGCGCACCCAGTACCGTCTCCGACCCAAACCAGGTAGCAAACAGCGCCGCCGCCGCCATAGCGGTCGGCAGGTTGCGCCCGGCGACGACAAAATCGGCCGTGGATTTGACGCGCCGGGAAGCCATCCAGCCTATGGCTACAGTGCCCATAAGGTACAAAATAATGAAAGCCAGTAACATGGTTTAAGGTGTGTTAGGGATATACGGCAAAAAATGGATGACTTCGGGGATGATAGGGCGCAGTTCCGACAGGAGTTCGGCAATCTGGGGGCGTTGCTCGGGGCGTTGTACAGACAGCGATTGCTCGAGCTTTTGGCGGATCGCGTTTTTATCTATACGCCCTTCTTTGTACTGTGCGCTGAGGGTAAACCACAAAATAGTGGGCACGTAATCCGCCCGGCTTTCGTAGCGCCGCTCCTTTTCGAGGAGTCGGTATTTATCGGCTATGTGCAGGATTTTCTGGAAGTGCTGCTGTCGTACCAGGGTTTCCAGGTATGCGGAAAAAAAGGTGTGCCAGCGGTATTGCAGGATTTCTTTTTCATACGCTTTTAAAAAGGTCTCTGCGTAGCTTTCGGCATTTTTGTTCATCTGGTTGCGCAGCAGGCATTTCACGTAGAAAGCCACGAAGCCTATCTTGTTGTAAAAATTTTTGGTCTCCCGCATCTCGCCGGCGGCTCCGCGCATCATGAGGAGCGCTTCTTGCACGCGTCCGGCGCGGAGCAGTACGGCACTCAGGTTGTTGACGTAAAAAAGGTAGTCATGGGTCTTATCCCGGATGGCGAGATAGCCGTAATAGACGGCCTGCTCGGTTTCCCGGAGCCGGGCGTGGTACAGCAGGCGGATATGGTAGTAGTTGAGCAGGATGCGGCGGGAGTAAAAGTGCCCACCGGCTAATAGGCTGTCCATTGCTTCGAACTTCTCCGCCAGGTGGTCCAGCTTCCGATAGTTGAACCGCACGAATACGAGGCGCACAAAAGCCATATAGCGCGTGTAGCCGTCTAATTGAACATCTTGGAAGATGCGTACCAGCCATTGCTCCCACTGGATAGACTCGGCGCTGTTGTCGGAATACTGCTGGATGATATCGCGGGTGGCCTGGTGGAGCTGTTCGTTGATCCGCTTGCTGTTGGCGTAGGCCTCTTGATAGCGTTCCAGGAACCCGTGCACCGTCTCGTGGTCGGCATAGCGCATTCGGATGAGCAGGAAATGCCGGTAGTTCTGTATGAGCTCGTAGAACTTGGTGAAAAAAAAGATCGGGGCCCTGAACTGCCGGATGGCTTTGAGGAGTTCCTTTTCCTCGGAAGGCAGGATGGCGTCGGTCGTCACCTTCCGCTCCATGTCCATGATCCACTCGAAGTGGCGGTCCACATCAATTTCCTCGAGGCGTTCCTGTACCCAGTTTTTCAAGTGGGAGTATTTGCGCTTGTCGAGGGTGGCGTCATAAGGGGTAAACTGGTTGATTTGTCTGCTGTTGTAGTCCATGCGCCGCAGGATTTCCAGCCTTGTGGGGTCTTCCAGGAGTTGCACCGACAGGAGGTACTGCGTTTCGTGCGGCAGCAGCGAATGGGCGAAATCGGTGAATTTTTGCAACTTATTGCGCATTCGGTCTTCGAGCGTGCTTTTGAGCGTGCTCGAAGACCAAAATACGGCATTTTTGGGAAAAACAGGGATGCGGAGCGGGAATTTGGGCCAAAATTAGGGCGGGTTATTTTTCCCAGATCCCTTTCAGTTCATATACGTCCAGTTGGTGGATAATCAGGTCGCCCCGCAGTTCGAGGTCTTTTTCGGATTTGGGGGGCTTCAGCGCTTCGGCTACAAAGAGTTTTCCCCCATCCACATACCCTTCTACCGAGGTTTTGTCGAGGATCATCTCGATGCGGAAGCGAAAGGCTCCCGGTCGCTCGGATTCATAGGGCATACCGTTGAACCGGGTGAGGCTGCCGTCGTAATACAGGATGGGATTATCGCGGTAAAAGAGTTCCAAGCCGAGGCCCTTGTCCATTTCGATATCCATGACGGCGTGGATGGGGCCGGAGGGTAGGCGGGAAAGCCGTTCGTTGGCTTCTTTGACACTGAGCCCGCTGAGGGCGTGGTGGTGTTGGTGCAGCGACTTTATTTCGGGGATGGGGTTGCAGAATAGCCGCACGCCTTCGGTAGTGCTGCGCAGGCTGAGCTCCGAAGGGAAGAGCATCATCTGGTTGAAGGAGGGGGCTCCGTGGTCTATGCGCCCCCAGCCGATTTGTATGCGGCGCCCGTCAGGGGTATGGTTGAAGGTCTGTGCGGCGTATAACGCGCCGGTGTGGTAGTGGTACTTCCCTTTTTCAGGTGAGAATACCTTGCCGTCGAAACTTCCGATCATATAGGTGCCGGATGCGCCGTACAACACCCACTTGCGCTTGGAGGGGTCCCCGTCAACCGGCAGTTCAAACAGCTCCGGGCATTCGAAGAAGCCTTTTACCCTGCTCTGGTAGGTCCAGTGCTTGAGGTCGGTCGAAGTATAGATGGCGATGTAGTTTTCGTTGTAAAGCGCCATGGCCCAATGCTTGCCAGGGGCATACCAAAAGACTTTGGGGTCGCGGTCGGGCCCAAGTACGGGGTTGCCTTCGTACTTGCGGAAGCTCCGCCCGTTGTCGAGGCTATATGCGATATTTTGGGTCATTCTTTGCCCTGCGGCGGTGTAGATGGCCACGAGTGCGTTTTTCCCCCAGCCGGCGGTGTTCTGGGCATCCACTACGGCAGAACCGGAGAACATAGTGCCCAGGGTGTCCGGGTAGAGGGCATCCGGTAGCTCTTCCCAATGGAGGAGGTCCCGGCTCACGGCATGCCCCCAATGCATGTTTTCCCAGTTCCGTTCGTAGGGGTTGTGCTGGTAAAACAGATGGTATTCCCCATCTTTCCAGACTAAGCCATTGGGGTCGTTGTTCCAGCCCCTGCGGGTGCTGAAGTGGACTTGTGGCCTTTGGGCTTCCCGGTAGAGGCTGTCCTGGCCAGGAAAGCGGTCATCCTGAAAAATCTGTTGTACACCAGCGGCATCCCGGGCAAAACGGAGGGTAATCACTTTGCCTTGCAGGGCCGACAGGTCCCGGAAGACCCAGTAATCGGGTTTGCCTTCTGCGATGCGGATGACGGCCTGGGTGGAATCGCCGTTGCCCAGGTCAAAGACCACTGTTTGCCGGGCGACGGATTCTTGCACCGGGATGTTGAGGTACTTTTTTTCGACTTTAAAGCTACGGGTGAGCGGTGTGGGCTGCGCGATAGCTGCGATGTGCAGGGACAGCATCGCGATCAAGGCTGAAAAAGCAGGTGTTTTCATGGTGAATGCGGTATTGGATCGGAAGATAAGGTTTTTTTGAAAACGGGCGAGGGTATAAACCCCTATTGCAATACATTCCGCAAATAACTCTGGAACTCCGGGGAGGCATATACCCCCAAGCCGTCATGGCCCACCCCCTGGACGATGATTTTCCGGCTTTTTAGGTTCTGCCCGTAGCTGTTTTGGAGGGACAGGAAGTAGTTTTCCCCCCGTTTGTACCGGGTAGATCCCAGCAGGGTGGCGTCGCAGTCGCTGGTGTTGAGGGTGGGGTCGGCTGCGGTGCCGTTGCCGAGCAGGTAAGCGATGCTGCGCTCGCCGAGTTGCCTGTCCACGGTGCTCTTGGGCACGCCCAGTAGGTAGGGGCTTGGGCTTTGGTAGCCGAGGGGCCAGTCCTGGTAAGTAGGGCAGTTGGAGGGCACGTACAGCGCACCGGTATTTTCGTTGACACGCCGTTCATCGGGATAGTAGTAGTACTGGGTATTGGCAACGGCGTAGTGAAAGCGGAGCTGGTTGTAGGTGCTTTCTGACCGATTGGCCAGGGCGTACAACTGCGCCAACAAGGCTCCGGAGGAGTGCCCGGTGACGAGGATGCTCCGCAAAACGGGGAAGCGCTCTTTGTTGGCCAGGCGGTTGACGAGGCTGTCCAGGAGGTTGAGGGCGTTGCTGCTGTTGTCGGCCCCGGTAGCGGGCAGGCCGCCCCGCCAAGCGGTGTTGCTCCAGTACAGGTCGCCGGTACCCGCATCGGTATCGGCTTTGAAAAAAGGGGAAATAAGTACCGTGCTGTCCAACAGGTTCTGGCGGCGCAGGGCGGAAAGCAGGTAGTCGAAATAGGCGTCGGCATCGCGGTTTTGGCCGTGCAGCACGATGACGGCGTATTTTAGGTTGGCCCATCGGGCGTTTTCTTCATAGAGCGGGTAGGTGCCGTAAAAATGCAGGTATCCCTTGCTCCCGTTGGGCGCATTGAGGGTGAGGCGCTGGATACAGGAAGTGGTGGCGCTCGCACAAGGGGCGACGGCAGTGATGGGCCCGCGCCCCAGGGTACTGAAGCCGATGGCCAGCGCAGCATTGAGGGCCTCGCCTTGCTTGCCGATGGGCTGGGCGGCCAAGCGGAGGGTATAGCGCAGCCCGTAGTCCAGGCCCTGCGGCGACAGGATGGCTTTGCTACCGGCATTGGCGTATGTGACGGCAAAGGATAGGGGTTTGTCAGGCCCCGATACGGAAAGGGCTGCTTCAAAGCGGCCGGGATCCAAGGCCCCGGAAAAAGTGAGCTCGATCACGGCGTTGAGGGGGATATTGGCCGCCCCATCGGCAAGGGCCTGCCCTCCTACCTGTACCGACAGCAGGGAAAGGGCTTTGGGGATGACCACCGGGGCCTCTCTTTCACAGGAAAAAGCGAAAAGAAGTAGGCCGAGCAGCACCCATGTACTGCTCGGACCGATATGTTTTTTCATCTAAAACGGTTTGTACCTAAAACTTCGAACCATCTGCTTTTGTCCCCGGCGAATAGGCCAGGGCGCTGTTTGCGGTTTTGTGCAAGGTGAACTTCCCCTCGATGTCCGGAGCGCGCGTAACGGCCTGGTCAATCCCGAAATCTATGCCGGGCGCATCCACCGCGCTGTTAAAGGTAAGAAATACATTGCCGCTTTTATCTTTAATCGTGATGACATCCGCTGCATTGGAGAGGTTCATGTCTCCGGTCGTCGTCACACCGACCTGCGCGCCCCCGAAGGAGCCCGCGGGCTTCCCGCCGCCGAAGAGCACGTACACGCCTTTGGCGGGCACGACTGTATTGGCGGGGAAGGTATGCCGGGGGGTGTTGGTCCCCAGGGAGGTCTCGTCGTACAGGGTGAACCCGCTGAGGTCAACGGGGGTATTGGAATCGTTGACAAACTCGATGAACTCGTCTTCGCTGGCGCTGCGCACCCCGTCGCCGTTGGCATCGCCGGCAGCTAAGTTGGGCGGGTCAAAAAGGACTTCGTTGATGATAAACCCTTTCCCGGGGGGCAATATGCCTGCGAATGCGCTGCCATTGGCCTTGGTGCCGGGGGAGTAGGAAAGCGCTGCGTTGGCGGTCTTGTGGAGTACAAAGCCTCCGTTGATGTCGGGGGAACGGGTGGCGGCCTGGTCAGCCCCGAAGTCGAGCCCTTTCCCGTCCACTTCGGAATCGAAAGACAGGAAGG
>JBEGMH010000228.1:0-3836 GCA_041183125.1 Bacteroidota bacterium | reverse complement strand
GGTAAATCGGGGTATGGCGTTTCGTGGGGTCAACCTGGGCATCTATAGGTGGGAACGCAAGGGGGTTAAAAGAGAACAGCCCATTGACGGAGCCGAAATAAAAAGAATCCCGGATAGAGGTAAACGAGCGTTTGTTGAACTCTACGCTAGTGAGATAAGACTCTACCATGGGGTTGTCTTCGCGAAAGCGGTGCAGGCCAGAGGAAGAGCTCACCCAATAGTAGCCACGGTTATCCCGGAGTATCCCATAGGTTTCCAGTTTACCAAAAGGCAGGTTGGCGAACCATTTTTTCGCTTGTTTTTCGCCTTCTTTCCATCTCCAGATACCATTTTTGGAGCAGGCCCACCAGGTATCGCCGATTTTCTGGATGGAATTATAGGAAAAAGCCGGGAAAGCTTGCACGGCAGAAAACGATCTTCCGTTCCCGATAAAGATGCCGTATTTCCCGGCAATGTACAGCAAGTTGTTTTTAGAGGAAACGTACTCTATGGGCTGGGCGAAACCAGTACCGAAGACACTATCGTTTACGATTTGGAAAAGTCCTTTGGTATGGCCGGCCCAGATCGTTCCGTTCTCGGATTGGTGGATATAGGTGAATTCACCGTCAGGGGCTTTTAGGGAGCTGCCGTAAGGTAAAAGGGAGAATTGCCCTCGGGACATATCCAGGCGCAAGATATGCCGGGAAGCGATCCAGAGTTCGCCTTCGCCCACGCAAAGGGAGTTTCCGCTTGAATATGTTTTTTCGGGCAGCAAGGTGCCGTTTTTGAACAGGCCGGAGTAGGAATTCACGTACAGGTCGTTCCCACAGGAATGAATTCCCCGCAGGCTATGTCCGGACAGGGATTTCTTCAAAAAAGGGGTGATCTTGAACCCATAGAAACCCTCCCCACTGGTTACCCATGTAACCCCACGTTTGTCGGTAGCCGAAAAAAACTCTTTGCCCTGCGAATGTAGCCTATAGGCCCACGCGGTGTCCCAGGGGGGGTTGAGGACTTTCCCACTTCCGTCCCAGAGGGCGGTAAACTTTGTGAGTTTCCCTTCCTTCAAGACCAGCGTTTTCCGTTCGTCCAGTTTTTTTTCCCATTTGAAGCCTTTGTCCTCGAGGCGGTACAGGTCTTCGGCGGTATTGAACCAGATAGTACCGTCCTTGTCGCGCACCAGGGAAAGGATGGGGAGCGGAAAATAGCGAAAAGCGATCAGGGCAGTATCCTGTGCGATGCTGTGAAAAGGAGGGGCAAGCAGCAGTATAGCGGCTATGCAGGCCAGTGGCCTTGAGTTTGGCTGTACCATTGTTCTGTCTTATTTGCTGGCCGAAGCATAGGCTTGAGGCTTTGACGTCCGAAATATACGGTGTTTTTCGGTATGTCATACCTGATATGTTCTCATAAAAACTGTGGGCCGTATCGCTTGTGGGTTTTTGTTATATTAAAAAAATTTATTAATATAAAAAAAAGACAAAAAGTGTTTTGTGTTTTGATAAAATCATGTTGTTGTTTTTCTGCATATATAGGCAGATGGTGTTCTAAAAAATAAATCAATCTGGCAGGATATAAAATTCTGTGGCCTTGGGGTCTGTTGGGCGGGAGTATAACTTCGCTACATATTCCGTATTCCTTTTATGTAATACTTCCAGCCAAGCACCACTATGAAAAGATTTTTTACACAGGCCCCACCCGCATGGGGCTGCCTAATCCTGGCGAACACGGCCTCGCCCACGGTATGCCGGAGCACGGCCCTTACGCTGATCATCCATACCACCACGGGCGCGACGGGCATCGGCACGGCGACCGGCCTCCCGTCGGGGGTAACGGACTCCTGGGCCTCGAACACGATTACCATCAGCGGTACCCCCTCGGTAGCAGGTACCTACAACTACAGCATCCCGCTCACGGGCGGGATGAACGGTGGGCAAGCGGGCGGCACGATTACCGCAGCGGCGACCAATACGGTCACCACGGCAGCCTCCACCCTGGTCATGGGGGCCGGGCGGGCGGTGTCGCCCACCTCGCACACGACGACGGGCGCTACCGGTTTATCCGTGCGCTGTATTGCCCTATGAGCCCTTCACCCTGAAAAGTATCGCGATATCGTATGAGAGACTTGATAGATTTGATTCAAATTGTTACAAAGCCCAAGCTGAGGGCCGTGGAATTGCTCTCGGGTACCAAGAAAGATACCTCCAGGCTCCAGGAGTTCTACGACCTCATCGCAAACGGGCAGTTGAAGAGCGATGAGGAAGCGGCCAAAGTGCTGTACAACGAGGATAAACAATCCCCCGTGTACAAAAAACTGCGCAAAAACCTGAAAGACCGGCTCGTCAACGCCCTGTTTGTGATTGATCTGAACCAGTCGTCCTACACCGACCGCCAGAGGGCGTTCTACGAATGTTACAAAGAATGGGCAGCTGCCAAAATCCTGTTCGGCAAAAACGCCCGCAACGCAGCCGTCCGGATGGCCCTGAAAATATACAAGGTGTCCCGGCACTACGAGTTCACGGAACTGAACGTGGACATCTGCCATACCCTGCGCCTCTACTACGGCACCATTGAAGGGGATTACGCCCGCTTTCAGAAACACACCGAGGAGCTGCGCTACCTGGAAGCCCTTTGGCTGGCCGAAAACCAGTCGGAAGACTATTACCTCGAGCTGAGCATAGGGGCCGTCCACCAAAAAGCGGCAAAAACGGATAACCGCTCACAGGCCGAACAATACCTGGAGCAGCTCGCGCCGTCCCTTGAGAAATTCGACTCCTACCAACTGCACCTCTGTGCCCGGCTCATCGAGGCGGGCATCTATTCCAGCGTGAACGATTACGAGGCCCTGATCGGCGTCTGCGACCGCGCCATTGGTTTTTTTGAAAAAAAGGCCTACACCGCCAGCATCCCGCTGCAGGTCTTTCACTACCAAAAAGCCATCTGCGCGATACAGCTCGACCGGATAGACGAGGCGGCCCACTGCCTGGTGGAAAGCCAGCAATACGCCGAGGAAGGCTCGTTCAACTGGTTTAAGGCCCACGAGCTCAGCCTGATGATCCTGCTGCGGCAAAAACGGTACGGCCCGGCCGTGGACCTGCTGTCCACCGTCATGGGGCACCCCACCTTTGAAGACCTGCCCGAAAACGTCCAGGCAATATGGAAAACTTCAGAAGCCTACCTGGATTTCCTCCTGCAAATCGGAAAACTGCCCCACAAAGGAACCACCGGCCGGACCTTCCGCTTCAGCAAGTTCGTCAACGATATGCAGGTGTTCGCCAAAGACAAACAGGGCATGAACCTGCACCTGATCATCATTGAAATCCTCTCTTACCTGAGCAGCCAACAAACCGATGCCCTGATCGAACGGGCAGAAGCCCTGGACAAGTACCGCTTGCGCTATCTGCAAAGCGATGAGGTCAGGCGCAGCAATTATTTTTTGAAAATGCTGCTCCAGATCCCCAAATGCGCTTTTCGCAAAGACGAAATCCTGAAAAAAACCGCCCAGGATTTCGAGGGCCTCTCCGCCATCCCCATCAAAATGGCCAACCAGACCCTGGAAATCGAAATCCTCCCTTACGACAGCATCTGGACCTACGTCCTCGACGTGCTGGACTGAGGAAAAAAGCCCTTCTGGCTTCGAAAAAAACCTTCTTTTTTTCGGGGATTTACCCTCTTTTTTAGCCCTGTCAGCGTGTTTTGACAGGGCTAATTTTTTTTTAAATATTGATTTTAAAACATTTATATCAGTCCTATTCCTCCCTGACCTTTTATTCGGCTAAAAGTAGCCAGTATCCAAAAGCAGTAAAACTGTCTCTGTGGGACGCGATACCCGGATGTAGTTTTACACCAGCAAAAGTTAC
>JBEGMH010000227.1:0-14974 GCA_041183125.1 Bacteroidota bacterium | reverse complement strand
GGGACGGCATTAGCGGCGTACATCGTGGCCCAGGTTTCGGGTATGAGCTGGGACGAATACGTGGAAAAAAACATCTTCAAGCCGCTGGAGATGGGGCGTAGCACGTTCCGGCAGCCCGTTCCCGACACGCTTGCGGCGGATTTGTCGAAGGGGTACCGCTTTGCGAAGGGCCGTCTGGAAGAAGGGGGCTTTGAGTACATTCCCCTTTCGCCTGCTGGTTCCGTCAGCGCCAGTGCGGCGGATATGGCGCGTTTCATGCGTGCGCATTTGAACTGGGGGCGTCTGGGGGCGGTGCGCATCCTCGACAGCCTGAGCGCGGTGGAGATGCGGCAGCCCACCCTGCGCCATTCCCCGACGATGAACCCCATCCGGCATGGCTTCATAGACGGCAGCCGGAAAGGGCAGGACATCTTCGGGCACGGTGGGGATACAGAGTTGTTCCACTCCGATTTGGTGCTTTTTCCGGAACACGGTATAGGTATCTTTCTGTCGTTCAACAGTGTAGAGGGGGGCGGGGTGCGCGAGAAGATCTTAGAAGCGTTTTTAGAGCGCTTTTTCCCGGAAGCAAAAGCAGTAGGGGCAGAAAAGGGCAAAAATGGCAAGACGGCATCGTTGGCCGGCTTCAGGGGGGTATTCCGCTCCAACCGTTTTTGCCGCAGCGATTTGAGCAAGCTGGCTTCCCTGGCGGGGCAGGTGAACATCCACATAGAAGAGGACGGTACCTTTGAGACGCAAATGGGCGGCAGGGCCATCCGCTGGATCCCTGTTGGCGAGTTGTTGTTTCAGGAAAAAGGTGGGGAGGAGCAGTTGTCGTTCCGCACCGACGACCAGGGCAACATCACCCATTTTTTCCTGAGCAGGTTGCCCATCATCGCCTTTGAGCGGGTGCCTTTTATAGAGCAGGCCACGTTCAACGTTGTGCTTTTGGTGGTCAGCGTCTTAATTCTGTGCATTGCCCTGATTGGCTGGCCATTAGGGGCCTGGTTTCGGGTGCGCTACGAGGTGCGCACGGTACGGGTCAACCTCATGCCGGCTGTTTCCCGATGGACGGCCTGGTTTGCGGTATTGGGGATGGTCGTGTTCCTGATTGGTTTTGCGCAGCAGGCGACAGCCCTGTCGGAGACCATTGTGTACGGTATCCCTCTTTCCGTAGAAGTTTGGCTAAAGCTTCCCTGGTTTTTGCTGCCTTTGAACCTGGCGGTTTTGTGGTTTGCCCTGCAACTTTGGGGTTTGGGCAAAGCGCGGTTGAGTGCCCGCATTGGCTACACGCTAGTCTTTTTGGCTATAGCGGCGATCTATGTGTTCCTGTACCTTTGGAAACTGATGGGATAAGTGCCTGTATGCCTTTACATGGAGATGCTCCCTTGTCGGAAGGCGGTTGAGCCGATGATAGCATTGATGACGTAGGGTATTCCAGCATCCATGTTAGCGATGGCGTTGGCGACGGCCTGTTGGAACTCCTCTATGGTTTCGGTGCGTTCGCCGGCGGCACCGAAGGCTTCTGCGATTTTGTGGTAATCCGATTTAGGGAGCACGGTAGCGGTATCTGTCCCGAGCATGGGGATTTGGTCGCGGGCGATTTGTTCCCAGGCACCGTTGTTACCGATGACGGCACATACTTTGAAGCCCATTTTGCGGAAGGTATCGAATTCCATGATGCTGTACGCGGCGCTCCCGTCGCCGAATACAATCCAGATGTAATCGTTGGGATAATGCAGGGCGGCGCCCAATGCAAAACCGCCCCCTACCCCAAGCGTACCGAAGGCTCCCGGGTCCAGCCAGCCCAGGGGTTTGCGGGGGCGCAGCGTATAAGCCGCTGTGGCGGCAAAATCGCCGCCATCTGCGATGAGGACGGAGTTATCGGGCAGGGCGGCCTCCCAGGCGCGGAACAGCGCTACCGGATTGATGCCCTGTACCGCTTGTGCTGCCGTTTCGTCAATACTTTTTTCGCGGGTTAATTCCCGTTCGCGGAGGGTTGTTTTCCAGTCGGCCCAGTCAGAAAGGCCGGTGGCCTGTTGGCCCAACTCCCGGAGCCAGGCCCCGGGGTCGGTTTGTACGGCGAGGTTGGGGCGGATATTTTTGCGCAGTTCAATCCGGTTCCGGTTGACGGCGATTTTGAAGGCATTTCGGTTGAGTTGCATACCGTAGTCGAGGCGGAAATCACAAGGTACGCCGAGTAGGAGGATACAGTCGGCATCCCGCAACGCCTGTTTGCGGTTGTGGCGGAACTGTGTGGGGTGGTTTTTCCCCAGGAGCCCGCGGGCCATACCGCTGAGATAGACGGGGATACCGAGGGTTTGTATAGCCTGGGCGATTTCGTGGGCTAAGGAAGGCGACAGGAGCGCACCGCTGCTGATGACGGCCACGGGTTTTTGTGCCTTTTGGAGGGCTTTCAGCGCTTGCTGTACGGTATCCGGGTTCGTTTTGGGCAGCTCACCGATCGAAGGGCTGGGGAGATCCTGGCTTTCGGATACGCCGGAAAACAAGCGCTTCAAGTGTCGGTTGATGTACCAGTTCAGGGCTTTATCGCGGAGGTTTTTGGCGGCGCTTGTTTTTTGTCCGTACAACTTGCGCACTTCTGTTTCATCATAGAGCAGGTCTATGGGCATTTCCAGGAAGACAGGACCGGGCACCCCGGCGGTGGCGACGGTGAGGGCGCGGCGTACCGCGGGGGCCATGTCGCGGAGCCGGGTCACGCGGGCGGCGTATTTGACATGTGGCCGTACGAGGGCCATTTGGTCAATATCCTGGAGTGCCCCGCGGCCCCGCAGCAAGGTAGCGGTAGCCCCCCCGAGGAGGAGCAGGGGGCTTTGGGCCATCTGGGCGTTTTTGAGGGCGGTTATGGCGTTGGTCACCCCGGGCCCTGCCGTGACGGCGGCGATACCGGGGATACCGCTCAGGCGGGCCGAAGCATCGGCACCGAAGACAGCGGATGCTTCATCCCGGACATCTATGATGCGGATACCTTGTTTTTCGGCTTCCACATAGATAGGGGAAATATGCCCTCCGCAGAGGGTAAACAAGTGCGTAACCCCGGCCTGTCGAAGTACGCGGGCGATGATTTGACCTCCGTTCACGTGCGTTGGATGATTTAGGGATGAGGGCTTAGCCTGCCATCAAGTTTGGGTTGTCCCAGTCGGTTTTGCCGGACTCCAGGATTTGTTCCGGGGTCACCGATTGGCCGGCGAGGGTTTTGATGATATCGTAGGTAGTGACGATGCCTACGAGTTCTTCGTTTTTGACTACGGGGATAGCGTGGAATCGGTTGACCAGGAAGATTTCGAGGGCGACGTTGATCCGCTCTTCCGGGTCGAGTTTGGCCAGGCCTTTGGTCATGATATCTTCGGCGCTGAAAGCCCGAAGGCGGGCATAGTTTACGAAGCGGTCCTCGTCATTGGGGCTGAAGCCGCGCAGGAAGTGGAGAAAATCCGACTTGGAGATGATGCCGACCAGTTCTTTGAAGCGCACCACGGGCAGGTGGTGGATGTTGTGTTCGTCAAAAATTTCTTTGACGAGGGTGAGCTTATCTGCCGGGTTGACGGTCAGCAGTTGGGTGCTCATGATGGTTTTGACGGGGGCGAGAATGTTCATATATGAAAAATTTAAAATGTTTCACAAATTTTTGGAGAAAACAATTTTTTCAAAAAAATATTTTAGACTTGTTGCTGGGGAAGTCCTCAGGTGGTCAAGAAGGGCTCTTTTGCGCACACCGCGTTGTTTTTGGACACTGTGCGTCCTTATCAACCCGATAAAAAGCCTTATGTAAAAAGAGCCCTTTTTCCCCTCCTCGTAAAAGCATTTTGCGCAAAAAAAAATGTGTAGTCAAAAAATACTTTTGTGAGGAACCCTTTATGCAAGCAAAATAGCAAATTTTTTGGATGCGGGGGCAAAGGAAAATCTTATTTGCGGGTATGATAAAAATCATTGAAAGCCATGCGGGTGATTGACGGGAAAAAACCAATTTTGGTCACAGGTGCCGGGGGGTACATAGCTTCCTGGCTTATCGAATACTTATTAGAAGACGGCTATCAGGTGCGTGGGACGGTGCGCGGGAAGCCGGGCCAGGGGCAAGCGGCCCATTTAGCGCGCATGGTCGAGAAGAGCCAGGGCCGCCTGGAGCTTTTCGAAGCCGATTTGCTCCGCCACGGATCCTTCCACAAAGCGATGGAGGGCTGTGAGTTGGTTTTCCATACCGCCTCGCCCTTCAAGATACAGGGGGTCCGCGACCCGCAGCGCGAGTTGATAGACCCGGCGTTGGAGGGCACGCGCAACGTGTTGTACACGGTTGAGGAGACGTCTTCGGTACAGCGGGTGGTGCTCACGTCCAGCGTAGCGGCCATTTACGGTGATGCGCGGGAAGTAGAAGACCAGCCCAACCGGACGTTCACGGAGGAGAGCTGGAACACGAGCTCCGGTCTGCACCACCAACCCTATCCGTATTCCAAGACATTAGCGGAGAAGGAGGCCTGGAAGATAGCGGGTAGTCAGATGCGATGGGATTTAGTCGTGATGAACCCTGCCTTTGTGTTGGGCCCTTCCCTTAGTCGTCGTACGGACTCGATGAGTACCGGTTTTCTGTTGTCCATGTTAAAAGGGCAGTTCAAGTCGGGGGCTGCGGCTGCTTACTACGGGGTGGTGGATGTGCGCGATGTGGCGCAGGCGCATATTGCGGCCGGTTTTGTACCGGGGGCATCCGGTCGTAATATCCTTTGTGGGGGGACGTTGAGCATGTTGGGGATGGCGGACATTATCCGAAAAGAGTATGGGAACCGTTTTCCCTTGCCTACCCGGGAGGCGCCCAAGTGGCTAATCCAGCTCTTTGCGCCGGCGTTGGGCATACCTCGGCGCTTCATTAGGGATAACGTAGGCTACCCCTTGGCATTTGACAACAGCCGGAGCATCCGGGAACTTTCGGTCAAATACCGCCCCGTGCAGGAGACGCTGCTCGACCAGACGGCCCAACTGCTCCAGGATGGCCTTTGTTAAGGGCAAGTGGGGGTCTGTGCACTACGACCCTTCACAGCTTTTCGCTGCCGGGCTGATCCTCTTGAGTGCGCTTTGTTTTTCGGCAAAAGCAGTGATGATCAAGTTGGCGTACCGCTATGAAGTAGACAGTATCTCGCTGTTAGCCCTCCGCATGTTGTTTGCTTTGCCCTTCTTTTTGTTCGTGATTTGGCGCACGCGTTCCAAAGGCGACCCGGCGCGGCGTGCCCGGTTCGGGGATTTGGTTCCGGTCTTTATGTTCGGTTTGTTGGGGTATTACTTTGCCAGTTTGTACGATTTTATGGGGCTTCAGTACGTCACTGCCTCCCTGGAGCGGCTGATCCTGTTTTTATATCCCACGATCGTATTGTTCATCAGCGCCGTATTGTTTAGAAAAACCATACGCCGGGTGCAGGTCATCGCGCTGGTCATGACCTATGCGGGCATTGCATTAGCGTTTCTCGATGGCCAGCAGATGCTTCAAGGCAGCCATGTGGCGTACGGGGGGTTCCTGATTTTTCTCAGTGCCATAACCTATGCCCTGTACATGGTAGGCGCTTCGATGCTGCTGCCTCGTTATGGGTCCATGCGATATACAGCCCTGGCGGTATCGGCCGGGTGTGTGGCGATACTCATACACCATGGTATCGCGTATCGCTGGGCGTTGTGGCATTTCAGGCCGGAGGTGTATGTCCTGTGCCTTTTGATGGCGCTGTTCTCTACGGTTTTGCCCGTATTTTTAGTCAGCGAGGGGATACGGCGCATCGGGGCCTCCAATGCGGCTATCCTTTCCAGCATAGGGCCTATCTCCACGATTGTATTAGGGTATTGGCTTTTGGGGGAAAGTTTTGGGGCCTGGCAGCTCGCCGGAACGCTTTTGGTTTCAGCGGGCGTTGCGTATATTAGTTTGGCTAAAAGCTAGGGGCGCGTATGGGGGGCGAATGTATGGCGGGAGGAATGTACAAGCCCAAAAAGTTGGTTAGAGGATACCTTTTTACCCTAATTTTATAAAAAATACGACCTATGTCCGGACTCAAACAATACGAAGCCTGGTTCCTGACCGGTAGCCAGCACTTGTACGGAGAAGAGACCCTTGCGCAGGTAGCTGCGCACTCCCAGGCCATTGCCGCTGCCCTGGACGAAGCCGAGGCTATCCCGGTGCGGGTTATTTTCAAGCCTGTGTTGACCACGGCAGAGGCGATTTACCAGATGGTTCAGGAAGCCAACCGAACGGATACCTGCATCGGGATGATTACCTGGATGCATACGTTCTCCCCTGCCAAGATGTGGATCAACGGGTTAAAGATATTGGCCAAGCCCTTGCTCCACCTGCACACCCAGTACAACAGTGCGATTCCATGGTCTTCTATAGACATGGATTTCATGAACCTGAACCAGGCTGCCCACGGCGACCGGGAGTTTGGCTTCATCAGTAGCCGGATGGGGTTGCGCCGCAAGGTCGTAGTCGGCCATTGGCAGGACGAGGAGGTTCGGAAGCGGGTAGGTATCTGGGCCCGGGCGGCTGCGGGTTGGAGGGAGCTCCAGGGTTTAAGGGTAGCTCGTTTTGGCGACAATATGCGGGAAGTGGCGGTCACGGAAGGGAATAAGGTATCGGCCCAAATCCAGTTTGGCTTTTCGGTAAACGGCTATGGGATGGGCGACCTGGTTCGCAGTATTCAGTCGGCGGATGAAAAAGAGGTGGATAGGCTGGTCCGCGAGTACAGTGAGGTGTACGATCTGGTGCCCGGTTTGCGGCCAGGCGGGGATCGGCATGCCAGTTTGCGGGAGGCGGCCAGGATTGAAACCGGTTTGCGCAATTTTCTGGAGCAGGGAGGTTTCCGGGCCTTCACCGACACGTTTGAGGATTTGCACGGGCTACAACAACTGCCTGGCATTGCCGTACAGCGCCTGATGGCAGAGGGGTACGGGTTTGGGGCGGAAGGCGACTGGAAGACCGCCGCGTTGGTGCGGGCGATGAAAGTCATGGGGGAAGGGCTCAAGGGCGGCAACACCTTTATGGAGGACTACACCTATCACTTCCATCGCGGTCACGACCAGGTATTAGGGGCGCACATGCTCGAAATATGCCCGACCATCGCTTCGGGCCGTCCTTCCTGCGAGATACATCCCCTTGGTATCGGGGGGAAAGAGGATCCGGTCCGTTTGGTGTTTGATGCGTCTTCCGGTCCGGCCATCAACGCTTCTTTGATAGACCTTGGGCACCGGTTCCGCTTGCTGGTCAATACCGTAGAGGCTGTGGCACCGGAACAACCCCTGCCCAAGCTACCGGTTGCGCGGGTATTGTGGAAAGCACAACCCGATTTACATAGTGCTGCTGCTGCATGGATTTACGCTGGGGGCGCGCACCACACCTGTTTCAGCCAGTCGCTTCGACCGGAGCACCTCGAAGATTTCTGTGAGATGGCAGGAATTGAATACGTTTTGATTGACGAGCACACCCAGGTGCACCGCCTGCGCCAGGAACTGCGCTGGAACGAGTTGTACTACCGTTAAAAAACGGGGAACAGCAACCTATCGAATACCGGGAGGTGTTTTAGAGATAGGGGAATTTCCCTGTTGACATCTCTAATAGGTAAAACGATGAGAAAAGGGTTTCTTTTGCTTTGTATCCTCGTCGCGCTGTTCTCCTGCGCCCGGGAAGAAGACCTGCAAACGGAAGACTTGCTGCCCGGCCGCTGGAAGTTGGGCTGGGTCACAGGTGGTATTACGGGAAAAGGCTATACCCCGGCGTTCAACCTGCTTCGGTTCACAGATGCCAGCCATTATGAATTATGGCAAAATGACGTTTTTCAAAGCGGGGGGACGTATAGTTTGTATGTGAAAGAGGGGGAGGACTGGGTTCGATTCCAAACAGAGAACGGCAGCGCCCAGCCTTTCGAAGACGGGGACAAGAAGGTACAGGTAGACCGTTCGCACCTCATCCTGAGCGATCCCTGTTGTGATCGGTACGAGTACCACTTCAACAAAGAGGGCTAAACGGGGGGTTATCCCTTGCGCCGATAGTGGAGTTGTACCAGTCCGCTGGCGAAGGTTTCCGCTCTTTCAAAGACAAACCAGCGTTCGGCGGGTATGCCAGCTCCGAACAAGGGGATTCCCTGTCCCAGGACAACGGGGTGTACCGATACCACCATGCGGTCAATATCGCCACTGGTCAGGAGAATCGTATTGATTTGTCCGCCTCCTACGAGCCAAATATCCTTTCCTTCCTCCTTTTTCAGTTTGCGTACGAAAGCGGGGATATCGCCGTGGACATACTCGACGGAACGGTTGAGGGGTGGGTTGTTTTTGCGTACAAAGACGTAGTTCTTTTTATCGTAATAAGGAAATTCACCCATAGCGAGGATATCCAGATAGGTTTTTTTGCCCATGAGCGTAGCATCAATGCTGTCATAGAAGTCAGAATAACCATAGTCTTCGTCATGGAACAGCCAGTCTACCTGGCCGTCTTTGCGGGCGATGTAGCCATCCAGGCTACAAGCTATAAACAAGATTACGTCGCGCATACCGATAGGATTTAATGTAAGGGGTCAGCGAGGCGGACAAAAATGCGTTTTTTCCCCCTTCGCAACAAGTCTATTATTTTTGGTTGACTTTTCCAAGGAATAAGGGCGGATGTAGTGTTTCGAAGGCTGTTTTTTGTTGAAACGCATGGCCGAGTTCCAGGATCGTAGCTTCGTCGTATAGATTTCCGAGCAGGGTGATCGAGGAGGGTCGGCCTCGTTGGTCGAGTCCGGTGGGCAGGGCCAGTGCCGGATGCCCGGTGAGGTTGCTGAGCAGGTTCTGTTCGCTGCCGGTGGGGGGAACGATGAGCACGTCGTAGTGCTGCATGAGCTGGTTCATAGCTTCCTGTAGCTGCTTTCGGTGGCGGTTTGCCTGCAGGTATTCCGGGGCTGGGATGAACCGGGCCTGGCGTAGGGAGTTGGCTCTGGAGCCTTCGTGTTGTTCTTCGAGGCGGTCTACTTGTCCGGAACGGATCAAATCATCAAAAAAAGCACCGGATTCGGCGCGCAGGATGATATCGAAGGCACTGTACGGAAAAGAATCGGGCAGGCTTTCTTCTGCGAGGGGGATGCCCAGCTCGCGAAAGACCTGGAGGGCAGCGCGGTTGTTGTTACCGGCTTGGGTACTATCCTTATCGAAGGCCGTTTTCAGGTAGGCCACGCGCAGGGAAGCCGCATTTTGTTTGGCCTGAAAGGAAAAAGGCGCTTCCTGTACCGTGCGGTCTTTGCCGTCCTGGCCGCGGATGGCGTCGAGGACAAGGGCGCAGTCCAGCGCATTTCGTCCGATGGGGCCAACTTTATCCATGGTCCAGGACAAGGTCATCACGCCGGTCCGGCTGACGCGCCCGTAGGTAGGGCGAAGGCCGGTCACCCCACATCGGGCGGAGGGGGCCACGATGGAGCCCAGGGTTTCCGTTCCGACGGCGAAGGCGCACAAGCCTGCTGAGACGGCGGCGGCGGAGCCGGCAGAGGAGCCACTGGCGCCCTGCAGCGTATCCCATGGGTTGCGGGTCATGCCGCCGAACCAGACGTCGCCCCGGGCCAGGGCCCCCGTGCTCACTTTGGCCAACAGCACTGCGCCCGCTGTATCCAGCCGGGCGATGACGGAGGCAGTATGGTCGAAAACCTGATCTTTATAAGGGGTTGCTCCCCAAGTGGTGGGATACCCGGCCAGGGCGAACAAATCTTTTATAGCGTAGGGAATGCCGTGCAAAGGGCCCCGGTAGCGGCCGGCTGCGATTTCCGCATCCGCTTGCCGGGCTTGTTGCAGGGCGTGTTCTTCCAGGAGGGTGACCACGGCGAACAGCGAAGGATTGTAGCGGTGCATGCGCTCTATGAACAGGCGGGTGAGCGATTCTGAGCTGATTTGCCTGTTTTTGATCAGGGCGGACAACTCGCCGACGGAGCGGAATGCGAGGTCTTCCGGATGTTCAGGTAGGGAGGTGGAATCCGGTAGTCCCCAGTCTGGCGGCTTGGTTTCGGTGGGCATGACAAACCCGTCCGGTCTGGGATCAAAGTAAAGCGCAGGGGGGATTTGATAGTCCAGGGGTATTTTCTGCATAGCCTTATACCCTTTCAGGTTCCGTTCCAGGTAGCGGTACATGGTGTCTATTTGCGCGGGGCTGAACCCCAGTCCCAGCACGCGCTGTGCTGCACGGATATCCCTTTTGGAGAAAGGCTGTTGCAGGTGTGTGCCGCAGGCAGCTAATAGGAAAAGAGCGAAGAAACAGATGCTCCCTAAGAGCTTGCGGTGTATTTTTTTTTGCATGTAGTAAAGGCTTCAGGCAAACAAAGGGTAAAAAAATCCTGGCAGGGATATGATATATTTGCTGTAAATTTCACAAAAATTGCGGCGTTTACGCGACAAGCACCTTTTTTTTTGCCATAAATCCCGACACGTTCTAAAAAACTTTTCAAAGCCATGTATGTAGTCCGTACCATTTTCCTTTTTGCTTTGGTGGCAGTTGCCTGCACCTTTGTTGTCGGCCAGCGGGCCGACTCTCCCCTACGCTATGTAAACCCCTTCATGGGCACAGCCGATCACGGGCACGTTTATCCGGGGGCTACGGTGCCCTTTGGGGCCGTTCAGCTCAGTCCGGACAACGGGACGCAGGGCTGGGACTGGTGTTCCGGCTATAATTACGCCGATACGACGATAGTTGGCTTCAGCCATACGCACTTGAGCGGTACGGGGATTGGCGACTTGTACGATGTGCTGGTCATGCCGGCGACCAAGCGCATGGCATTGGAAGCCGACATTGCTGACCCACTGAAAAAGCCTTATCTCGCTACTTTTTCCCATGCGCAAGAAGAAGCCAGTCCGGGGTACTACTCGGTTAAGTTGAGCAATGGGGTTTGGGCCGAGCTATCGGCTACGATGCACTCCGGGATGCACCGCTACACCTTTCCCGTTGGGTCGAAGGCATCGCTGGTGCTGGATTTAGCGCATGCCATGAACTGGGATTCGCCGACGGAGACCCATATTCAATTGGTCAACGACCGCTTGGTGACGGGTTATCGGTATTCTACGGGGTGGGCCAAGCAGCAGCGGGTCTATTTCGCGATGCAGTTCAGCCATCCCATTGCTTCGTACAGCATAATTGATTCCAAGTGGGAAAAAGACGAACAATCGCCCAAGGGGGCGGGTAGCCGCGCCCAGTTTTTCTTTACGTCGCTTCCCCGCCAGATACTCGAGGTGGAGGTAGGCATTTCTTCGGCCAACGTAGAAGGTGCCCTGGCTGGGTTAGAAGGGAAGCCCTTTGACCAGGTTCGCTCCGACGCATCGAGGCTCTGGGAAGAGGAACTCTCCAAGATACGGGTAGAGGGCGACGATGCGTTGAAGACCACTTTTTATACGTCTCTTTACCGCACTGCGCTTGCACCGGTCCAGTTTTCCGACGCCAACGGCAACTACTTTGGCCCCGACGGCAAGGTCCATGCGGCCAAGACCTACCGGCGATATGATATTTTCTCCCTTTGGGACACGTTCCGGGCGGCCAATCCGCTCTATACGCTGACGCAGCCGGACAAGGTCAACGATTTTATAAAATCCCTGCTCGACCATTACCAACAGTACGGTTTATTGCCGGTATGGTCGTTGTTGGGCAATGAAACCAACACGATGACCGGCTACCATGCCGTGCCGGTGGTGGTAGATGCGTACATGAAGGGATTCCGCGGATACGACGTAAACCTGGTATATGAGGCCCTTTTGAAAAGCGGTGCCCAGAACATCCGGGGAACCAATTTCAACCGGGAATTTGGGTATATCCCCTACGACAAGGACGGGCAGTCGGTGACTAAGACACTGGAATATGCCTTTGACGACTGGTGTATCGCCCAGATGGCCCGTTCCATGGGCAAGGCAGAGGATGCAATGGCGTATGAAAAACGCGCGCAGCACTACCGCAACCTCTTTGATCCCGGTACGGGCTTCATGCGGGCCAAGATGTCAGATGGCAAGTGGAAAAGTCCTTTTGACCCTAAGTTGTCCGACCACAACTTCGAGGTAGCGGAATATACGGAGGGCAATGCGTGGCAGCATTCCTGGTTTGTGCCCCACGATCCGTACGGGCTGATCGGCCTGTTTGGGGGCGATGAGTCCTTTATAAAAAAGCTGGATCAACTGTTTTCCGAGTCTTCTGACATCAAAGGCGAGAATAAGTCCAGCGATATCTCCGGGTTGATTGGACAATACGCACACGGAAATGAGCCCAGTCACCACATCGCCTATCTGTACAATTACGCGGGGGCACCGTGGAAAACCCAGGCTCTGGTGCGCCAGATTATGGAAACCCAGTATAACAATACGCCTTCCGGGTTGTGCGGCAACGAGGATTGCGGCCAGATGTCGGCGTGGTATGTATTCAGTGCGGCGGGTTTATACCCTGTGAACCCGGCCTCGGGCGTATATGTGTTGGGGAGCCCGCTGTTCCAGCGCGTGGCATTGCCGGGGCAGGACGGAAAGACCTTTGTCATCACCGCAAACGGCAACAGTGCCAAAAACAAATACATCCAGTCGGCGACCCTTAATGGGAAGCCCATGGCACGGAGCTATCTGACGCATGCGGAGATCATGCAGGGTGGGGAGCTCGTGCTCCAGATGGGGCCCAACCCCAATACTGCCCTTTGGAAACCGAAAAATGCAAGGCCAAAATAATCCAGGCGCGCCCCTTGGCATACGTCAGATATTTCTTTCCAGGATATGACGTGTACATAATGATAAAATGCCTAAATTGCGGGCGCAAATTGTTTGGAAACCAAAAAAACAAAAGAGCGGGCCAAAACGCCCTGGCAACTGCTGCGTTTGCTATAGCCTTTTGCTCTGCAACACATCCGATATGGATTTAGCCTCCTACATTGACCATACCCTGTTAAAGGTAGATTGTACTGAAAGTGATATCCGCAAGCTCTGCGAGGAAGCTGTCCAGTACAAATTCGCTGCGGTTTGTGTGCCTCCATTTTTTGTGCCCATGGTGCGTCAGTATTTTGACAGCGTACATTCCCCGGTCAAGGTAGCCACGGTAGTGGGTTTTCCCCTGGGATATTCCAATACGCCTGCCAAGGTGGAAGAGATCAAGCGGGCCATAGACGATGGGGCGGATGAGATAGACGGCGTCATCAACATCTGTGCGGTGAAAAGTAAGCAATGGGGTTTTGTGCAGAACGACATTGACAGCATGTGTACAGCGGTTCGTTTGAGGGGCAAGAAGATAAAGATTATTTTAGAAACGGCCTTATTGACCCGGGAGGAGTTGGAAAAGCTCTCGGAAATACTGTTGCTTACCCTGCCGGATTTTGCCAAAACGTCCACGGGTTTCAACGGAGGAGGGGCGACCCTGGAAGCGGTACAGATTCTGCAGCACCTTTTGGGCAACAAAATTGCCATCAAGGCCTCTGGTGGGATCCGCAGCAGGGAGCAGGCGGAAGAGTACATTGTAGCCGGGGTTCAGCGCATCGGCACCTCAGCTGGGGTTCAGATGATGCAAAAGAGTGAATAAAACCAGATCTTTCGGTATCTTTACGCCCAAATAAGGGCAATATGTACCGTATATTCTTTTTTTTGTGCGCTCTTGTGCCGTCTTGGGTTTTTGGCCAGACGCAGCCACCTGCCCGGGTTCAATTCATAGAATCTGCTGACGTGCAGCAGGCGATGCAAACATACATTGCGTCCAACCGGGCGACGTCCTTGATAAAGGGATGGCGGGTACAGGTTTTATCCACTACCGATCGCGACCGTCTGGATCAGGTACGCAATGCATTTCGCGCCCAATATCCCAATCTGGTATTGACTTCTGTGCACAATCGTCCGTATTATATGCTTCGGGCGGGGGCATTCACGGACAAGTTGGACGCGTATCGCTTGCAGCAGTTCCTGCGGTCGTCGTATCCGAGTTCTTACCTGGTACAGGATGACGAGATAGAGCCGCAGCAACTGCTCGGCACGGAATATTGATTGGTATAGAAGGCGCAATTAAGAAAAACGCAATGCTAAACAGGCTTGGCAGTACAAAAAATCTGGATTGGCCCCTGCTGTCCATCTACCTGTCTGTCGTAATCTTAGGCTGGTTGATGATTTATTCCGTAACGGAGACAGAGATGCAGAAAATTGGGTTCCTGCAGTCTTCTGCGGGAAAGCAACTGATATGGGCCGGGATATCCTTTTTTGTACTGTTGCTGATTTACTCTATTGACTGGAAGTTTTGGCAGACCTTTGCGTATCCTGTCTACGCGGGGAGTTTGTTGTTTTTGGCTGGTGTGTTGGTGTTTGGTTCTACGATCAAGGGGGCTACGTCCTGGTACTCCTTTGGGGGTGCTACCATACAGCCCTCGGAATTTGCAAAGTTTGGGACAGCAATTGCGCTATCGGCCTATTTAGGGCAGTTCAAGACCAGTTTAAAGAAGGTTAGGCACCAAGTGATGGCCTTTGGGTTTATTGCCCTTCCGGCAGGTTTGATCCTCCTGCAGCCGGATATGGGTTCTACCTTGGTATTCAGTTCCTTTTTGGTGGCGATGTATCGGGAAGGTCTTTCCCCGGTGTATTATTGGATTGCGGGCTTTCTAGGAGCGATGTTACTGCTCGGTCTTTTGTTTGAGCCGTTCGATATCGCGATGGTATTGGTATTGGTGGCGCTGGGCATCCTGGCGTTCCAACAGCCGCAGTATAGCAGGTGGTGGCGCAGAGGCTGGATATTGGCAGCACTTGGAGCGGTATACTTGCATTTTTGGGTATCTCTTCCGCAGGTGCTCTACCTGTTCGGTGCTTTATTGGGTATCTGGGCCTTTTACATATTCAGCCGGCGGGGTCCCCGGCAGGTTGTGCCCTTGGTTTTGGCAGTTTTGGTGGGTGTCGGCCTGTCCTCCGCTGCAAATTACGGGTTCAACGATCTGCTCAAGCCGCACCAGCAGGATCGCATCAATGTATGGCTCAACCCTTCGAAATGCGACCCTCAGGGTTCACTCTACAACCT
>JBEGMH010000226.1:0-7542 GCA_041183125.1 Bacteroidota bacterium | reverse complement strand
TGCGCCTTTCCCAGGCCAATACAGGCATTACAAGCACCCAGTGGACACCCGTGTACACAAACATCGAGGGAGGCCGCGGGATGTTTAGTTCGCGCACGTCCGTCGTCAGGCCTGGATTGCAGTTGAGCGCCCCCTCCATGGATTCCCTTCGGTTGGGGAGCCTGACGCGCGGGCTCAATTTTCAATAGGACGTATTAGACTTGTTGCGAGGGGAATCATCAAGGGGTCAAAAAGGCTCTTTTTTCCCACCTCGCTGACCCCTCGCAACAAGTCTATTATTTCTTTTTGGGGTGTACGAGCTTGAGTTCCCGAACGAGATGGCTCGCCCCGGCGTATTTGTCGGTGATAAACAGGACGTACCGTATGTCCACCATGATGTTGCGGCAAATAGCAGGGTCGTACAGCAAGTCGCTCATGGTACCTTCCCATACCCGGTCAAAGTTGAGCCCGATTAAGTTGCCGTGTGCATCTATGACCGGGCTGCCCGAGTTGCCGCCTGTCGTGTGATTGGAACCCAGGAAGCAGACGGGCAAGCGCCCGTTTTCACCATAAGGTCCAAAGTCCCGTTTTTCATAGAGTTTTTGCAGTTTATCCGGCACATCAAATTCGTAATCGCCCGGTTTGTACTTTTCCATGACGCCCTCCAAATGGGTGAACGGCTGGTAGAAGACGCCGTCTTTAGGCTCGTAGCCTTCTACTTTTCCGTAGGTGGCGCGCAGGGTGCTGTTGGCATCCGGGTAAAAACGCTTCTCCGGCATGACGTCCATGACCGCTTTCATGTATGTGCGCTGCAGGAGATTAATTTTTTCCTGGATGTCGTTGTAAGGTTTAAACACACTTTCTTCAGCGGCTTCCACTATGGAGCGGACGAGCAAATACGCGTAGTCTTCCCGGATCAGGCGCACGGCTTCTGCGGGGTCGCGCTCGATGGTTTCCAGCCAGGCACCCGGCTTGGCGAGCAGGGATTTGACAAAGAGGATACGGGCAAAATCAGGGCCGTTTTTGCCGGCGTAGTTCATTTGTTCCAGCGCATAGGGTGCCTGGTGCTCCAGCGGCAATTCCTGGAAGTACGATTCAATTAGGGCGGCGAATATTTTCTGGTCAATATCAGGCCGATAGTCTTTGTAGAAAGACTGGAATGTATTTTTCAGGGCATCTTTGCGGGGGGCGAGCGCCCCTGCGCCGTTGTTGTCGAGGAGGAGCACAAAAGAGTGGAGAAGATTGGCAAAACGCAGCAGTTCTACGTTGGCCCCGGTGATTTCGTTGATGTAGTCCCTGCTTTTGGCATACGGTTCTATGTTCTGGTACAGGGTCTGTAGTTCGTTGAGCAAGCTGCCGTATTCCTGTTTCCAGGCGGGTTTGGCATTTACCCTTTGGGTGAAGTCTGCTTCAAAGTCGAGTTTGCGCTGTATGCCGTGGACGGTTTTGATGCCCTGGCTTTCCCCTATCCATTTCTTCCAGGAATTGGCCAGGTTGGCCTGCTTGCTGGCATATTGGATACGGGCCTGGGGGTCGTTGCGCATCGCTTGGTCCATAATCGAGAGGGTCCGGTCGCGGATTCCTATTCGGATGGGATTTAGGACGTCTACGGTTTGACGGACAGCAGCGGCGGGGAGGTATTGCGTCGTTCGGCCCGGGAAGCCAAACACCAGGGTGAAGTCACCTTGACTGACCCCGTCGAGCGACACGGGGAGGAAATGCTTGGGTTTGTACGGTACGTTTTCGGGGGAGTAGGCGGCGGGACGGTTATTTTTATCGGCATAGATTCGAAAAAGGGCAAAATCGCCGGTATGCCGGGGCCAGACCCAGTTGTCGGTATCGGCGCCGAACTTGCCTACAGCTCCGGGCGGCGCACCTACCAAGCGCACGTCCCGGAAGGTTTCCATGACAAAGAGGTAGTAAGCGTTCCCCTGGTAGAAAGGACGTATAGAGATTTCCTGCCAGCTTTCACGAGGGGTTTTTGTACTGATGGCTTGAAGGTTGCGGTCAATGAGGGCCTGCCGCTCGCGTTCGCCCATCTGGGCGGTCACGCCGTTCAGGGCTTCTTTGGTCACTTCCTCCATGCGCACGATGAACGTGGCCCCAAGGCCCGGATTGGGCAGTTCTTCGCTCATCGCCCCTGCCCAAAAACCCGTTTCCAGGTAGTTGCGCTCCAGGCTGGAGTGGTACTGGATCTGGCCAAAGCCGCAGTGGTGGTTGGTGAGCAGCAGGCCCGAAGCAGAGATGATGCTCCCGGTACAGCCGCCTCCGAAACGCACGATGGCATCTTTTAGGCTTCCTTTGTTGATGCTGTAAATATCTTCTGCGGACATCTTCATGCCCATGCGCTGCATCTCTGCCTCGTTTTGCTGCAACAACAAGGGGAGCCACATGCCTTCTCCTGCTTTGGCGGGCAGCCACAAATAGAGTACACACGCGAGCAGGGCCATTCTTTTTTTCATGGAGCGGAAGGTTTTTGAAAAAACCAAGAGGACTTCGTCCAGTAAGGTCAGATTATGTTTCTCGAGAAGAATGGAGAAGAAAGAGAGGAAAGAATAGGAAACTAAATGAAGAAAACCTAACCCAGGTTGGTGCCGAAGATGGGACTCGAACCCATACGCCCGAAGACACACGCCCCTGAAACGTGCGCGTCTACCAATTTCGCCACTTCGGCTATACCTGGATTAGGTTTTCAAAAAACTGGGCAGGAGTTCAAAAAAGAGAATGAGTATTTCTGCTTTTTTGTATTCTACTGGCTACCAGTCTGCTATATCGAGCTGTACCGAAGGCGGGACTCGAACCCGCACGGAGATTATCCACTGGATTTTGAGACCAGCGCGTCTACCAGTTCCGCCACTTCGGCAGTACAGTATCGTAGCTCTTTGATCAGCCCTTTTGGCTAACGGTTGGCAAATATAGAAAGCTTTTCTATTATGCGCAACAAGTATCTTTTTTTTAGAAAAAAAATTTTCACCGCTTCCAGTTCGTCCGCAGGGGTGTGTTCGTGGTCGTATTGTTCTATGACCTTTTGAATTTCCTGGTAAAAGCCTTGTTCGAGGTGGTTCACCTGTAGCGTAAGCTCGGCGATGGCTTGGGGGTTGGGGTCCATTTCCAGCTCGAAGAGGGCTTCGTTGATGTCCATCATATCCATTAGGAATGATTTGGGCAATTCAGTGTTCCCTCCTTCTTCCGGGAGCAGGCCTCGGAGCTGGAGCAGGTGTTGCATGCGCAGGTCAAAATCGCTGAGTACCTCATAAGCCCGGTTGTTGACGCTGGACAATTGCAGCGCCTCCTGTTGCCGGGCTTCGCTGTCCAGGGTGAAACGGTCGGGGTGCAGGCGCTTGCTGTTTTGGATGAACTTGCTGCGCAACGCTGCCCCATCCAACAAGAAGCGGTGAGGAACCTCTAAAAATTGAAAGTAATCGGTCATAGCTGGGCTATTTGAACCACGCGCGGAAAATATCCAGGCCGTTTGCATACAACAAAAGACTTAGGACCAGCACAAAGCCGACCGTCGTAGCCACTTCCATGAACTTATCACTGGGTTTCCTGCCGGTGACGACCTCGTAGATCAGGAACATGACGTGCCCGCCATCCAGCGCGGGAATGGGCAGCAGGTTCATGAACGCCAGGACCAGGGACAACATAGCCGTTACGGACCAGAAATGTTCCCACACCCACTGGTTGCCGTAGATACTGGCAATGGAGGCAAACCCGCCCAGGCTGTCGGACGCCTTAGTCTCGCCGCTTACCATTTGCCCGAGGGCCTTTACGTTGTAGCTCAGCTTGCTCCAGCCCAGGGCGATGCCTTCGGGGATAGCCTCGAGGGCGGTATATTTCTTCTTTTCCAGTTTGAAAAAAGGTTGGGTTTGTACCCCAATAGTGCCCTCTTGGGTCGGCGTCAGGCTGAGCTGGACGGTATCCGCGCCGTTTCTCACGACCTCCACGGAAACGGGTTTTCCGCTGAAGCGCTTAGTCTCGCGGCGCACCTCCTGGTAATAGACGGTTTTGGCCCCGTTGATCGCAATGATGCGGTCGCCTGCTTTCATGCCGGCTTTGTCCGCAGGGGTGCCTTTGACCACTTCCATGACCTGAAAAGGAAAGCGCGGGCTGAACATGATCTTGTCCTTGTTGTCGTGGCTGGTGAGGGTGCGCAGGAAATCTTCCGGTATGTCGAGCACGACCTCCTGGCCGTCGCGCTGCACGGTGATCGTGCGCGCCCCGTTGAATACGATTTCCTGCCCGGCGATGCGCTCATTGAACTCGGTGAACGGCTTTTCGCCAATGCGCAGGACCTGGTCCCCGTCTTTTAGGCCCAGGGGCTTTCCCAGTTCCTCGACGAAAATCCCGTATTTGGCTTCCCGCGCCGGCAGGTACTCGATACCCCACTTCCAAAGGATGAACGCAAAGAGGATAAATCCCAAAATGAAATTCACGGTCACGCCGCCCAACATGATGATGAGGCGCTGCCAGGCGGGTTTGGAGCGGAATTCCCAGGGCTGGGGCTCCCCTTTCATCTGCTCGGTATCGAGGCTCTCGTCAATCATGCCCGAGATCTTTACATAGCCTCCCAGCGGGAGCCAACCTATGCCGTACTCGGTATCCCCTTTTTTGACTTTGAAGAGGGAAAACCAGGGGTCGAAGAATAAATAGAACTTTTCAACCCGGGTCTTGAACCAACGGGCCGGAAAAAAATGCCCCATTTCATGGAGTATAATCAAAATGGACAAACTCAACAGAAGCTGCCCAATCATTACTAAGTAATCCATTTACAAAAGTTTAAGCGGTAATCGTTCGTAAATTTACGCCTTCCATAAGCTAATATATGGAAAAAAGTAGGTTTCAGGGTCATAACCTCTTGGTAACATTGCGTGTTATTTTTGTGTTCAAAGCAGAAGTTCGGGCACCCAGCGCTCCGATAGCTGGATACTACCGGCTACTGATCCTCTGGCCTTGCGATGCACTTCTGCCTTTTGTAGCTGAAATGCTTTGATTGTTAAAAAATTAGGCTTTTGACAAGAGCCGGTGTGGAACCCCAAGAGGGCCCTTTCGCCCCCCTTGATGTCCAACCCGATGCAGTGAATTGCCTCATTGTACCAGGCAAAAATATTATTTTGAACGCGTACCAAAAATCAATTTTCATCCTGCGAAAAGGGATGGTGGATACGCGCCCGCGAAGTGCGTTCCCCACCGGGGGCAAAGGAGGTTTTTTTGTGCTCGCCCTTGTCATAGGTTTAAACAAGCAGACTATAAGATGAACCTTTTTTTTTCACAAATCATCGAAGGGGATTTAGCCGTATTGGAAGCGGAAGAATCCGCCCACCTGGTCCAGGTTTTGCGGAGGAAACCTGGGGATGTTATCCGTCTGACCGACGGGAAAGGTACTTGGTACGATGGCGTCCTGGAGTCGGCCGGAAAAAAGAACGCGATGGTGCGCATCACGTCGCGGCAAAGCGCTGTGTCCAGGAGACCATACCAGGTGCATCTGGCCGTGGCACCTCCCAAAAACATAGACCGCTTTGAATGGTTTCTCGAGAAAGCAACGGAAATCGGAGTGGATCGGATTACCCCCCTCTGGTGCCAGCACTCGGAGCGGCGTACCTTGCGGCCCGACCGACTCGAAAAAATCCTGGTGTCGTCTATGAAACAGTCGGCACAGTGTTTTTTGCCCCGTCTCGACCCGGCAACCGGCTTCAGGGATTTCATCGCTGCGCTCAGCAATAGAGCGGAAAGCCGATTTATCGGTTATCTCGAAGAGGCTACGGACTCGCCGCACTTATTTTCGGTATGTGAAAAAGGAAAAGACGTGCTGGTGCTGATCGGACCGGAAGGGGATTTTTCCCCTGAAGAAGTGGCCCTGTGTAAATCCAATGGCTTTCAGTTGATTAGCCTGGGACCTAACCGCTTGCGAACAGAAACGGCTGCGGTTTGCGCCGTCCAAATCGTCGCCGTGCGCAATGAAGCAGGGTAGGGGCAGAGCAAAATCCCCGGACTTGAAAACGTTATTTTATCCTCACGCTGCCCTTGGCCAAGGCGTGGGCGAAAAGGGCCCCTGGCCCTCTAAGCTATGCCAGCCCAGGGCTTAAACTCGAAATACCGTATGATGCAGCTTTTGTTGGTGGTCGCCACCTTGTTTGTACCACTTGCCGGCCCTAGCGCTGGTAAGCCCCTGCCTTCGTCAGGCCCCGGGCTGAAATTGGCACTTCTGAAATACCAGGGCGGGGGCGACTGGTATGCCAACCCAACTTCCCTGACCAACCTGGCCAGGTTCTGCAACCAAAACTTGGGGGCTAACTTCGACCCTGACTATGCCACCGTGGAAGTGGGTAGCCCCGAACTGTTCAATTTCCCCTTCCTGCACATGACAGGGCACGGCAATGTGGTGTTCTCCGATGCAGAAGCCGAAAACCTGCGCTATTACCTCATGGGCGGAGGTTTTTTGCATATTGACGACAACTACGGCATGGATCCTTTCATAAGGCCCGCTATGAAAAAAGTGTTCCCGGAACTGGAGTTCGTGGAACTTCCGTTTGAACACGATATTTACAGGCAGAAATTCCCTTTCAAAAACGGGTTGCCCAAAATTCATGAGCACGACGGAAAACCGCCAAAAGGATATGGCCTCTTCTGGGAAAACCGCCTGGTGTGCTTCTATTCAGTGGAGTGCGACCTGGGAGATGGTTGGGAAGACAGGGACGTCCATAACGACCCAGAGGAGAAGCGCATACAAGCTTTGCGCATGGGGGCGAATATCGTCCAGTTTGTGTTCAGACAGTAAATCCTCGTCGCGAGGGGTCGGCTCATGCGATCCCTCGCACCCCCGGCCTATTCCCAAAGGACGGTCTTCTTGCCTAGATAGCGCCGGATGTTGAGCCAGAATGCCAGGAAAAGGTACACGATGACGGGTGAACCTAATGCCACGAAAGACAAATAGATAAAATACAGCCGCACGGTGGAGGTGGAAAGGCCCATAAAACGACCTAAAAAAGTGCAAACGCCAAATGCAGAGCGTTCCATCAAATTTTGTAATCTGTTCATAGCAAACGTTTTGTGCATGGTGTACTCATATCCATAAGCCTAGCTAACCGCCAAAAGAACACTTTCATAGCCAAGCAAAGGCCCTTAGCAAGTTTAGTCCCCTTAAATTAAAAAAACACCAACTACAACACTAATAGATGAATTTGGTTTAATGCCAAATAAAAAACTTTTTTTGAGGGAACGACAAATCTATTTTCTCCTCTAATCGCTCAAAGGAAAATTTTATTTGAAGCCCAAAAGTTGTGTTCCGGGTTTGGCCCGGGGATTTGTGTAAAAGACCTTTTTACATAAATCCCCGGGCCAAACCCGGAAGGGAGGGCGTTTGCAAAACGCCCCTGCGGAATCAACGCCTTGGTGCTACGGCTACGCTCTGTATCGCTGTCTTCTCCCCGCCCCGCCCGGTTTGGGTCAGGTCGCGCAGGTCGGGTTGGGTGGAGCGGGTAAACAGATACAGGATGCCTGCCAGTCCGAGTAAGAACAGCAACAGCAAAACACCTCTTTCTGAAGTAGCACCTGGGTTCTTTC
>JBEGMH010000225.1:0-12641 GCA_041183125.1 Bacteroidota bacterium | reverse complement strand
TGTCCGTATGTATATGTATCCGAAGGCAGTGAAAGCTATTCTTTTCAAGGCGAGATATTCAGCGGCGCGGTGATGCGAAACGCGGAGCGGGACGATTACCTGCCGCTTCCCTTGGCGAAGGCTGTAAATGGGGAACTGCAGGTACGCATCGCGAACGAACTCAAGGAGCGCCAGTATGTGAATACAGCCGAGCTGATGGGAGTCGCGCATCCGCAGGGCACCCAGGTCTTGCTGGATGCGCAGGGTACGCCGAGGCTGCTGACCCAACCTTTAGCGCCGAACGCTGCGTTGACCGCAGCGGGGGTAGATATTTTTAGGCAAGTGATGGGAAAGGATTCCCTTTTTTATGCCTTTGACGAAAAAGACGCGCCCCAGAATGGGTTGACCCTCCGTTTTGAAAACCCCTCCCATGCCCGTCGCGGTGTGTTGGTGTTGAGGGCTAAAAATACGTTGTGGTTTGATCAACTATACGGTCGTTTTGCTGAAAAAGTCGGTATCCGCTACGCCGCTTTTATGGAGCGACTTGAGAAAATGTCCAGGGAAGAACGCATCCGGCAGCAGCAAGACCAGGACTTCCCGCTTTCGGTATCGGTGAAAGGTGCCGATGGGAACTGGAAACCGGGAGGCTGGTTTCAGATGACGGGCCCGATGGGGTGGCGCGATATGGTCCTTCCCCTGGAATGGGAAGGGGAAGGGGCTGTGGAGGTTCGTCTGCAGACGGGCTTTATGTTCTGGGAAGTGGACTATGCGGCGATGGATTTTTCCCAGGGCCAGCCACTGTCCACCTTCGTCTTGCCCGCAACGGCAGCCAATGACCAGAACGGGCAATCGTGGCTTCGGGCCATACGATCAGACGATGGAAAATACCTGGTGCAGCCTGTCCCGGATATGTATACGGATCTGGTATTCAGGACGCCGGATTTGCCGATGAAGGATACCGTCTCGTATTTTCTTCATGCAAAAGGGTACTACGAACATATCCGCGATTTCAAACAGGCGCCAAGGATGGAGGAGTTGGCCCTTTTCCGGCAGCCACACTACTTTGACAAGTTCTCCCGCCAGGAATACGAACAACGGAAAAGCATCGTCTCGTATCGGTACGACCAACAGGAAACCCATAAATGACAGCGCTATGAGAAAGATACTGGAGAAACAGCCACCCCTGCAAATGGGTTTTGTACAGGAAGCAGCGCCCTCCCCGCTGCTGTTGGGGCGATGGGAGCGTCTTGTGTTTCGCCTCCGCTTGTTGGCGGGCTTGTTTGTGCTTACCCTGGCCTATGCGCGCAGCCCTTTAAAGGCACTGCGCTGGCTAAGGCAGTTGCGGCGTAGATACCAATCGGTTTTCGGGGCTGGGATGGCCAAAAAAGTGGTGCGTGTAGGGGAGCGCTACTTTTGGAACCTCGGTGCCCCGGGCTTTCCTTCCCCGGCGTTCACCCGGAACTGGGAGAATGAACTCAATCGGGAGTTCCGTTTCCGCACAGGGGCCAATGGTATCCGCAACGTGTTTTTTGCGGTTACGTCCAAGTGTACGTACCACTGCGCACACTGCTTTGAGTGGGATAACATCCATCAGCCGGAGACGTTGGAGCGGAGCGAGCTGTTGGAGATTGTCAAGCGCTACCAGGAATTCGGGTCGGGGCAAATCATATTCAGCGGAGGTGAGCCTATGTTGCGTTGGAAAGATATCGTCGCTGTACTCGAAAATTCAGGTACGGATTCGGATTTCCGGGTTTTCACGTCCGGGTTTTCCTTCACAGCCGAAAAGGCGCAACGGCTCAAGCGTGCGGGGCTCACGGGGGTGACGATCAGTCTGGACCACTGGCGGGAAGACTGGCACGATCGGTTCAGAGGGCACGAGGGAGCTTATCGGCACGCAGTCGAGGCCGTCGGACATGCTCGGGCGGCCGGGCTCGTATGCGGGTTGTCTATCTGCGTTACGCGGGAAATGTGCGACAGAGACAATTTAAGCGCGTATTTCGATTTGGCAAAAGACCTGGGGGTTTGCTTCGTCCAACTGCTGGACCCGGTACCCGTTGGCCATTTCGCGGGTAAAGAGGTGTGTCTGCCCGATGAGCAGTTGGCTTTGCTGGAGGATTTCTATCTGCGAATGAACAACGATCCTGCATATCGGGAATATCCCATTGTGCAATACCAAGGATACCACCAACGCAGGGTGGGGTGTATGGGGGCCGGCAACCGCTTCCTGTACATCAATCCACAAGGCTATGTGCAGCGTTGTCCGTTTTGCCCGGAACCCATCGCCCATGCACTGGCCTTTCCCGTGGAGGATACCTTAAGGCTGCTGGAAGGGGTCGGTTGCGCTTCTCGCCTGGAGGCGGTTCGTAGCAATGTGGGATAGCCTGCGAAGCCGATATGTTGTACCCCGTTTTTCCGATAAAAAGTTATCTTTGAACCTCGGTAAAACACGGTATACACCATGAAAAACTTTTTGCTCATCTGCCTTCTCCTGACCCTCTCCATCCCTCATGGGCATGCCCAGCGCGATAGCCGTCGGGTACTCCTGGACTATGACTTGTCCGTATCTCCGCTAAAAGCCGGCTATGAAAGCCAAAACCTGGACCCGCTCCGCTGGCAGCCGATAGATCGTAAAAAACCGGTCGTGCTGGATTTTGCAGCGGGCGAACTTCCGTTTGAACACGCTACTCCTTTTATCGCTTTTTCAACCGCTTGGGGAGAGACGGACCCCCAAGCGGAGAATACCCACATTATGGTATCTTTTTCGCCGGATGGCCAAAACTGGGGCCCATGGGAACGCCTCCAGCCGGATGAACACGCCGTGGATATCCGGCACAGCTTTGCCTCTAACTTGTTGTTCAAGGAAAAAACACAGCGCCATTACCGCCTCCGTGCCGTCAGCAACCGCTTGGCGCAGGGGGTGGTGGCCAACCGGTTTCTGTTCAATTTTTTTAGCCCTGGCGAAGAAACCGGAAGCGCCTCGTTGGAGGAAAACCTGGAAAAGTCCGACCCTTCCTTGTCCTGCCTCTGCCCCATACCGGCTTTTGTGAACCGAAAAGAGTGGAACTGCCCGCAAGGGGAAATCGCCCGCGGCTATACCAATGTGACGCACCTCATCGTACACCATTCGGCCGGTACGAATACCGCCAACGACTGGGGGGCCATTGTATTGGCCATCTGGAACCTCCACGTCTTCACCAATGGCTGGGCTGACGTGGGCTATAACTGGCTGATAGACCCCAATGGCAAGCTCTACGAAGGCCGTGGGGGAGGGGATAACGTCACCGGGGCGCATTTTTGTGGGACCAATAGCGGTACCATGGGGGTTTGCATGCTGGGCACCTATACGTCCAGCCAGATCACCGCGGCAGCGAAAAATAAACTAATCGAAGTACTGGCCTGGAAAGCCTGTCAACGCACTATCGCACCGACCGAGTTGAGCTATCACAACAGCTCCCAAAAGTTTATTTATCATGTCTCCGGGCATCGCGACGGCTGTTCGACGGAGTGCCCGGGCGAACAGGTCTATCGTATGCTGCCGGAAATTCGCGCAGCCGTGGCTTCGTTTTCCCTGGCCTGTGCTAGCGCGACGCCCGTTGCGGAGATTTTGGGAGTTAGTAAGGTACAAGTGTCTCCCAACCCTCTGGGCACCTCGCGTGAACTGGCCCTGGAATTCACCCTGGACCAACCTATCGAGTTGTCTTACCGGGTATTAAATGCCCAAGGGCAGGTGCTGTTGGAGTCGGTACCGACCCGCTTTCCTTCCGGCGCGAACCGGGTGCCCGTTGTAGGGCTTCCGCAGGAGTTACCCCAGGGGCTTCACTTTGTACAAATCGTCTCCAGTGGCCAATCGATAACGCGGGGGGTGGTATTTTGACCAGCGTAGGGTTTTAAGCTCTTTTCCCCAAGATAAAGGTGGTGAAAAAAAACTCCGACCGCCTCACTCCGACTTCCCGGATCGCCCGGGAGCGGGGCAAAATCTCAGCCCTCACCGGTAAAGTAGGGTTTTCCGACTTGAAATACTTCCTGGAGCGCTTCAAGGAACCATTCGGGGCCACACCCTCGGATTATCGGCCCAAAGCCCACCCGGAATAGGCCTTTTTGCCTTAGCGTTTGATGTTTTCCAGGATGCGTACCTGTTCCAGTATATCGTCCAAAGGGATTAGGGAAGGAGCATCGTGGAGGATGCCATCGGCCAGGTTTTGGAAGAGGATGCCCCAGTCGCCCGGAAGGGTTTCTACATGCCCCCGGAAGGAGAGTTCCCCTAATTGGGTGTGTAAAATGCCGCGCGTGCCCGCCTCCTCATGCCCAAAGCCGGGCATTCCGGGCATAAGACCGGCTTTGAGGTGGTCTTCCTGTGGGTCTATCCCGTATTTTACAAAAGAACCCTTGGTTCCGTGGACGACGTAGCGGGGCGTCTCCTCCCGCACCAGCAAACTGGAACTGAGGTGTACCTTCAACCTGCCGTAGTCGAGGTGTAGGTCAAAGGCATCGTCAATGACAGAGCCCTCCCGCTCCCGGGTGGTCTGCCCCCACACATCTTTCGGCTTGCCGAAAAGGGCAATCGCCTGGTCCAGGATATGGGTACCCAAACCATACAGGATACCACTCGAAGGCGTCACTTCTTCTTTCCATGGTTTGGGGCTGCGCTCCGGCTTATATCGGTTGTAGTGCGCTTCGTAGCGCACCACCGTACCCAACAACCCCTGTTCCAGCACTTCCCGCACGGTGCGGAAATCGCTGTCGAAGCGGCGGTTCTGGAAAACAAAAAACTTTTTGCCCATTTGTCCCGATAAGCGGATGAGCTCTAACACTTCTTCAGTATTGGACGCGACGGGTTTTTCTACCAGCACGTGCTTCCTGGCTAACAAAGCGCGGCGTGCGTATGGGAAATGGGTGGCATCCGGCGAACAGATACTGACCAAATCAACCTCAGGGTCTTCCAGGGCTTCCTCAAGGGAATCCGTCCGGATGACCCCGGGGTATAAGACCGAAGGATCCTGGCTTTTCGTAACGATCCGCCGGAGCTGAAAAGAGGGATGACGGGCAAAAAATGGGGCTTGCAAGGTCTTGCCCGATAGGCCAAAACCTATAATGGCGACTTGTAGCACGGGAGAGGACATAATGGCTTATTTGAAAGGGTTTGATTAAAATACAAGGGCGAGTGGGGAGAGGCTGATCCCCCACCCGTCTAATTGCTTTCTGCTTTGAATATCCACAGCGTAAAAACGGGCCCCGCCCGGTGCCCGGAATGGGGTTCAAAGCGCACCTCCACCTCGCGCTTACCCAGGGTCAGGGCCGGCGGGAGGGGGTATTTGACCTGTAAAAAACGCCCTTCCGCTTTGCCGGAAATATCTTCGGTGGCCACTTTTTGCCCGTCAACCAGGATGTCGAAGGTCTTGGAGCCGGTAAAACCACCCCAGTACTCTACTTCCAGCATCATGGGGGATTCGGGATCTGTCTTCAGGCGGCAGGAGAACCAGCCCCCGCGCTCGGCCTGCCGGTAGCTGCGGTCCTGGTGCCGTCCGACATTGCTCCCGCTGCCGTTGAGCTGGTGCAGTATTTCCATCCGCTCATCGCCAAAAACCAGATGGTCCACCGATTTTTCCTCCAGGAGCTTTTTGTACACCTGGTTTTTGAGGTATTCTTCTTCCCGCTTTTTCCAGGTTTCCTCCGACATGATGTCCCAGTAAACGGAATAACGGCGGTTATGGGTTTGGTAAAAGGGCCGAAGGGCAACATCCCGGGGATAGCCTATTCCGCGGCTTTGGAAGGTATTGGGCTGCCCTTCGACAGGGGCGAGCCAACGGGCGGGGTTTCGCTCCGTCGTTCTGAGCACGGGTACAAATTCCCGGTCGTACGGGTTGGGCACATCTTCCGGGCCAAGGTCACCCGCCAATACGAGTGGTCCATAGCAGATAGCGACCCGGTTGGGATCGTCTGGCATGGGGTCGAGGCGAAGTTCAAAAGGAAGGTCTATGTCCACGCGGTCCCCATTTTTCCATTGGCTGAACAGTTCGACGTACGAGCCCGGGTTGCCCGGAGCCGCAATCTTGCGCCCGTTGATGCGGATGTACAACTGTCCGGACTTGAGCCACTTCGGGTAGCGGATTTTTAGCTTTAGGTCAACGGGTTTCTGGCAGCGGAACACCAGGCTGGTTTTTTGCTGCTCGGGAAAGCTGGTTTCCTGGCGAATGACCACGCCCTTTTCCCGCCAGTTGAGTTCGGAGGCGATAAACTGATTGATGAAAAGGGTATTTTCGCTATGGTAGTAAATGTCCCCGTTGTATTTGCTGTGGTTCTCCATGCCGCTGCCGATACAGCAGGTGAAATCCAGGGGGTTTTGATAGGTTTTGCGGCCTCCCATTTCAAGGGAAAGGTTGTAGATGACCCGTCCATCTTGTGGGTGCTGCGACGAGAGGATGTGGTTGAGCAGTGCGCGTTCGGTATAGTCGGCCAATTCGGGGGTAGCTTCCTGCATGAACAGGCGCTGGGTCAATTTCAACATATTATACACGTTACAGGTCTCGGTCGTCTCGTCGCTCAAACGGTCGCGCAGCTTGTCGGGGGCACCAAAATATTCGTGGTTGCCGTGCCCGCCGGTGGTATAGGAGTGATGATAGACCACGCGGTCCCAGAAAAACCAGGCGGCCTGGCGTTCGTTCTCATTGGCGCTCAGCTCGTAGCGCCGCGCTAAGCCGATTAGCTTGGGAACCTGGGTATTGGCGTGGAGCCCGGACAGCACATCCTCCCCCTTGACCAGGGGGTCGAGTACGGCTTTATGGAAAAATTTATCGGACAGCTCCATGTACCGGTCCTCTCCGGTATCGGCATGGAGGTCGGCCAGGACTTCGTTCATGCCGCCATGTTCACAAGACAGCATGGTCTGCACCTGTTCTGCCGTCATGCGGGAAACCATCGCGTAGATCCAGTCGGCCAAGCGCTTTTCTACGACCAGTGCCTGCCGGTTACCGCAGAGCCGGAAGGCATCGCGCAAACCTGCCATGGTCTTGTGGAGATTGTAAAAAGGTGCCCAAAGGCCGTTGAGGTAAAATGCCTGCGCCTTGATATTCCCGGAAGCGACCTCTTCCCCCAGGATGCGCTTCCCGTTGGGAATGGCAGCTACGTAGCCCGAGCCGTCCACGTCCTGGCATTCGGCTAACTCTTGTACGACGTAGCGGACCTGCTCCAAAAAGCGGATGTCGCCGCTGGACTTGTACAGGTGGGCGCAGGCGCTCAGGTAATGCCCCAGGGTGTGCCCGGAAATCGTCTCGTCCTCCCAGCCGTGGTAGTGCTCCGCCTTGGGGGCCAGCCCTGCCTCTTTGCGGAACTTGGCCAACAGGCGGTCGGGCTCGTACGCCAAGGTGCTTTGCATGTCCAGTTCCATAGCGCGCAGGTAGGGCCCGGGCAGGAGCTGTACGTCTTCTAAGTTGAACGGCACCGCTTTGAAATTGATTTTTTCAGGGCCGGGACGGGGAATGGTGAGCACGGGCTCAGGGGTAGAACAGCCGCCAAAAGCACCTGCCAGGGCGAAGAGGGCAACTGTTTTTGAAAAAGGCCTCATAGTATGTTGTTTGTGGTTGAAGTATAGAAAAAAGACTGATCGCGGGGGCTTGAGAAAGAACACGGGCGTCTAAGTCCAAAAGTAGGCTTTTTTCCGGATTACAGGGTATTTTTATACGTCGTTCTGTACAGCCGCCCGTACACCTCTGAGCGGAGGGGGGAAGGCAAATCCCTCGCGACAAGCCTGGCCCAAAGGCAAGAGGATTTTAATTATACCAGAAGATTTACTATGTTTACGCGGCAAATCAACGAATAAAGCAATGGATAAAGTATTCTCTTCCGCAACCCTTTGGGCTGCTGTTTTATGCGCCTTTGGTATGTTCTCTTGTAAACCATCCACCCCTCCGACCGAAACCCAGGAGGCGAATGCCCCGGCCGGAGAGTTTTCCATCACCAAAGACCCCTGGGGTACCCTCGAAGGAAACCCAGTGTCGCTCTATACCCTTACCGCCCCCAATGGCTTTACCGCCAAAATAACGGATTATGGCGCTACCTTGGTATCCCTGCTCGCCCCGGATAAAGAAGGCAAACTGGGGGATGTCATCCTCGGATTCGACTCCCTCTCCGGATACCTGCAACCCGGAAACCCTTATTTCGGCTGCACCGTAGGCCGCTATGCCAACCGGATCGCCAACGCCCGCTTCACCCTGAACGGCAAGACCTATCCCCTGGCGCCCAACGACAATGGAAATACCCTGCACGGTGGCCGCAAAGGCTTCGATAAAGTACTCTGGGGGGCCGCGTTCAACCGCACCGATTCTACGGTCACGTTGGCCCTCTCTTATACGAGCCCAGACGGAGAGGAGGGCTTCCCCGGCAACCTGAGCGTAACCGTCGCGTTTACCCTGGATAATACCTACGGGCTGCAAATCGCTTATTCCGCCCAAACCGACAAACAAACCCCCATCAACTTGACCAACCATGCGTATTTCAACCTCAGTGCCGGCCAGGCCCCCGATATCCTGGGCCATGAACTGCGCATCAAAGCGAGCTACTATACCCCGGTCAATGCTGCCCTCATCCCAACGGGTGAGATTGCCCCCACCGCCCAAACGCCTTTCGACTTCTCCTTCCCTAAGCCTATCGGGCTCGATATCGCAAAGGTGCCGGGAGGCTATGACCACAACTTTATATTCAATACCGGGGTTAATGGCCCAGTAGCTACCCTTTACGACCCGGGGTCGGGCCGGTTTATGGAAATGAGCACCACCGAGCCCGCCGTGCAGTTCTATTCCGGGAATTTCCTGGACGGGTCGCTCAAAGGCCGGGGTGGACAGCCCATGACCAAACACTACGGCCTTTGTCTCGAAGCTCAGCATTACCCAGATTCGCCTAACCAGCCGACTTTTCCCAATACTATACTTCAACCCAGCCAAATGTACGTGCAGTTCACTACATATCGCTTCTCTGTGCGTTGATGTATCCAACACGCTATGGCAGATAACCCACACCGAGCCCAACAGGCCCTCACCCTGCGTCGCTTCCGGAAAATCCACCGGATTACGGGTATCTACGCGTTTGTTTTCCTTTTCCTGATGGGCCTGAGCGGGGTCTTGCTCGGATTGAAAAAACACAGCGGTACCCTCATCTTCTCCAAAAATTATTCCGGGAGCTCCACCGACCTAAAAGACTGGCTCCCCCTCGATAGCTTGCACGCCAATGCCTGCCGCTTCCTGCGCGATTCCGTCTCCCCCAACCTGTCCATCGAGCTGGAAAGGATGGACGTCCGTCCAGATAAAGGAATGGTCAAGTTTATTTTTGTGGAAAAATATTGGGCCCTCCAACTCGATGGGGCTACAGGTGCCCTCCTCCATATCGAGCGGCGTCGTTCCGATTTTATCGAAAACTTGCACGATGGTTCCTTGGTGGATAAACTGCTCGGGATTTCCGGGGGGTGGTTCAAAGTATTCTATTCTACCACGCTCGGCCTGGCCCTTATGTTGTTTACCGTAACCGGGTTCTGGCTATGGTATGGGCCCAAGCGTATGCGGAACCATTAGACGGGTGGTGAAAGGGTAATAAAGGGGGTGCGTAAAAAGTATTTCGCCGCTCCAACCTGACGAACAAAATAACGAACGAGTGCTTGTTTTTTTGATTTTGCCGCGCAAAATCAAAAAAACAAGCACTCGTTCAAAATATCTTTTGGTGGTATCAGGCGAAAAAAGTCTTTTTACACAACCCCATGAAAAAAAGAGCTGTTTTCCCTTTTTTTTCAATATTTTGTGAAAAAAAATGCCGTCTTTATGAAACTTTCGCTTGTTGATTTAAGCATAGTCCTTTTTTATTTTGCATTGACGCTGGCTTTTGGCTTCTGGATTTCCAAGCGGGCCAACGCCAATATGCGCCAGTATTTCTTGGGCGGCAATGCTATCCCCTGGTACTATTTGGGCTTGTCCAATGCTTCCGGTATGTTCGATATCTCCGGTACGATGTGGACCGTCACTATCTTGTTCGTCTATGGCCTCAAAAGCGCCTGGATTCCCTGGCTTTGGCCGGTGTGGAACCAGGTGTTCGTCTTTGTGTTCCTGGCCCTTTGGCTACGCCGTTCCGGTGTGCTGACGGGGGCGCAGTGGATTACGTTCCGCTTCGGGGAGGGCAGGGGGGCCCGCCTTTCCCACATCATCGTCACGGTATTCGCTATCATCAGCGTGTTTGGGTTCATCGCCTATTTTTTTGAAGGGATTGGAAAGTTCGCAGCTATCTTTTTTCCCTGGGACCTGGCTTGGCATCTGGGGCCCTGGCAGGTGAGCTCTGCACAGTCCTACGCCTTGCTGCTGATTGGCATCACCACGGTTTATACGATAAAGGGCGGTATGTGGAGCGTCGTGGCTACGGAAGTGCTCCAGTTGGTCATCATGACGGTTTCCTGTATCGTGGTCGGCGTGATTGCCTGGAACAAGGTACAACCGGAAATGATCCACGCCGTCGTGCCGCAAGGCTGGGGGAACTTGTTCTTCGGCTGGGAGCTCAACCTCAACTGGTCAGGGGCCCTGGAAGCCGTCAACCGCAAAATCGAGTCCGACGGCTTCGAGCTCTTCGGCTTCCTGGTGATGATGATGGTGTTCAAAGGGATTTTCGCGAGCCTCGCCGGCCCTGTGCCAAGTTATGATATGCAGCGCGTGTTGTCCACTAAAACGCCCGCTGAAGCGGCAAAAATGAGTGCTTTGACCATCCTGGTGCTGTACGCGCCCCGCTATCTGATGGTTGTCGGGTTATGCCTCCTCGCACTGGGCTATCTGGTCCCGGAGCTTTCCGCGATGGGCGAAAAAGCGGATTTCGAAACCGTGCTCCCCCTGGCGATCGAGCGTTTTATACCGGTTGGGTTCAAAGGGCTGATCCTGGCGGGGCTCCTGGCAGCGTTCATGGGCACTTTTGCGGCCTTCATCAATTCCGCCCCGGCCTACCTGGTCAACGACCTGTACAAAAAATACATCAACCCCGGGGCCGACGAGAAAACGTTGGTCCGCTACAGCTACTGGTCGAGCGTGGTACTGGTGTTGATCGGCCTTGCTTTCGGCTTCATGGCCGACTCGCTGAACTCCCTGACCCTCTGGATCACTTCCGCCCTGTACGGTGGCTATACCGCCGCCAATGTGCTGAAATGGATATGGTGGCGCTTCAATGGATATGGGTATTTTCTGGGTATGCTCGCAGGGCTGGTCGGCGCTACGGTCTTACCCGGGCTGTTCCCCGGGGTGCCCGCCATCTATGTATTCCCGTTGATCCTCGCCTTGTCCTTTGCCGGTTGTATCGCCGGGGTGCTCCTGAGCCCGGCAGAGGAGGAAGAAACGCTAAAAAAATTCTACCGCCAGACCCGTCCCTGGGGCTTTTGGGGGCCTGTCATCGCAAAAATAAAACAGGAAGACCCGGGTTTTGAGGAAAACAAGGATTTTGGCAGGGATATGTTCAACGTGGGGGTAGGCATCGTCTGGCAGATGACCCAGGTCATCCTTCCGTTCTATTTGCTGATGCGCGATTTCCAAGCCCTGGCCATCACGTTCGCAGTCTTCCTCCTATGCTCCTGGTTGCTGAAGCGCTATTGGTACGACCACATGAACCAGTTGCAATAGAGGGTCGTGGCGCGAAAGGGCAAAAGCCCCTGGTGCTATCACGCTGGTTTTATTAGACCTTTGCCACTAGCTCCATCGGGGGGGATCGCGGCTCTTTCCCCTCTCACATAGTTTGTGCTTGTTTTTTACATTTGTACATATTCCTACTTTCCCTTTTGTTGATTAGATTTGACACCTGAAAAGCAAACCCATTGGGCGCCATCATATACCTTAGCATCACCGGGCTTTTTCTCTCCCTGCTGACCCTTTTTTACAACAAAGGATATCGGGGGGCCAACCGCTATTTGTCCGGGTTCCTGTTTTTTGGTTCCTATTTCATTTTGGCCTATAGCAGTGCAATCACCTCAAAGGATGCCCGGCTGATCGCGTTCTTTAGTATGGGATCGCTGTCGGTGTATTATCTGGCAGGGCCGATGGCGTTCTTTTACGTTCGAAGCATCCTGCGGGACTACTCCCGGCTCAGTCGTTGGGATTGGCTTCACTTCGTCCCCTTTCTTTATGTGCTTTCCGGGATTATGCCCTATATCCTTTTTACGGATTGGGAGCATAAGGTTCGGGTGGCCTCTTTGCTGGTTGAGGACTGGGGCGTATTTGTCCGACAGAGCCCCAACAGGTTGCTTCCCCCTTTATGGAACGAAGCCTTGCGCTTGGTGCAGGGAAGCCTGTACGTCGTCTTGTGTTGGACGCTCGTCTATCGGTACAGGGCTAGGTTGTTCCACTACAGGCCATACAGCGTGCAAGTCAAATTGATAAAAATATGGATCCAGTTGTTTTGTGCCGTCTATACGTTCCTCATCGTGTCAAAAGTGTGGCAGGGCATTCTTATATTACGCATCGTTGACAGGGCCACGTTTTTCCAGGCAGCCAAAGAGGTAAATGTGATGGCCGGGATTTTTTATCTGTTGTTGAACGTCCTATTGCTCGTGTTCCCCAGGATTTTTTACGGTATGCCCGCCAGTTTGGAAGGGGAGATAGCCGGCGGTTACCCGCCCGACAATACCTCGGGACAAGGTGAAAAACAAACGGGGGATA
>JBEGMH010000224.1:0-9534 GCA_041183125.1 Bacteroidota bacterium | reverse complement strand
GGGGATCATCAAGGGGTCAAAAAGGCCCTTTTTTTCCCATACTGTGCCTTTTTTCGGTCATCTAAGGCAGTTAGACTCCCTCAAAAAGCCTTCGTGTGGACAAAAAATGACTCTTTTTTCCCACCTTGCTGACCCCTCGCAACAAGTCTAACGGACAGTGCTCAGCGAAGCAAAATAAACTCTCCCCTGACCTGCTCGGTATGGCCATCGAGAAACAGTAGCTCTGCAACAAACAGGTAGGCCCCTATTGGTGCGGGCTGGCTTCCTATATTTCCATCCCAGGCTGGTATAGTCTGTACGCTATCCCCCATTCCTTCAAATACCTGTACGCCCCATCGGTTGTAGATGCGCACCGTGCGGATGGCAGAAACCTCCGGGCCCGGATACAGTTGGAATACGTCGTTGTTCCCATCTCCATTCGGGCTGAAAGCGCTGGGCGAGTACACCTGTAGCGTGCGCGATACGCGCACCAGGACTTCGTCAACGGCTTTGCACCCGGAGGAGTCCTGTGCTTCGATTTGATAGGTGGTCGTCGTGGTTGGCCGCACAGTGAGCACTAGCCCTGTGTTGCCTTGTGCCTCCGCCGCCGGGCTCCAGCGAATCAGGGTTGGCCGGAAGTTCAGGTTTGCGTTCAGAACCACGGTATCGCCTGCCTTGATAGAACGGTCCCGCCCCAAATCTACCCGGATGGCGTCCGGTTCAGGCAGCAAAAATGGTACTGAGCTCGTACAAAGGTTCGCATCTATCACGGTAAAGGTGTACGTACCGCTTGTCAGATCGGGCAGCAAAACGGGATATTCGGCGATGCTTTGGTACGGGTTTCCGTTGAGCGCAAAACGGAAGGGGGGCACGCCGCCAGCGACCCGCTGAAGGATGGCACGGCCTAGTTGCCCGGTACATCGCGCCGGGTTGGCTTCTATCACAGGACGTATCGGGGTCGGTTCCTTGACCTGAACGGAGGTACTGGCTCGGCAACGCCCCCCATCGGTTACGGTGACCTGGTAGAAACCCGCTCTCAACTGATTGGCCTGCAAAAGACTGTCCCCGTTGCTCCAGGCAATTCGATACGGCGGAGCCCCTCCTGCGAGGGTTGCGATGGCCGCGCCGTCTGCCGCCCCCGCACAACTGACAGATGTACCCCCAAAGCGCGCTACAGGCCTTGCCGAGACGCTCAAATCGTTGACCTGAACCGGTATGCGGATCCCAGGGCGATACGAACAGCCACTTTCTACCGATTGAACATTCAGGACATAAATGGGCACACTTTGCTTGGGAAACAGTTCCCATACATCCCCGTTGCGCACCCCTTTCAGCTCTCTGTTGGCTACGCCTTCCTGCGGCTCGCCTTCCTGATAGATAATATTGAATGTATTGCCCCCCCTGAGGTTCCAGGTCAGGCGCAAGGCTTCTCCGGTACACACCTGGTAGTTCCCGGACAGGGAAGCAGACAGGCTGTCGGTGTAGGTGAGTTGCAGGATGATCAGGCTGTCACACCCTGTGCTGTGCGCATTGGTCTGTACGAGGGTGTCGCTGGGGTTGTCCGCATCGTACGCGTTCCCCTGAAAAATAAAGCTCTGCCCCGGGCACAGGACAGGGCGGACGTAGCGTATGCCATGCGTTCCCCGGCGCACCACGGAAATTTGTTTGTCCACATCCGTTTGGCACTTGTTCGCATCGGTCAGGGTTTTGTACCTGAACACGATATCCCCGCTGCGCACGCCCAGGCTATCCGGACATATCGTCCAGAGACCTTGTTCGGCCGGGAAGGTCCGCGTTCCAGAGCTATCCGGTAGGCCGGGTCGGCTAATGGTATAACTCAGTTGAAAAGGGGCTTTGCCTTTGAATACAAAGGGCATCGGCAAACAAGGTTCCCCCGCGCATAATCGGCCGCCCAATGGAAGCGTAGCCCCGGGATATTCAGCAATTTCGAGTGTTACGCGGATAGGCCCAATAGAGCAGGTGCCGTTGCTGACCAGCGCATAGACGCTCGTGGGAAGGCTGCTGAACTGTACCGGCTGGCTGATAGGGTTTTTTAATATGCTGTCGCGATACCAATTTACCCGAAAGCCAGTAAGGCCAAGGGTGAGCAGGCTGTCTTGGGCACTCAGGTTAAATAGGGCTGTGCTCCCGGACACCCCACAGGCTTTGATGGACGGGATAGGACCGGGAGCCTGTGCAGGGGTGACGCGCAAGGCTACGGGACTCCCCAGGTTGGAAAAAAAGGTACAGCCCTGCGCATCCGTCAGGGATAACAGGTGTAGGTCAGAGGAGGTATTGACCTCGTACGTCCGGGTATCCCCGTTTCGAAGTTGCTCGAACGTCAGGGTGTCGCGCCCGGCACGCAACACCGCCCGGAAAGGCCCCCCGACGGAAGGCAGTGAAAAACGGAGTGTTTCGGTGTAAGGTGCACAGGAGTTGCACACGCTGCACTGGACCCCTATCCCCGCATCTAACACCGGTATCGTCCTGGGAAGGACCGGCATATCGCCACAGCGGCCGAAACTTTTCCAGTTGGCAGCATTTTGAACCCGGGAAACCCACTCTTGCGGAGTGGCAGGGATTAGCAAGCCCGTATAGGCTAAAAAATCGGAAGGGCTCGCCGCGTCCACGCGATTACAGGAGGAAAGCCCAGATGGCAACCCCGATGCCTCTGCGCGGTCGGCGAATGAGGCCCAAGTGCTTGCCGTGTTGATTGCCAGGAGGATACTACCTCCGCTGTAAGTCGCATCGTGCTGAAAAGCAGGGCTTGTCCCATTGCTGCTCCAGGATCCGCCCGACAACAAAAAGAGCTGCTCCCCACCGGTATCCAGGCTCAGTCCGTTGGGGGTTCGTTGCGTGAACTTCCAGTCGGAGTCAGGAACGGTCGCTTGGTAAGGTTGGCCGTTAGATGGGTTGAAGATAAAGTTTATAACCGTTCCAGCGGGTATGGCAGGGCCTGTTCGGACAGCCGTTACAAATCCTTCCGAGTTGCCCCAGCGCCCCTTTGTCAGCCTTTCCCAGCCGTTATCCGTGAAATCAATGGCCGTGCCCGGCGCAATGTCCCTGAAACACACCAGGCTGATCTGGTCGTCGCTGCCGTTGAGGCCGCATTGCCGGTAGTGGGTGCTTACAGACAGCACGGCTACGTCGCCGGGCATGAGAAGCGTTTGCGCAAATACTCCTGGTACAAGCAAAACGTGAAGCATAGACACCAGCCAAAAACAGCAGGCCCTGCCTGAGTACAGAGATGTTTTTTTTCCCATAATTCCACGAGCCGAATCTGTTCTCAAAACGAAACGCAGGCGGTAAAAGTACAGTTTTGTATGCGTTATACCTACTAGGCTTGTCGAGAAAGGGCTTTTTCTATCCATACGCTGTTTTTTCTGGCGTAGAAGCACTCAATATGCCGTCGGTTGGAGAGAAACAGCGCTGTCCACACAAGTCTGATAAAATTCGTCGAACAGATAGTAGGGTTTTCCAAAACATTCCCTTATTTTTGCATTCGATTTTGAAAAAACGTTCTTTGCCATGAATGCATTGGTCCCTTTCTCGCTTCCCATACAGGGCCTTCGCGACGGGATACACGAGTTCCAGTTCGAAATAAACCAGGATTTTTTCTCCTGTTTTGAAGGGGCGCCGTTCTCTGAAGGGCAAATCGAAATGGATCTCGTAATGGACAAGCGTCCTTCCCTCATCGTTCTGGAGTTCGATTTTTCCGGTACCGTCCGCACGGAATGCGACCGCTGCCTGGCTGAAATTGACCTTCCTATCGAAGGCTCCCAAAGGTTGATGGTAAAATACAGCGAGGAAGGGGAAGAAACGAGCGACGCCGATGTATGGTATATCCACCCGGAAGCTGAGGAGCTAAACGTGGCGCAGTTCGCATACGAGTACGTGGTGCTCGCGGTTCCTCTGGTACGGGTGTACGATTGTCAATCGGAAGACCCACCGGTGTGCGATCTTGAAATGCTGGACTTTTTGGAAAAACAGCAAGAGAGCGACGATGCAGGAAAAACTTCGGACAATCCCGCTTGGAACGAACTGAAAAAGTGGAAAGACGAGCACTAATTTATAACTACGACCGACTCAAAAACCAATTTCTATGGTTCAGCCGGTCAAATATTCAGAACAATGGCACATCCTAAGAGTAGAGGATCCAAACAAAGAAAGCACAAGCGGCGCACCCATTTCAAAATTAGTGCACCGAACGTCGATACCTGCCAGACTACCGGTGAACGCCACCTCCGCCATCGCGCTTACAAAGATGCGGAAGGAAACCTGTTCTATCGGGGTAAGATGCTGGTCAAATCGTCAGAAGAGGGATAATATCCGTCCTTTCGACGCCTGTTGCCCGTCAAAGCCCCTCATCTGTATAGGTGTGGGGCTTTCAGTGTTCCTCCCCTAATATTTTGACAAATTTTGCGCGACGCATCGAGCGCATGCCCATAAATCAGCTGCTTAAGCTATGGAGCCCAAAAAAACGATTCTGTCCTGTATCCAACCGACCGGTGATATGCACTTCGGCAATTACTTTGGAGCGGTGAAAAACTGGGTGGACCTCCAACAGACCTACCGTTGTTTCTACGGGGTGGTGGACTACCACGCCATGACCATGCCGTATAACCCCAAAACCCTGAGAGACAATACCTGGGACTTGGTGTTCAACCTCATGGCCACCGGTATTGAGCCCGAAAACCTCTTCATTCAGTCTCTCGTGCCAGAACACGCCGAGTTGAGTTGGATATTCAACTGCTTCGCTTCGTATGGGCAACTGACCCGCATGACACAGTTCAAAGACAAGAGCAGCCAGTTGGCCGACGACAAGGAAGAGATGTTCATCTCCGCAGGCTTGCTCGATTATCCAGTCCTGATGGCAGCGGATATCCTGATTTACCGAGCTGATTTTGTACCCGTGGGAAAAGACCAGGACCAACACCTGGAGCTGACCCGCAATATCGCCATGCGCTTCAACAACCAGGTGGGCAAACCGTATTTCGTGCTGCCCAAACCTGTCTACACAGACTTGCCCAAGGTCATGTCCACCGCAGACCCAACCCGTAAGATGAGTAAAAGCGCAGGAGAAAAGCATTATATCAGCGTTTTTGCAGATGAAAACCGCATCCGCAAACAGGTGCGTTCGGCCGTCACCGACACAGGCGATACACCGGAAGGCGAAATGAGCGCCGGGGTGCGCAACTTGTTCGAACTATTAAAAGCATCGGGTAACCAGGACGCCTGGAACGCCCTCTATTCCGATTACGAACAGGGGACCCTGAAGTACGTCGCTTTGAAAGATGCCGTGGCAGATGGCCTGGTCGAAATCAGCGCGCGTGCACGCGCACGCCGGGAATCACTCGATGCACACAAGAAAGAAGTGAAAGAGCAAATCAGAACTGCCTCGGAAACGATTCGCGCCCGCGCCCGGGAAACCGTGCGGGAGGTCAAAGAGCTGGCGGGCCTTATGAACGCTAAATTCTAATGCCATGAACATCATTTGTATCGGCCGAAATTACTCCGAACACGCCCGCGAACTGAATAATCCGATTCCGGAAGATCCTATTGTGTTCATGAAGCCGCCGACGGCGCTTCTGGTCGGCAATAAGCCGTTGTACCTGCCGGAGTTCTCTTCCGATATACACTACGAGGGGGAGGTGGTGCTCCAAATTGGAAAAAATGGCCGCCATGTGCAGCCGGAGTTTGCCCTGGGCTATATTTCTGCCATTGGCTTCGGAATTGATTTCACGGCCCGAGATCTTCAAAAAAGCCTCAAAGCCAAAGGCTTACCCTGGGAGCTTGCGAAAGGGTTCGACGGTTCGGCAGCCCTCAGCCCTTTTATTCCCGTACAAGAATTCCCGGATTTTCCGGATATTCGCTTCGAACTTAGAAAAAACGGGGAACAAGCCCAGTTGGGCAATACCCAGGACATGCTGTTCTCCTTTGTGGATATTATAGTGTTTGTGTCCCGCTTTTTTAAACTCCAGGTGGGCGACCTGATCTACACAGGGACACCCGCAGGGGTCGGCCCTGTAAAAATCGGCGACTTGTTGGAGGGCTACCTCTGCTTGTCGGACGGTATGCGCAAAATGCTGGAATGCGAAATAAAATAAGTCTCCTAAATTGAAAAATCCCTTATCTCATGGCTTACCTGTTTACATCCGAATCCGTTTCCGAAGGTCATCCCGATAAAATCGCAGATCAGATATCCGATGCCCTGGTAGATCACTTTCTGGCTTTCGACGCCCACTCCAAGGTGGCCTGTGAAACCTTGGTCACTACCGGCCAGGTGGTTTTGGCCGGAGAGGTCAAATCCAAAGTTTACCTCGATGTGCAGCAAATCGCCCGCGATGTGATACGCCGCATCGGCTATACCAAGTCGGAGTATATGTTCGAGGCAAACTCCTGTGGTATCCTCTCCGCTATCCACGAGCAGTCGCCCGATATCAACCAAGGGGTAGAACGGGCGAACCCTGAAGACCAGGGAGCAGGCGACCAGGGTATGATGTTTGGGTATGCCACCAACGAAACGGATAACTATATGCCGCTGGCCCTCGATTTGGCCCACCAAATCCTCTGGGAGCTGGCCGATATCAGAAAACACCATGCCGATTTAATGCCCTACCTACGCCCGGATGCCAAATCACAGGTCACTATCGAATACTCGGACGACCACAAACCGGTGCGGATCGATACCATCGTCGTCTCTACCCAACACGACGACTTTGGCAGCGATGAACAAATGCTCAACCGCATCCGACAGGACATCGTGCAAATCCTCATCCCCCGACTCACCTCTAAATTGCGCCCGGATATCGCCGCCCTATTTGACGATGCCATCAAATACCACATCAATCCCACCGGGAAGTTCGTCATCGGCGGCCCCCATGGTGATACCGGCCTGACAGGCCGCAAAATCATAGTAGATACCTACGGCGGCAAAGGAGCGCACGGAGGAGGTGCCTTCTCTGGCAAAGATCCTTCAAAAGTAGACCGCTCTGCTGCGTATGCTACCCGTCATATTGCCAAAAACTTGGTAGCAGCGGGCCTTTGCGATGAAGTACTCGTCCAGGTTTCTTATGCTATTGGCGTGGCGAAACCTACTAATATATACATTAATACCTATAATACCGCCAAAGTAGCGCTGAGCGATGGGGAAATTGCCGATAGGGTCTACACGCTTTTCGATATGAGGCCCTACGCTATAGAAAACCGCCTCAAACTGCGAAACCCCATGTACTCCGATACGGCTGCGTATGGCCACATGGGACGTCAGCCCTATCTGAAGCTGGTAGAATTGCGCGATGGGTCGGGCAGCTATGTACGAAAGGAAGTGGAGATGTTCACCTGGGAAAAACTCGATTATGTGGATAAAGTTAAAGCTGCTTTCGGGCTTTAACCGATAATACTCCCTGTCGTGCTCGCGATTTTCAGGTCTAACCAACTGATTGCTTCCCTACTGCTGCTGCTTTATGCCGCTGTCCTCCATGCGGGTGCCTGGTTCCACCATGAACCCGTCCGGATGGACACAAAAGAAGGGGGTATGCTGTACAGGTTGCTGCAACAGGTAGTTCCCTCTGAGCCTTGGCTGCTCTATTCCCTTGGGTTACTCCTGCTCGTCGCCCAGGCTTTTCTTTTGAATTTCATGGAGCTGCGTTATCGCTTAGATCGGGAGGCCCATCTTTTTCCAGGGGTATTCTTTCTGTTGTTTACGGCGTATTGCCCCGGTTTTTCTATTCTTTCCCCTCTCCACTTCGCCAACCTGTTCGTGTTCTTTTCCCTCTTCCAAGCGATGAACTTGCTGCGGAAAGGGGAAGCGACAGGGGATATTTTTAATATCGGGTTCTTCCTTGCGCTTTCTACCCTGTTCTGCCCGGCATATATCGTTTTTGTTCTCCTATTTTTTGCTATTTTGAATGTGGTGCGGGGGTTTCAGCTCAGAGAGCGCATCATACTCATCGCTGGTTTTTTAGTCGTAGGCTACCTGGCTGCCGGTATTGCTTATTTAGCGGATTACTGGAAGGAGTTTGTACAACTTCAGGGACCTCATGCGTATGGGCTTTCCCACATCGTACCCTCTAATGCGTTCTCCCTTTTCCTAATACCCTGGGGGGTGCTGTTGGTGGTCGTACTGTGGCAGGCAGGCCTGTTTTTCCGCAAACGCACCATGCAGGAGCAAAAGCGGGTTTCTTTTTGGTTCTGGATGCTTCTCGTTTCAGTCGCCACCCTGCCTTTGCAAAAAAACCTTGCCATTGGCCATGCGCTGGTCGTTGCCATGCCATTGGCTTATCTCAGTGCCATGTGGTTCTTTCACTTGAAAGCGAACTGGGCCGAATTGCTACACTTTCTATTATTTAGTGGTGCTTTTGCTGCTCAATGGCTTTTATTTTGAACAAAACGAAAGGAGTATCCGTACCTTGTAGGTCGGTATTTAAAAAATGCGATGGGAGTACCCCATCTGTTCCTCGCGATAATGCAACGGACGAGCGATATGCGCACCGTCCCTCAATAACGAAAAGGATATGAAATTTGGAGTGGTAGTCTTTCCCGGCTCAAATTGTGACGACGACATGATGCACGTTCTGGGTACTGTACTCGGACAGGACACCGTTCGCCTCTGGCACAAAGATCCGGATTTGACCGGCTTCGGACTGGGTGATTGTATCATCCTGCCGGGAGGGTTTTCCTTTGGCGATTACCTGCGGGCAGGGGCGATCGCCCGTTTCTCACCCATTATGCAGTCTGTAGCAGATTTTGCTGCCCGGGGCGGTCTCGTATTCGGGATATGCAACGGCTTCCAAATCCTCTGTGAAGCCGGTTTGCTGCCCGGTATCCTGTTGCGGAACGAAGACGAACAGTTTATCTGTAAAAATGTACACATACGTCCTATGACCTCTAACTCAGGGGTTACAAACGCCCTTTCTCCCTCTAAAGTGCTTAAAATACCCATCGCCCATGCCGAAGGCCGCTATTTTGCAGATGAGGGAACGCTCCGTGACCTAAAAGACCACGATCAGATACTTTTCACGTACTGCAATGAACGAGGGGATGCAGTCCCTGAGGCAAACCCGAACGGCTCCCTGGCGAATATTGCCGGGATTTGTAACCGGCAGCGCAATGTGTTTGGTATGATGCCCCATCCAGAGCGCGCTTCCGAAGGAGTACTTGGCAATAAAGACGGATACGCTGTATTTGAGTCCCTGCTCAGAAGAGTGGTGGGATAAACCCGCTCTATGTAGTGTAAATACAAGACCACATGGGGGTATGTAACCCGACTTACTCTGTACTACTTTTGAGAATTAGTCCGATTAACGACCAAATATTGAGCAAAACGACCAAATTTTCCTTTCAATGCTCATAGCGCACTTCTTTTCCTGATTTTCGTACCGACAAAAGAGTGCAGGGGATATCTATGCACGCTGTCCTTTCATTCGTTTCAATTTTTTACGACCTTAAATAAACTTTTTCATGAGGCGAACGCTACCTTTGGCGCCAGCTATGTCGGGCATACCTGCCTTGTTCGTAGCCAGCCCGATTCTCTCCCTCTCGGGGGTTCCACGT
>JBEGMH010000223.1:0-5948 GCA_041183125.1 Bacteroidota bacterium | reverse complement strand
CCATTGATTTCCCAGGACGGCGTGAAGGGGTCGGCGTCCGGGTTGGCGACGCCGAGGTTGTGGCACATGAATTCTTTCCATACGTTGGGGGCAACGTAGGCACCGCATTTTTTGGATTCCTTGATACAACGCACCGATTGGCCACTCGCCTTTAAGGCTATTGACGTACCTTCCGACCCGGAAACCCCTGAGCTATCGAAAAAATGGCCATGAGCATTATTCGTACCAGACACATCTTCACTGCTCCAGTACCCGCCTCGTGCACCTCTATTGGTCAAAACACCGTTACTTGCCAGCCTTACCCCGGCTGCCGGTAAAAATAGCTTATCGCCATATTGCCTTCCAGATTCATAGTTTACCACTCCATTTAGCCAAGAGCTCCCTACCGTCTTTCCTTCGTTATGGGTAACCACGCCGCTCCATTCTGATTTGGTGGGTATTCGATAACCCGCAGGACATGGATCATCGCTTGTTTTAGTAGTGTCCCTCCAAGCACCTTTGGGGGCTGGAGTGGTGTTCCAACCGGATATAGCACCAGCATTGGCATACAAGATATCTGAACCCGTCGGCCCTTTCGCGCCCGTGTTCTTGCGCCCCCACTGCCAGTAGCCGCCATTGATTTCCCAGGACGGCGCGAAGGGGTCGGCGTCTGTATTCGCCGCACCCAGGTTATGGCATTGGAATTCCCTCCACTCGTTGGGGGCGACGTAGGCACCGCACTTGGCGTCGCTCGCATCGCCCATAACAATTTTAGTATAGGGGACCCCTTTATCGTCCAATATCGCCGCTTCGAGTCTTTGGGCACCTGTTTTGCCTTTGTTCCATACCACGCTGGCGATAGAAGAAAGTGGGAAATTAGGGCTCAGTTTATTCTGAAGGGCGGGAACCGTAACCTCTTGCAGCAACTGTCCGCCCGCGCTTGAGCTGGACAGCGTCCCCCCGCCCTCTACTATTTTGAAACGCACGGGATAGTTGTCCAGCACCACCGGTGCGCTCAGTTCGACACATATTTGATCCTGGCCGGTACAGAACTCAGTCGTTTGCTTTAAGGAAGGTTTATAGATTTTTCCGTAAATATTCTTGGATCGCTCGCCGAGGGCAATGGTGCCCAGCAATAGTGTATCTTCCGTGGTCACCCCCTCCAAGGAGTTTCGCACTTTCCAGGTAAAGACATTATCGGGTTGGATCAAAGCGAAACTTGCAGGCGATGCCTTAAACGATTCTTTTTGCAAGCTTACGCTTTCGATAATGGGCTTAAACTCTATTTTTACACTTTTAGAAAAGGGTTTGGCCAGTACGCTGGGTTTTTTGGGGTCTCCAATTTTTATGACTTCTTTAGGGCTGATCATTCGAAACTCCTTGGCATAGAAGGAATATTCTTCGACATTTGCTTTCAGGTCAAAAGACATGCCTGGTACCAGAGGGAACGTTTCGTCAAAATTGTCTTTGATGAACTGTTTTCCGGTAAACCCATTCTCCGCAATCATGAAGTGATGCTCTGCCCATCTTGGGCCTGTTGTCATGTCTAAGATGGTTTTGCCCAACGCATACCCTGGCAGATCTGGAATTTTAAGAAGACCATTGGAGAACATCAACAGGGATTTCCCGAGACCTTTATTTGGAAGACAGCTTGGGTCTGAGATCGTCAAATATATCTCTTTGCACATATCCTTTACTTCCGAAATGATTTGTTCTTGTGTCAGTTTTTGATCTGCAATGTCTGATATAATCACTTTACTAAAAAATTCCCCGTATTTCCCTAAAAGGTTGATTACTCCTTCAAAGCACTTACTATTGTTAAAGCCAGTGCTTGTTTTAAGTTTTTCCACAAAACTGGCCAGTTGTTGTACCGCGGGGATTAGGTTGAGCACATGGAAGACATACAACAAAGTGTTGTATGTCTCGATAGTGCTTGAACCGACGTAAAACTTATAGCTCTGGGGTACATAACCGTTGTCTAGGATTATGACCAATGAGTCCGGCAGCTTACCGAGTTCGCTCATGGCAATTTTGCCACCGTCGTCTCGAAATTGATAGTCGCTTAAAAACCGAAACGTTTCAATTTTGGGGAGGACATGGAACATGAGGTTGAGCAGCGTAAACAATGCCGGTACATCCGAACCTGAGAAGAGGATATCCTTGCTCAGCTTACCGCCTTCATAGTTCGTGGCAAATACCCTGTAAAAGAGGGTACTGCCTTTCGAATCGTAGAGCAGTTCTTTTCCTTGGGGCGCAGCAGGGGCTTTGGCTCCTCGGAGCCGAGGACCGTCTGTGGGCTTACCGGGGCCAGTGTGGCCCATATACGCTCGAGCAGGGTGTTTTTGTCGGTGTCGTACTCGTCCACATAGCCCTTTGTTTTCAGGTCCTGCTCTACCATTGCGACCAACTGCAGAAAGTCTGGATTTTGACGCAACCTGGCAAGCAAGGCATTGAACCCCGTCTGTGTACCGGGAATGACATTCGGATTTTGGAACACGAGGTAAAAAGCCGTATTTTCCTCTGTGAAATACACGGTGTCTGTGGCATAGCGTAGGTGTACTGCTGCAATAAGCTTACCATCGGCGAAGAAATCACCTTCGTAAAGGTACAGGTTATCGTACCCACTGGACAAATCATACCCCAACCGGAACGTATCGGGACGGCCAATGCTCACCTCGTCTTCAAAACTAAAAGCGTTGAGGTCCTGTAGGACCGGCACGTACTTAAACACCGGGATACAAAGGGCCTTATAGGTCGTCTGGGAAACCCTCACCAATAGGGTATCGCTGTGGAAAAGACAACCGATACTGTCCACGCCCCGAGCAAAAACAGTGAAATCACTACCTGGATTGGGAAGCTGCTGGGTATAGCTTTCGGCGGGGAAAGCCATGCCATTCAAAACATATTCCAGAACGCGCATGGAATCGTAGGGCTCTGCCTGGAAAAAAAGTTGATCCGTCTCCCCGACGCTGTCCGATGGCGTCAGCATGTCGAGTTGCAGCGGGTAGGCCCCCTTACATCCCTCGATCTTTACAATTTTCTCCATTCCGTAGGCCGTTCCCAGGAGGTTGGTGGCAAAGCTGCGCACGACATAGGATTTGCCTGGAAACAGGTCGGACGCAGCCGATTGGAACGTTCCTTTTCCTTGGTCTGCCCTCACCACCAGGGCGGTTTCGAGGGTCGGGCCTGCTTGTTCGCCCAATACGAAACCCCGTGCAGTGATTGGGTATCCTCCGTCATCTGCTACGGCAGAGGACAGGAAAACCCGTGTCCCGCGGACTGAATCTACCGAGGTCGGAGCCAGGCGGGGAAGGGAGTGGTTTCGCCATACGGGTAGGCCGAGGCTGTCCACGGTGATTTGCTGGCCTGATTCACCTGGCGGCAGTTCCTTCCAACCCCGCCCGTCCCAAAAGAACAACGCTCCTGCGCGGGAGCCTCCCCTGTAGAACAGGTTCGGATTGGCCAGGCTATCTGCGACGGCGCTGTGGATTGCGTACGGCACGCTCAACAAGGGCGTTACCACAGCTAAGGAAAAATTATTGCCCCCGGAAAGGTCGGCTTCCGTCTGCAGGAACATCGAGCCTTCGAGCCAATCTATTTCCTGAAGTGACCCGAGCACTCCTTTTCCGGTACCCAGTATCAGGCTCACGAGACCACTTGCATTGGTCTTGGTGAGATGCTGCTCCACCATCAGGGGTTCTCCCATAGCGCTGTCCTTCACTATACTTATCCTTAGGTGTACGGCCTGGTTCTGGAGCAAGTCACCGTTGGGCTTCTGGAGCAGCACCTGATAACTCATGCCCTGGGGTACCTGCCCAAACAACGCGGTTGTCGCGAACAACGAGATTATCCAACAAACAATAGAGTTTTTCATACGGTCTGGCATTATTTGTCATCAATAGGCCAAGCGGAAGCCCAATACATAGCTGCGGCTGTTGGGGCTTCCTGCCTCGCGGTTGGAAACCCGACAGACTTCTGCCCCGTCCGCCCATGCACCTCCCCGGGCTACCTTTCGCTGGCCGGCGACCGGGCCAGGCGGGTTGCTCTTAGGGCTTTTGGCATAATAATCCTCGTTGTACCAATCTTGCACCCATTCGTACACATTGCCGCTCATGTCGAAAATACCGAGCTCATTGGCTGTCTTTTGTCCTACCCGATGGGTTTTACCCTCGGTACCTGGAAAGTTGTCTGACCATGCTACAGAATCCACTACGGAACTCCCGGCGAAGGGAAGCCCACGACTGCTTTTACCTCCACGGGCGGCGTACTCCCATTCGGCCTCGGTGGGCAGCCGGTAGTTCTTGCCCGTTCGTGCGTTCAGGGTAGCCAGGAAAACCTGCACGTCCGTCCAGCTCACGTTCTCGACCGGACATTCCGGGCAGTCTCCAAAATAAGAGGGATTGATGCCCATGACCTGTGTCCAAAGTTTTTGGGTTACCTCATATTTCCCGATATGAAAATCGGGTAATACAACCTCGTGCACAGGATTTTCGTCTGCTTTGCAGTCCCCGGCAGAAGCACTGGATGGAGTACAGCCCATCCTGTACGTTCCGCCTGCAACCATGACCATGGGGATAGACAGGGAATCGGACGAGAACAGTGCGCCGGAGGGGGTGGCCCACTCCGGTTTGCCTCCCGAGGCTACCATCAATCGCTGCGACGCTTGGCCAATGGGCAACAGCGCCCATTGCGTACCGTCCCAGTACAGCATGTCCCCTTTATTCTTCCCGTCCGGGATTTTGGGGACACCCCTTGTCAGGGAGTCTGCGGTAATCGAGTGAAAGGCATAGGGCACGCTGAGGAGAGGGGCAACCGACTTCATGCGGTAGTTGGTGCCATTGGTGGGATCTGTCTCTGTCTGGATGAAGAAAACGCCCTTTCCCCAGGGGATAGTTGCAAAAACGCCCTGCAGCGGGGTACCTTTCCCGACACTCAGGTATGCCAGGCCGTTGGCGTTTGTCGAGCTTTTGTGCAGCTCCGAATAGACAGCGGTTCCGCGCGCGCTGTCGCGCAGGATAGAGACCCTGACCGATACATCTCTCTTAGAAAGCGCGGAACCGGAGGAATCGCGCAATACGAACTGAAAGGACATCGCCTGCGGGGACTGGGCCCACGCTATCAAAGGCAAAAAGAACGTCAAAAGTACGAGGTGTTTCATCACAAGTTTTATTTGAACCAGGAATTGGGTTTTTTAATGGATTTTGGCTTCCCACCGCCCACCGGGAAGGTCGAAAAGCCCAGGGAAAAGACGTTTCCGCCGACCCCTGTACCTCCCTTTACAGACAAGGGGCGGTTCATTTGGTAGCCCAGTGACAAGGGCCCGTAAGAAAACTTACCCGTGAACAGGAGCAGCTCTGCAAATCCGCTCTCCCACTGACGGGCATAGCGGAGCCCCGTGCCCAGTTCGAGGCTCGACTGGTCATTGATGGAAATACGGCCATCCATGTTAAGGTCCGTAAAAAATTCCCCGTTGAACTGCACCGTCAAGTTTGCGAAAGGGTGAAGTACCACAGCCTGGTTCAGGCTGTATTGGTATCCGAGGGAAAGCGTACCTTTGGGCAGAATGTAGCGCTTGACCGTTCCGGACAATACCTTTTCGGTGCCCAGTATCAGGTTGTAGGCCGATACCCCTAGCTCCAAGCCCTCGCTAAACAGGAACACCCCAAAAGCCGTATTGAACTCAATGCTGTTGTCGTCCAGCAATGCCAAAGCTGGATCAGTAGCGTCGCCTTGTAGGTCCTGCATTGCCAAGCGGGTTTGACGAATCGAGGGCGCAATACCAAAAGAAAGGTAGTTCCGCGATTCCCCCATCTCTCTGTTGTCATAGTTGATGTGGTACGCAAAAATCCCCTCCACCATGGTTGAACCCAGCGGGCCGTTGTTGTCCTTCGAAAGGTTCAGCGCCAACCCAACGCGCTGCTCTGAAAAACCCTGCTCCAGGCTTAAGAACTGAATATTGGGTCCTGTAT
>JBEGMH010000222.1:0-10968 GCA_041183125.1 Bacteroidota bacterium | reverse complement strand
ATACTCCTCCCTGGCTGTTTCCAGGTTGGGCCGGCCAGTGAAATGCAGCGGTTGCCAATCCCGGTCTATATTCTTGTCATCTATAAACGCATCCTCGACCCGCTTCAGGAAAACGGTCTGCAAAGCACCGTACTCCGAGTGTGCAGTTTTCAGGGAAACGCCCGTCCTGGATTCTGTCATTTTACTTGCTTTTACACTTTTTTAAAAAACCCTTTTTTCCGGTGTTAATTTTTTGCCAGGCTAAAAAAAGGGAACATACTCTTCTTTTTTTCTTTTTTCACCAAAAAAACTGCTTTTTTAGAGAACCATTTGCCGGAAACCTGATTTATACTGTCAGTTTCCCTTTGCCGTACAAGACTATAACTTCAACGCTCAATTTTCCTGTCCGACCTTTTGCGAGGGTGATCGTTGAGGGGTCAAAAAGGTCCTTTTTTATCCACACGGTGCCTTTTGAGGGCGTACAGCTGGCTATACGCCCTCAAAAGCCTTCGTGTGAATAAAAGGCGACCCTTTTCTCCCATCTCGTTGACCCCTTGCAACAAGTCTATTGAATAACCTATTCTAGTTGGAGAAAGTATGGGTAATTGCTCTCCTTGTTCAAAAAAAAGGTGGCGACACCTCCCGTGGCTACCAGCCCTGTTGGTCGCCGTTCTGCCGAAATGCCCTTTCTGCATCATGGCGTATGCGGGTGCCATCCCGCTCTGCGGAGGTACGACGATGTACCCCAATGCCGGCAACCTCTCCACGTACGTCACCGCTGGTTTCGCTGTCGTTGTCCTTTTGGGTATCCTATTGAATCCCAAGGGCGTTCGGACCCTCTATGCCGGGCTCATAGCCATGGTAGGCATCATTTGCATCGTAGCCAGCCAAACCCTTTGGATATCCATGTCGCTTTACTATGCCGGTGTATCCATCCTGTTCTTCGGAATTTGGTACAACGGCAGCTTCGCCTACTTCAAGCGGACCTATTTTTCCCTTTTGACGAGCTTAAGATTACGAACTAAAATGTAATTCACCGATGATTGCAGAACCATTTCACTACGATGCTCCTACGTCCCTCGACGAGGCGTTCGCCTTGTTAGAGGAGTATGGAGACGAAGCAAAAATCCTGGCGGGCGGGCACAGCCTGATCCCCATGATGAAGCTCCGGTTCTCTTCGCCCACCCACCTGGTTGATATCAATGGTATCCCGGGGCTGGCGTATATCAAAGAAGAGGACGGCTACCTGAAGATCGGGGCAATGACCCGGGAGGTTGAACTGGAAGATTCCAGTCTCATTGCCGGAAAGTACCACATTTTCAAAGACGCCACACACCTGATTGCCGACCCCCAGGTTCGGAACTTTGGTACCATTGGCGGAAACATCGCCCACGGGGACGCGGCCAACGACCACCCTGCGGTGATGCTCGCCCTGGGTGCAGAAGTAGAAATCAGCAGCAAAGAGGGGTCGCGGACAGTCCCCATTGACGAGTTCTTCTACGGGTTCTACACCACTGCGGTCCAACCCGGGGAAATCCTGACCGAAATCCGCATACCTGCCGCAGCGGGCAAGTACGGTTCCGCTTACTACAAAGTCGAGCGCAAAGCAGGGGACTACGCCGCTGCCGGCGTGGCAGCCGTCGTACAACTCGACGAGAACGGGGCATGCAGCAGGGTCGGCATCGGCTTGACCAACGTGAACCCCCTGCCCATGCGCGCTTCCCGCTCCGAAGAGGTGCTGCTAGGCCAGCAGCCTACGGATGACCTGATTGGCCTGGCAGCCCAGTACGCCTCCGAGGATTGCAGCCCTTCCGCTGATCTGCGGGGCGATGAAGAGTACAAAAGGCACCTGGTAAAAGTGGTTACCAAGCGCATGTTGAAACTGGCTATTGAAAGAGCTCAAAACGCATAGAACCTATGAAAAAATCAATCACCCTAACCGTAAACGGGGCCGCCCATACCATCGAGGTCGAACCGAGGATGCTGCTGGTCCACGCGATCCGGGAAGTCCTCAATATGACCGGGACGCACATCGGCTGCGATACGTCTAGTTGTGGGGCCTGTACCATTCTGATCGACGGCAAATCGGCCAAGTCCTGTACCGTGCTGGCCGTTCAGGCCAATGGCAAATCCATCACCACGGTAGAAGGCCTTGCCACCGCAGAGGGCCTACACCCCATCCAGGAAGGCTTTCACCTCAACCACGCCCTGCACTGTGGGTTCTGTACCCCAGGCATGATGATGCGCGCGGTAGAAATGTTGGAGAAAAACCCCAACCCGACCGAAGAGGAAATCCGCTGGGGGATATCCGGCAACCTCTGCCGCTGTACCGGGTACAACAACATCGTCAAAGCCGTCCAGTACGCCTCTGCCAAACTGGAAGGCCGCGAGCTGCCCTCCACCGAACCTGAATTCGTATAAGCACCTCTATTTTCACTTAACCGAAGAAATCTATTTTTCATGATAGAATGTAAAACGTCCAAGGAAATTGGAGGAATGGGGCATTCCAAAAAAAGAAAGGAAGACGCCCGTTTCATCCAGGGTAAAGGCAACTACGTGGATGACGTCAAACTTCCCGGAATGGTCTATATGGATATCGTCCGTAGCCCCTATGCCTATGCGAAAATCAAAAAGATTGACGCCTCCAAAGCACTGGCTATACCAGGCGTCCTGGCTGTAGTGACCGGTAAAGACCTGGAACAGTACAACCTCCACTGGATGCCCACCCTGATGTCGGACACCCAGATGGTGTTGCCCACCGACACGGTGATGTACCAGGCCCAGGAAGTAGCCGCCGTCATCGCCACCGAAAAATACATCGCCCGCGACGGCCGCGACGCGGTCGTCGTCGAGTACGAACCCATGACCCCGGTCATGGATCCGTTCAAGTCCCTCGACCCTTCTGCCCCGGTACTGCGCAGCGACAAGCCCGGCAAGACGGACAACTACATCTGGCACTGGGAAGTAGGCGACAAGCAGAAAACCGACGAGGTCTTCCACAACGCCGAGGTAGTGGTCAAACAGCAAATGCACATCCCCCGCATCCACGTAGCGTCTATCGAAACGTGTGGCTGCGTAGCCCACTACAACAAGGTGGAAAACCACCTCACCATGTACATGACTACCCAGGCCCCCCACGCGATCCGCACCGTGATCGCCCTGGTAGCCGGCCACGTCGGACTGACCGAAGAAAAGGTCCGCGTCATCTCCCCGGATATCGGTGGGGGCTTCGGGGGTAAAGTTCCCGTGTACCCGGGCTACGTCATCGCCATCGCCGTCTCCTTCCTGACAGGCCTACCCGTCAAATGGATCGAAGACCGCAGCGAAAACCTGCAAGCGGATTCTTTCGCCCGCGACTACCACATCACCGCAGAAATGGCCGGCAACAAAGACGGGCAAATCCTCGCTACCCGCTTCAAAGTGCTCGCAGACCACGGCTATACCGACGCCTCCGCCAACCCGTCCAAGTTCCCGACTGGCTTGTTCTCCATCGGTACCGGCTCCTATAACTACAACGCTGCCTACATGGAGGCCGATGCCGTGTACACCAATAAGCCGCCCGGAGGCGTTGCCTACCGCTGCTCCTTCCGCGTAACGGAGGCCGTACACGCCATCGAGCGCATCACCGATGTCTTCGCCCGTGAAATTGGCAAAGACCCCGCCGACCTGCGCATGCAGAACTTCATCAAAAAGGAGGAGTTCCCCTGGGCTTCCCCGACGGGATGGTCGTACGACAGCGGCGACTACCACGCAGGCCTCCAAAAAGCCATGGACGCCATCGGATACCACGACCTGCGCAAGGAACAGGCCGAACTGCGCAAACAAGGCAAATGGATGGGTATCGGGATCTCTACCTTCACCGAGGTAGTCGGCGCCGGCCCTTCGAAGGACTTCGACATCCTGGGCATCAAAATGTTTGACAGCGCCGAAATCCGGGTACACCCCACCGGGAAAGCCATCGCCCGCTTCGGTACCAAATCCCAGGGCCAGGGCCATGAAACGACCTACGCACAAATCGTAGCCGAGGAACTGGGCATCCCCATGGAGCACGTCCAAATCGAAGAAGGCGATACGGATACCGCACCCTACGGCCTGGGCACCTATGCCAGCCGAAGCACGCCAACCGCAGGGGCTGCCGCCGCGATGGCCGCCCGCAAACTGAGGGATAAAGCCAAGAAAATTGCCGCCTACCTGCTCGAAGTCAGCGAAGAAGATTTGGAATGGGAACCCGGGAAGTTCTTCGTCAAAGGAGCTCCGGAAAAAGCAAAGACCATCCAGGAAATCGTCTTCGCATCGTACACCAACCACCCTCCCGGAATGGAGGCCGGCTTCGAAGCGACCCACTACTACGATCCGCCCAACCTGACCTTCCCCTCGGGAGCCTACATCTGCGTAGTGGACGTGGACCCCGAAACCTGCCACATCAAAATCCGCCGCTTCGTGGCGATAGATGACTGCGGGAACATCATCAACCCGATGATCGTCCAGGGCCAGGTACACGGAGGATTGACCCAGGGCCTCGCCCCAGCCATGTACGAGGAGCTCATCTACGACGAAGCCGGGAACATCCTGAACGGAACGTTTATGGACTACCTGGTACCCACCGCCGTGGAGTCGCCCAACTGGGAGACCGGCCACACCGTTACGCCTTCCCCGCACCACCCCATCGGTGCGAAAGGCGTAGGGGAATCGCCTACCGTCGGAGCACCCCCGGCCATTGTAAACGCTATCGTGGATGCTGTTTCCCACCTGGGCATCAAGCACCTCGAAATACCCGTGACGCCGTACAAACTCTTCAAAGAGTTGAAGGCAGTTGGACATTTTTAACGGGCTTTCACAAAGGGAAGACGCGAGGGGGGGGAAGGCTCTTTTCACCCCCTCGCGCACCCTCTCCGTCAGCCTTGCTGCCATCAGGCGCTGAGCATGCGCTCCCATCGCCCAATTCATTCGCCCTTTTTTATTAAAAATACCCGCAATGAACACGACTATTCAAAAAGAATTTGATGTTGACCAACCGATCGGAGTGGTCTGGAACGCTTTGGCCGACCCGGCTTATATCGTCACCTGCGTGCCCGGCGCTTCCCTCACCGAGAAAGTAGACGACCGGAACTTCAAAGGAGAGGTAGTGGCCAAGTTTGGCCCTATCAAAGCTTCCTACAGCGGCGACATCGAAATCCAGGAACTCGATGAAGCGAACCGCGTCATGGTGCTAAAGGGAAAAGGCCTGGACAGCAAAGGAAAAGGCAGCGCCGATATGATCATGAACGGAACCTTGAGCGAAGTGGACGGCAAAACCCACGTGAAGTTCTCCATGAACATCGCCATCGTCGGGATGCTCGCCCAGTTTGGTTCGCGCTTGATCAACGACGTTTCCGACCAGTTGCTCAACCAGTTTGTCGTCAACTTCAGAGCTAAATTAGCCGGTGAAGTGGTCGAAAACGACCTATCCGCAGGTTCTATGCTGGGTGCGATGGCCAAAGGCTTATTTGGAAAAAAGAGCTAGCCCGTGGTCAACCATCCCCAAGAATTAATCCCCCTCATTGACGAACGGGGATATGTCATTGACGAGGAACTGGCAACGGTGCTGTTCCTCATGCTGAAGCTGGAAAAGCCCCTGCTCCTGGAAGGCAACCCCGGTGTCGGCAAAACCAGGATCGCATATATCCTCTCCGACCTCATGGGCTATCCCCTGATTCGCTTACAGTGCTACGAAGGACTGGACGTAAACAACGCCATTTACGAGTGGAACTACCAAAAGCAGATCCTCGCTATCAAACTGCACGAACACAGCGGGAAAACAGCACGCGAAAAAGAAGACCTGATTTTTGGCGAAGAATACCTCTTGAAAAGGCCGCTGCTGCAAGCTATTTCCTCCGATCGGCCCTGTGTGCTGCTCATAGATGAAATAGACCGCGCCGACGAAGAGTTCGAAGCCTTTCTTTTGGAACTTTTATCCGATTTTCAAATCAGTATCCCCGAACTGGGTACGATTCGATCGGCGTTCAAACCTCTGGTAGTGCTTACGTCCAATCGGACGCGGGAGCTGGGCGATGCCCTTAAGCGCCGCTGCTTGTACCACTGGGTCAATTATCCGTCCATGGATAAAGAAATCCGCATCATCAAAAAGCACTTGCCCGATGTCGAAGAACGCCTGGCAGAGCAAATCGTCGCCTACGTGGACCGTATCCGCCACCTGAAACTCGACAAATCGCCCGGGATTGCCGAAACCATCGACTGGGCTAAAGGAATCGCGTTGCTCAACGGCTCGTCCCACGCAATGACGCAAAGCTTGGCCTGCCTACTGAAATCCGACCACGACATCAAACGCGTAACGGAGGAAATTTTTTAACCTAAAAACATTTTGCCATGGCATCTTTATTGAAAGAATACAAAGAACAGGAAGAACATCGCCAGGAAGTAGCCAAAGAAGCCGCTGAGCACTATAAAAGTGTCAACCTGCCCGGCAACCGAACCTTCGCCGTGAACATCGAGGAAATCCGGGCACATATAGAGGAGATGAAAAAAGTCAAAGCCCTGCCCAACCACGATTAAGCATCCCTCACCCGACGGTGGACCACTATACTGACTATTCTTCCTTTACCGCTGCCTTAATAGGCTTCGTTCAGGAAGCCCGTTCCCACGGGTTCTCATCGGGCATCCAATGCAGCCACGATGCAGTGGCTACTGCATTGCACGGTCTTTGGTGGGACTTGGAGCACTTTGAGTTTGCCCTGGCCGCCCTCTTCTGCACAGATAAAGACGAGCGCGAGCCCTTCCGGGTCCTGTTCAACCGCTTCTGGAAGCCCAAGGGCTCAAGGGTTCGGCAGAAGACAGCGTATAAAAACCAAAAACGGGTTTTTCAACAACAGAACCGCGTCGCAGTGATGGTCGGTACCGGTAAAACCACCCAGGGGGAAAACGAGGAAGAATCGAAAAACACCTCCGGAGCCAACGCCAAAGAAACCCTCAAAAAGACCGACTTTGCCCACCTGACAGAGGAACAATCTGCCCTGTTGGACGAACTGGCCGAAAAGCTGGTCCGGGAAATGAGCCTGCGCATCCGGCGCAAACGCAAAAAAGCAAAAAAAGGAACCGTTGACATGGGCGCTTCCATCCGAAAGAATATTCAAAATGGAGGCGCCCTGGTCCAACTATCCCGCTTGAAACGCAAAAAACAACGCTACCGCCTCCTGGTCTTGCTGGATGTCAGTGGATCTATGGACAAATACTCGTTTTACTTGCTGAAGTTCCTCTGGGCACTGAAAGCTCATTTCAAACACATAGAAGCCTTTGTTTTTAGTACCCTACTCATGCGGATCACCGATGAACTGTCGGAAAAAAACCTGGCTGCTGCCCTGCACAACGTATCCCTGAGCGCCAACCACTGGTCGGGCGGAACCCAAATCGGCGCCTGCCTGAAAACCTTCAACGAGGGGTATGCCAAACGCTTCCTGAACGGGAACACCCTCACGATCGTCTTAAGCGACGGACTGGATACCGGGGAGCCGGAAGTGCTGGAAGAGGCTATCCAGAAAATCAAACTGCGCTCCCGAAAGCTCGTCTGGCTCAACCCCCTCAAAGGAATGCAGGGCTATGAACCGATCCAACGGGGAATGCAAGCCGCCCTGCCCGCGCTCAGCCACTTTGGCTCCGCCCACAATTTTGAAAGCTTGTTACAACTGGAAAATATCTTGACCGATGCTTGATTCTTTTTTGGAAAAGGCTTTGACCCTCAACCGCAAGGGGACGCCCTATGCCACCGCTACCATCGTGCGCCGCCAAATCCCCTCTTCCGGAAAACCTGGAGACCGGGCCGTCATCACCCCAGACGGCAAAATCTACGGCTGGATCGGAGGGGGATGTACCCGCGGCATCGTACTCAAAGAAGCCCTGGAATCCCTGCGCGACTACAAGCCGAGGATAGTCCATATCAGCCCGGACGCACAGGAAAGTGCCTCCGGCCAAACCAAACGCTATACAATGACCTGCCAAAGTGGAGGGGAAGTGGAAGTCTATATCGAACCGGTTATCCCAAAACCGCAAATCCTGATCTTCGGGAAATCCCATATCGCCATGGCCCTGGCCCGCATCGCCAAAACGATGGAATACCGCGTCTCCGTAGTCGTCCCAAGCATCGAAGAGGGCCTTTTTCCTACCGTGGACCAGGTGTTTTCCTTCACGTCCTTTCCCGGCGGTGAAGTATATCAAAACAGCCATGTCGTCGTCTGTACCCAGGGCGAAGGGGATACGGAAGCCTTGTTTTCCGCACTCTCCCTCAAAGCCGTCTATACAGCTTTCGTCTCCAGTAGAAAAAAAGCCAACGGCATCTTCCAGGAACTGCGTATGAGAGGGATTACCATGGACCAGCTCAAGGAGATACGCACCCCCGCCGGACTGGACATCGGAGCAAAACTACCCGAAGAGGTAGCCATCAGTATCCTGGCCGAAATTATCAAGGAGTTCCGCGCCAACCAAGCCGGACAGGAGAACCGGAAAGCGGACAACACGCTCTCCGTACTGCCCAACGACGACTACTACCTCAACCCGGTGTGCAATATCCCCATCCAGAAAAGCACCGCCAAGCACGTACTCGTGTACGACAGCGAAAACGTGTATTTCTGCTGCGACGGCTGCAAGGCGAGTTTTGAGAAAGATCCCGAAAAGTATAGGACAAAGACCGTCCCCGGGTAAGTGAAGTAGGATATGGCCTGAGTGGAAAATAGCATACAAAAAGCCCTTTTCACCCGCTGAGCATATCCCGGACGTGCGCTCAGCGGTACAGGTATATCGGGTATACCTCTCCCGCCCGATACACCTCCTTGCCCCGGGGCAACTCGATGAATGCTTCGGCTTCGGCAAGGTTGGAAAAATCACCCGATCCATTGCCGATCATGGGCGTAGCCAGGATCTGCCCCTGCTCGTTGTAGCTGAGTTTGACTTCGGGAAAATAGGTGAGGTCGGGCTTGAAGGGCACATCCCGGGTCAGCACCGCCATCGGCCTGGGCGTCGGTGGAGCACCTATGCACTGGTTCAGCCAATCCAGAAAATACCGCTGAAGACATAGAAAAGAAGATACCGGGTTGCCCGGCAACGCGAAGATGGTACAGCGGCCCCGGTATTTCCCGAACCAGAACGGCTTCCCCGGTCGCTGCCGGATCTGGTGGAACAACTTCTCGACGCCCAGTGCTTCCAGTGCGTCGGGCAGAAAATCAAATTTACCCTTGGACACCCCGCCGCTCAGGATGAGCACATCGTACTGCTCTAAATAGACCCTGAGTCGTTCCCGGATCACCTGCGGGTCGTCGGGTAGGTGGTCAGCATCGGCACGGATACCCTGGGCTTGCAGTGTGGTCAGCATCCGGTATTCATTGGAGCGCCGGATTTGGAAAGGCTCCGGTGTCTCGGAAATATCAACCAGTTCGTCTCCGGTAGAGATAATCATCACTTTGGGCAGCGCCGCCACGGCGATCTGTGCTCTTCCCAAGCTGGATCCGATGCCAATCTCCGGGGCGCCGATGCGGGAATGCGCGGCGACCACCACCTCCCCTGCCTTTCGGTCTATACCCTTGAAATGGATGTTCTGCTGCCGGACGATGTCCTCTATCTGGATCGTGGCGTTTCCGTCCTGGATCTCCAGGTCTTCGTACCGGATGACGGTATCTGCCTGCATAGGCATGACGGCGCCGGTCATGACTTCGATACAGCCTTCGTCTTCTTGTAATATGCCCTGGGGGGCTCCAGCCGGGGCAACGCCTTCGATGCGGAAGGTGCGGAGCCCTTTTTCGAAAGCGGCAAAACGGATGGCGATACCATCCATGGTAACCCTGTCGAAGGGGGGCAAGTCCCGGTCCACCACCCAGTCCTCTCTCAGGATGCGGTTGAGGCTGGCGGAAAGGGCAATCGTTTCTGTCCCGAAATCGGCGGTATGCGCCGCGAGGATTTGGGCAGCCTGTTGTACGTCAATCATATCGCTACAGTAGCAAAGTATAGGTTGTGACTTATGGCGGGCAGTAGGCCTCCAGCGGCCAACCAGCCGTTATTCGCGTTCGTGGATCGTTCCTTCTTTCAGGCGGAGGGAAGTGCCCGGCTTGTTTCGCATGGCCGCGACGATTTCCGCAGCGATGGACAAGGCGATTTCCTGGGGCGATTCGGCTCCGATTTCGAGCCCGGTCGGGGTGAAGAGGAAATCCGCTACACCCAAAGGAGGGCCGGGGAGTTCATTTTGCATTTTCAGGAAGCGCTTCCGGGGGCCGAGCAGCCCGAGATAGGCGGGTTGTTTGGAATAGAAAATGGGCAAAAGCGCCAAATCCTTCTGGTAATCGTGCGACATCAGGATAACCGCCGTGTACTCATTGACGGCTAATTGGCCCGCCTGGTCGTAGTCCAGCACCTGCTTGGCTAGGGCAAAGATATGCTTCGACAGCTTCTTCGCTTTTCCGATCACATAGACTTCCCAGCCGAGCTCAGCGGCCACATTGGCCATGGCATTGACGTCGTAATTATCACCTGCGATGATGAGCCGGGTTTCCGGGCGGATGAACTCGACCAGGATTTTCACCGGGCCATACGACGAGGAGGGGCAGGAGAACGTTTTGGGTGCTTTTTTAGCAGCGATTTCTGCCAGGTAGCCAGCGAGCTCGCTCCGGTCAATCCCGGCGAAGTCCACCTCGGTGGCTTCGGTCGAAACCAGTTGAAGCTGCCCGAGAATACCGGAATCCTCCGGTGCGTCAATTACTTTGAGCAGGATACTCGGGGTGTTGGCAGACTGGATTTTCCGCAATACTTCAATCTCGTTGTTGGGGTCCTGAGGGTCAATCGGGGTGAGCAGCACTTCGATACGCCCATTACAGCCCAGTCCGACGCCAATCTGGTTGCGATCGTCTTCCATCGTATCGTACACCACCAGGGAAGACTGGTTTTTATAGATAGCTGCCTGGGACCTGCGCAGCGCGTCCCCTTCCAGACACCCACCGCTGATCCCGCCCACCC
>JBEGMH010000221.1:0-4662 GCA_041183125.1 Bacteroidota bacterium | reverse complement strand
CCTACGGCGACGAGCAGTGGGCCAAAATGATCGCGGGGAGAAATTTCAAAAGTTTGCCGGGATTCGGCACTACCTTCAGCGGCAATATCGCCCTGAAAGACAATGGCTATAATGTCTGTTTCCGCAACATACAAATCAAGCGGCTGTAGGGCTGGGATTGATTTAGGCCACGCCAAAGCCGAAGAGCTGTTTTTTCTTTGCGTCTTTGCGTCTTTGCGAGCTAAAAAATGTCACGCAAAGCCGCAAAGGGGTATGGGCTGGACTGGCTTGCGGGGTTTGATTTAGGCCACGCAAAGCCGCGAAGCTGTTTTTTCTTTGCGTCTTTGCGTCTTTGCGAGATATTCAACAACCCCCGCAAGCCCTTTGCGTCTTTGCGAGATATTCAACAACCTCCGCAAGCCCTTCCGTCTTTGCGAGACGCTTAACGGCTTCCGCCACCGAGTTGGAACACCCGGGACAGGTTGAACCCGAAGCGGACGGCGCCATTCGTCCAGTCGCCATTGTCGTCGCTGATATAGGCGCGTTCGTTCATGCCGGTGGCATTGGAGAAGTGGAGCTGGAAAACGTGGCCCCCCGTTTCGATGTCCAAGCCGATGGAGAGCGGGTTGAGCCGCCAGTCGGCTGGTGTGCGGTTGAGGGCATAGGCGTAGTCCCAGGTCAGGGCGATGCGCTTGCTGAGCTTGAAGCGCCCGCCGAAGCTGAGGGCGTAGAGGTCGTTGGGTGTCGCGACGTCTTCGACCAGGTTGGTGTGGACGAGGATGGGGGCGAGTTGCAGGGAAAAGGACTCGCTGAACTTGCGTCCGATGATGAGTTCGTGGTAGTACCCAAGGCGCTGGGTAGCAGAAACGGCGATGCCCGGGAAGGGGTCTTGCAGCCCGTTTCGGGTGATACCGCTGACCAGGACCAGGGACACGGGAAAGGCGTTGGCCCCGGTGCTTTGGGCTTTGATGCGGTATTTCAGGAAGGCGTCCAGCTCTTTTTTGGAGGTACTCCGCCCGATGCCTGCGCTCAAATGCTCGCTGATGCCGTAGTCAAAACCGAGGCGCATGCTGGCCTGGTCGAGCCCGAAGAAGTTGTACGCCCCCCCGTTGACGGGCCCAAAGCGGTGTAGGATGCGGAAATCGAGCAACCCTTTACGGAGCATCTCCATGCTGTGCCCGTTGATGACGCGGGTGCTTTTGAAGGCGTTTTTTACGATTTCCGTTTCTTCCTCTTCGCCGAGCAGGTTGAGGAGGCTTTCTTCCTGGGCGAACAGCGGGGCACCTGCCAGGAACAGGAACAGCCCGATCGTGTATTTTTTAAACATGTCTGGATTATTGGTTTGAAGTGAGTGGTTCCAGGGTGGCCGAGATGGCGACCTGGGCGGATTGTGCTATCTTGAGCCCCACGACGGAGGGGATTTTGATTTTGTAGTCGGCCAGGGCGATTTCGATCTTTGACGAGGCCCGGATTTCCTTGTCTTTCACCAGTATGTTTCCGTTGGCCTGGACATCCCGGGTGACCCCGTGCAGGGTCATCTTGCCGGTAACTTTGACTGGGTAGTTGCCGTCTTCGGTCCATTTAACCTGTTCCGGGTTGGCGATGCTACCTTTGAAGGTGGCTTTGGGGTACTTCTCGCTTTCCAGGTAATTTTCGTTGAAGTGTTCCTCCATCAAAGCGTTTTTGAATTTGAAACTTTTGATAGGGACGGCCCATTCCATCTGTCCGGAGGCAGCATCTACGACACAGGAAGCGCCGGCGCTGGTCGCATGGATCTTTTCTATGTCAATCATAGGACCGTCGGCGTCGAAGGTGATGGTTCCTTTTTTGGTAAAGAAACGCCCTTGGGCGCTGAGGGAGGGGAGAGAAAAGCCTAACAAGCAGGCAAACAGCAGTAATTTGTGCATATCAATCATTTTTAGCGCCTAATTGAATCCATTTTTCGATCTGGTCAATCTGGCAGTTAGAGAGTTTGGCTGCGTTTTGGGGCATGGGGGAGAAGCCGGACAGGTGCCGGATGGACCCCATGAAGGAGGATTTTGCGCTAAGGGCTTTCAGGGCGGTGTAGGTGGCCGTCTGGATGTTTCCCTGGGGGGCGGTGCCGCTATGGCATCCATTGCAGTACTTTTGCATGAGCGGCGCGACGACCTTTGCGTAGGTAACGGTTGAGAGGTCGCAGTTGTTTACTGGGGTGCTGCAGTTGGTGCTGTTGGGCGCGCCTTCCTGTATCCATTGGGAGATGAGGGAGATGGAGGCTTTGTCCAGCGGGTTGTAGGGTGGGGGAGGCATGATATCGTCGCCGTTGTCCACCAGCGATTCATAGATGTGGCTGCGCTGGTAGTTGCCCGGGAAAATACCCCGCATGATCCCGGCATAGTTCGTGAGGTCGAAGCCCTCTTTGCGGTCTTTGGCATTGTGGCACTTGCTTTGGGTGCAGTTCGTTTGGAAAATGGGGAGGATATCGGTCTCGAAGCAGATCCCCGACGTGCTGACCCCAGTATCGGGACTGAGTTGTTCGTAGGTGCAGTTTGAGAGGGCGCCGATGAGGAGAGCAAGGAGGAGTGCAGGGCGGATAAAGCGGAAACTTGTGTGCATGATGTGTGGTATTTTATAGAGGGATGCATGAAAGAGCCTTTCCCCCCCTTTCATGAACGGCAATTTATGCAAAATGTACTCATATTTTTTGCCGTTTTTTGTATTGGTATTGAAAAAAAGAGGGGAACAGATGGATTTCGATAAGTCTGAAGATGGATAAAAAAACGACAAAAATACTGTGGCTGCTGTTGGCCACCCTGCTCATTGGAGTATGGGGGTATCGGCGTTGCACGCGCCCTGGCCGGCCAGTAAACGTGCGGGCATACCTAGAAACCTATGCCCCGGTGGCGAAAAAACTCTCCGAGCTCAGCGGGATACCGGCTGCGGTACCTTTGGCCGTGGCGGGCCTGGAGAGCGGGTGGGGCGAGAGCCAACTCGCCCGGGAGGGGAATAACCATTTCGGGATAAAAGCCAGGGGAAAGCAGAAGCGCTACTGCTTGCGCACGACCGAGTTCGAGCGGGGCCGTCCGTACCGGGTGCTCGACTGCTTCCGGGCGTATCCCTCGCCGGAGGAGGGGTATTTCGATTTTGTGCGTTTCATACTGACCCAGCCCCGCTACGAGGGCCTTTTTCGCATCCCAGCGGAAGATTACCGGAGCTGGGCAAAGGGCCTCCAGGAGGCTGGCTACGCGACCGATCCCGACTACGCGAAAAAACTAATCCGCGTCATCGAATACTACGACCTGGATGAAATCGAATAGATGAGTAGCGAGGGGGCAAAAGACCCTCTTTCACCCCCTCGCAACCCGTTTAATACCGATACAAAGCGCACATCTGGGCACCCGGCACTGGGAACTCTGCCGGGTCGAGCAGGTAAGCGTGCCCCCCTTGTTGGAGGGTATGTACCGCAGCCAGGTCGGCCAGGGAGACGTCGGATTCTTTTCGGAGCGGGTTCACCAGGACCTGTGCGTTGGCGGGGTCGTAGTGGCCCCAGAGTTCAGCGCCTTTCTGAATGAAGAGCGCCTCGATTCTCCCGTACAGCGCCGCGGGCAGGATATCGGAGAGCTCCGCAGAGGTGCCCGGCGTGTCCTGGAACTGCAGGAAGCGGTCTAAGTGCTCGCGCCGGGGCAGGTCAAAGCGGGGGGCCAACAAGGCCCAGGCTTTCTCGTGCAGGGCGGCTTCGTTTTCAAGGGAAGGATCCCAGGGAAGGTGGTCAGCATACAGATGCCCGTAGCTACACACCGATTTGAACATCGCGAACCAGGGCTTGGGGCAGGCCAGGACCAGAGGGGCTTTCTCCTGGTGCAGGATGGTGCCCAAGCCTTTGTCAATAGCGCGGAAATAGCGCAGGATCTCGTCTTTGCGGTCGTCTTTCCCTTCGCCGTGGCCGTGATAGACCCCTTGTCGGTGCCCTGCCGGCACGCTGCTGAACTGCAGGGTCTTTTCTTCCACATCAAAGCCTACGACCTCCTCCACCTGCTCAGGGATCAGGTGCCGGACGTGTATTTCCGTTACCTGGTCGCGGCTTGCCCGGAACATGCGGACATGCCCTATCCGCAACGCGAGGAGCAGGAAATCCCCGTCGCCATAAAACAGCGGCAGCAAAGGCTGCAGGAAGAAGGTATTCCCAAGATAGTGGGCGCTTTTTACTGGTACCGGGAGGGAAAAGACCTGGAATCCAGCCTCCGACAGGAACAACGCCAACCCGGGGCTGTTGGCCCGCCTCCAAAAACCACTGTCGCCGATGAGGGCGTTCAGCGGCTCGAGCAGCTTCGATACTTTCGCCGGCGACATACCCTCCCGGCTGAGGGCTTCCGCGATGTTCTTGACCTCGTTTTTCAGTTCCAGGGCATGCGCCCGGCCTACGTTCGCACTGCCTTCCCATGTCGCCGGCAAATACACAGAGATACAGTGGGGCTGCTGGGCCCCGGCCAGTTCCAGGAACGCTTGTTGGGTGAGGGTTGTCATACACATTAGGTTTGATTCAGCGGTAAGGTACAACGAGGAGCGGGGGCATGCCACGATTTTTCGCAGGCCATAAGGGTGATTTTTGTCAATCAGGGGCAGGGTGCAAAAAATTAAACCGCTTTTTCAGGTGGATGGGCTCTTTTTTGTATGTTTATTTGCAAGTGGGCAGCCAGGATATGC
>JBEGMH010000220.1:0-9550 GCA_041183125.1 Bacteroidota bacterium | reverse complement strand
GGTAAAAGAAGCCCGTACCGTACCGACCTTATCCGTAAAATTTTTATACCCATAGTCCCGAGAGGAACTATTTTGGATGCCTGCAACATCTACTTTTTGCACCCAGACGGTGCCGCCATAGGTAGAATAGGAGTAGCAATATGGATCGGCGCAGCCCGACGTTTTGAGCTTCAGCTCGGGAGACCACTCACCCAATACTGTAGCGCAAACAGAGCGTACCTGTAGGAGGTATTCGCTGCACGGCGCTTGTAGGAGCGCCATACCATTGTACGAATCATTTTTTTGGTACCACTGGGAAGCCCCGACGGCTTTATACCGCCAAGTGTAAGCCGTTGCCCCGTCGACCTTGTCCCAATTGGCTTGTACAGAGACATATTCCTGGCCGGTTTGCCTCAAATTTTTGGGTATGTCGCAGAACCCCGGAGCTCTTTCCTGGTTGACGATAATCCGGACAGGGTTGGCCCCGGTACCCGTAAAAAAGACCATCCCACTTCTTTTGGCCCCGGAGTTAGGTTGGCACAGGATAGCCATAGCCGTGTCACCTCTCCCTGATGTGGGGGTCAGGGTAATCCAGGAGAGGGAATCTGTAGCAGCCCAAGCCGTGTTAGAACTCACGTTTACGATTTTAACCCCTCCGTTAGCGGGGAAATCCAGCGTCCGGGGATCAGGATCCAGGTAGGACAAGGAATTTTTGGGTACAGGGCTTTGCCATAGGCCACGGCCATACGTTGCCGCGATAAGCATGCCATCGCTATAGCGGACATCCAGGTCGAAGATTTCCACATTTGGAAGGTTATTGCTGTATAGTTCCCAGTCGCTCATGGTATTATCCCGATAGAATACCCCCACATCCATGGCGAGGTACACCAATCCGTTGCTGTTTTTCTGGCAGAGGACCTTATTCGCAGGGAGGTTGGGCAGTGACCCGGAGAAGTTAGACCATGTCTGCCCACCATCGGTACTTCGGAATACCTTTGCCCCTTTTGCATAATTGGAAAAAGAAGCATAGACGATTGTAGGGTCAGCAGGGTCTATGGCCAGGGAAGACATCCCGTAGGATACCGAAGCGGGCAGTGGCAGGTTTGCCCACTGTTTGCCGCCATCCACCGATTTAGCGAGCCGGTAGTAGCCCATGTCATCTTCCCAGCCGATAAATAGGATCTTTGCGTCAGAAGGGGCCAATGCGATCAGGGTAATCAAGTTTCCCTGGGTCATCAGGGAATCGCTGATCGGCGACCAAGTTTTACCGCGGTTAAGGGATTTGTACAGCCTTTTATATCCAACGTACAACGTAGTAGGGTTTTGCGGGTATAGTTCGAAAGGGGTAATCCATGCCCCGTCCCCGACATCTAGGTTGAGGACCTCCCAGATCGCTCCTGCATCAAGAGAGCGGTAGAGGGACCGTCCATGCTGGATAGAAGTGTACAGCACCGACTCATTAGACGGATCTATGGCACATTCCATGCCATCTCCCCCGATCTCTTCGGTCCATTGCCGGTTGCTGTAGAGCTTGGTACCATTATCTTGGAGGCCTGTAATGATTTTTTTGTCTGACTGGGACGCTGAAACTCGGTATATCTGGCTTATGGTCAATGTATTGCTCAAATCAGACCAGTTTTTTCCCCCATCCTGTGTGCTGTAGATTCCCCCATCGTTCGCCACGAACAAGGTACTATTGTTCTTGAATAGAAGGTCGTGATGGTCTGCGTGGACCGTAGGTACGGGTTCAAACCCATGCCATCCGTGCCAGTAGGTGAGTAAATCCCAGGATGTGCCCCCGTCCTGGGATTTCCATATATTTACCCCTCCGGCATAGATTACGTTGGGATTTTCGGGGGAGGCCACCACGCACAGATCGTACCAGCCCTGTCCCCCTTCACCGCTCCCGTCGTATTGGGACGATAGAATATTAGGAGTGTTGGACCGCAGTTCGAAAGAATTGCCCCCATTGGTAGAAGCATAGAAGCCTTTAAAGCCATACGTTTTTGCGGAGGCCACCAGTACGCCTAAAAATTCGGGGTTTGCGGGGGATACGGTCATACAGGCCCTTCTGGCATTTTCGAGGTTGAGTACTTTGGTCCAAGTGGTACCGGAGTCAGGTGACCGATAGATACCCTCTGAACCGGCTGCGTAGAACGTGCCTGGCGAAAACGGCTTGTGTTCGATATCGTAAAAAATGGAGTTTTGTAACGTGTGTTCCCAGGATAAGCCAGCGTTGGCCGTCTGGAAAATTCCACCGTTCGTAGCGGCCATCAGCACATTTTCGTCTTTGGGGTGCATGACCAAGGAGTAGATTACCCAGCCAGCATCTCTGAAATACAAACCAGTGGGCGACCAGGTTTGTCCACCGTCCAATGTTTTCAGTACACCGAACGAGTAGGTGTTGTAGGCATCTGCGTCGCCGGTAGCCAGGTACATGATATCGGGGTTGTTGGGGTTGATTACCAGGCCAGAGGTGCCCAAAGACTGGAGCCTATCGGTCATAGGCACCCATTTACTGCCTCCATCCGCTGTTTTCCAAAGGCCTCCCCCGGCGGTACACGCAAAAAAGGTATTGCTGTCGGACGGGTGGAATGTGATGCGGTTCACCCGTCCGATACCATAGTATCCCCCCGGCGAAGCGTTGGGGCCAAGGCTGGACCAGTTGCTGTTCCCCCCGGACCTCGGCGTTGCGCTTTTTTCCTGCAGATAAGCAGCCCATTCTTTTGCGGCAAGGTCGGGGGCAGGGAACGACCCATCCGGATAAACCCTTGGGGACCAGTATGCTTCCCAGCGTTTGAACGGTTTATAGCCACTCGGGGCCGCCGAACTTTTTTCGCTGAAATACGACTCGGCAGCTGCTTTGATACGGAAGAAATTGTGGCTTTGGGAAGCGGGTTCCAGCCAAGGCTGTGCAGTCAACGCCTTTGCGAGCAGCAAAGTGGGCAATAAAAAGAGGATTCTGGGCTTCATACGAAAAACTTTTTCCAAAAGAAAAAAGAACGTCGCTTTTATCAAAGGAAAAATAGGGGAACTGCATCGGCACCTAATTTTCCCCTATTTTTGGAATACCGGGCGATACCCCAAAAAGGGGGAGCGGCCAGCACTTATAAATAACCCGCTGGCATGTGCTCTTTCATCTTGCTGGGTAAAGACGCAAAGCCTTGGGTTTCTTTCGCGCTTTTGCTTATATTGTGCCATGATTCCCTGCTATGAACGTCCTGAAACCACTCAAAATCCTCGTCCTGTTGCTCCTGTCCGCAATGTTTCTGCGCGCACAGGGGGATTGTCTGCCCAACCCTTACCCTTTTTTCTGTTTCGACCGCAATACCGGGCTTCCTTCCAACCGGGTCAATTGCATCGCACAGGACCAAGCAGGGTTCTGGTGGTTTGGGACGGAAACCGGCCTGCTCCAATTTGATGGGCATGCTTTCCGGGCCTACCGCGACCTTCCCGGGGATTCTACCCGGTTAAGCACCTCCATCCTCGCCCTCTACCTGGACCGCCGCGAGCGGTTCTGGGTAGTGACGAATTTCGGGGTGTTCCAACTGGATACGGCCTCCGGCCGCTTTGTACCCACTGCAGTCAAAGGCGTAAAAAACCCTATTTTCGGCTTCCCTTCCCGGATGGTGGAGGATTCCAGAGGGGATTTGTGGCTGGCTTCTTCCATTGCCTCCGGCCTTTTGCGCTTGCGCAGAGGCAGCGACACCTGGGAAGCCGTTCCCCTCCCCGAGGGTGTCGCTATATTGGGCAGGAATATCCAGGAAGACCCCCAAACAGGCCATGTTTGGGTGATGTTCCAGGCACCGGGCAAAAAAATGGCTTTTGGCTACATAGATCCTCGCACCGGAACCTTACACCCCGCCCCGGCAAGCCTTCAAGCAGAGATAAGGGACGCCACCCATTTTGTAATAGATGGGGAAAACAACTTCTGGGCTTCCCATACGACTAACAGCTGGTTGTCTCTCTATGTCGTTCGAAATCGTCCCTCCGGCGGGATGGCCAAGCGGTATAGCATCGCCCCGCCGCCCTTTAGCCCCCTCTTTTCCGACCAGAAAGGAAGGTTTTGGTATGTTTCAGAAAACAGGACCGATTTTGGCTACTATGAAAAAAAATCCGGGGCGTTTAAGCGCTTTTGCTGGCCTGTAGCGTACAACAACAATGTAGGTTTAAAAACGAATATCCTGGATTTTTTCGAAGACAAAGAAGGCAATATCTGGATCTCCACCGACAACGGGGTGTTTGTTTTTAATCCGGATAAAGCAGTGCTTGCCCCCGCTTATGCACTCAAGGATGACAAAGGGAACGCTAGACCCTCCTCTGCCCTGAGCGTGGCGCAAACCGCTGACTCAAAAATATGGACGGGAACGTACTTTGGTGGCACGTATTGGATGGATAAAGATTTTCAGGTGCCCAACCGGTACCTGTACCCCATTCCTGCTGGGTATGTCGCCCCGGATGCCGTTCAAAACCTCGAAAATTTCAATACCATCTGGGCTTTTTGCGAGGATCGGGATAGAAATGTCTGGGCAGGGGGACAAGGCGGTGTTGTGATTCAATTTTCCCCTTCCGGTGCAGTATTGTGGAAAGGGCATTTTAGGGAACGCACCATCCGCTGTATGGCAGCCGATGCAGCAGGCGATATTTGGCTGGGCACCACAGGGGGGATTCTTGGAAAGCTGAACCCGGAAACCAAGGAGGCCCAGTTGGTATTACAAGCACCTCAACAGGGGAAGGGACCCATTCCCCGACTGCTCCAAATCCTGCCAGACCGGGGGAACTTGCTCTGGCTGGTCTATACGGACCGCATCCTGGGCTTTGACCCCCGCAGCGGGAAGGCATTACCGCTAAACCATCGCCCTGAGGAGGGCATGATCGGCGTATTTCCGGCGACTGCTATTAGTCAGGCAGTAGCGTGGAACGATTCAACCTATCTGGTATTGGGCAACGCCATTCATTGGTTTGATAAAAAGCGCAGGGTGTTCAGTCCCGTTCCGTTCACTAAAGATATTGCCGCCCTGGGTATTAAATCTGCGGTGCGGGATGGGGAGGAGCTCTGGCTGATCTGTATTTCCGGGATCGTCCGCTGGTCGCCTAAGACCGGAAAAACCGTGAAGTACGATTTACAAGATGGGGTGCCCGTGCAGTTTCAAGAAGTCGAAAATTCTGCTATCCGCCTTTCCGATGGGCGTATTCTGGCAGCTTGGGGAACGGCCGGTTTTATGGTGTTTCACCCGGATAGCCTCCGCTCGTCCGACCCTGCACCGCCGAAGGTGCGCATCACAGGCCTGAGCGCGATGGGAAAACCCCTGCCCTTCAACCCCTATCTTGAAAGGTCGGCTCCTTTTCGTTTCAAGCATTCCCAGAATTTCCTGACCCTCCGCTATGCCTGTTTCTCCTGGCGGCAACGGTACCATCTTCGGTTCCGGTACCGCGTGTTAGGGTATTCCAATAAATGGGTGGACAACGGCAGCCAGCATAGTGTTTCGTTGGCCGGCCTTCCCCCGGGAAGGTATGTAGTGGAAATAGAGGCCCGCAACCGGGAAGGGCAAACCGCGGGCAGCAATACCTTTTTCCCCCTGCGCATGCTGCCGCCCTGGTACCTGAGCTGGCCGGCGCTGTTGGGCTATGCGTTGCTGTTTGGCTTGCTTGGGTACCGCTTCTACCGTTTTCAGTTGAAACGGCGAATGGACGCCTCCGAAGCCCGCTACCTCCGGGAAATGGACACCTTTAAGACCAATTTTTACACCAATATCACCCACGAATTCCGCACCCCGCTGACGGTCATCCTCGGAATGGCCGACCAGGTACAGGAAAACCCCTCTAAATATTTCCACAAGGGTTTGGATATGATCCGGCAGAACGGCCTCCGGCTGCTCGAACTCGTCAACCAAGTGCTGGAGCTCTCCAAGTTGGAGAGCGGGAAACTGGAAACAAAACTCCAGCGAGGGGATGGCATAACCTTTTTACAATACCTTACGGAAAGCTATATCTCTTATGCAGAGTCCCGTGGGGTGGAGCTGTCTTTTTTTAGCGGGTTGCCGGCAATAGAAATGGACTTTGATCCGGAAAAAGTACAGCAAGTATTCGTCAACCTCTTGTCCAATGCGATTAAATACACGCCCTCCGGAGGGCAGGTACGGGTACAGGTGGACAGCCTGGCTTGGGGCAACCCAGCCCTGTCCGCATCGCTGCTCAAACCCGACCACAGCGAGGGCGTATTGGCCATCCGGGTGCTGGATACGGGTATCGGCATTTCCCCGGAAGACTTGAAGCATGTTTTTGACCGATATTACCAGGTTAAAAATTCGCGTAGCGATACGGGTACCGGTATCGGACTGACCCTTGCTCTGGAATTAGCCCGATGGATGCAAGGCGATATCCAGGTGGAAAGCGAAGTAGGCAGGGGCACTACCTTTGTGGTTTATCTGCCCGTTCTCAGGAAGCCGGGGACCGGGACGGCCGCTGCCTGGGTATTTCCGTCCTTTGGGAAAGCCCCAGCGCCCATAGAGGAGTTCCGCGGAGAAGAAGCGTTTTCTGAAGAAGGCAAGCCCCGCTTGCTCCTGGTGGAGGACAGTGCCGATGTTCTCCAGTATTTGCAAATATGTCTCCGCCCAGGGTACCAACTACAGACCGCAACCAACGGGCGGATCGGATTGGAAATGGCCCGGGATTTCCTCCCCGACCTCATCATCAGCGATGTGATGATGCCTGAAATGGACGGGATGGCATTTTGCGGGGAACTGAAGCAGGATATCCGGACCAGCCATATCCCCGTCGTGCTGCTCACTGCCCGTGCGGGGGTTCCAGATAAAATCGAAGGCCTAGACCGGGGTGCCGATGCCTACCTCGTCAAGCCATTCGACCGGGGGGAGCTCCTCGCCCAGGTGCGGCAATTGCTGGAACAACGCCAGCGCCTGCAGGAGTACTACCGACAGGCTGTGGGCATTGGCTCCGGGCAGGTTCAAAAAGAGCCGGTCGCCCCGCTTTCGGTCGCCGAGGAACGCTTCCTCAAAAGGCTGCAGGAGATCGTAGAAGCCCATCTGACCGATCCCGATTTTGGCGCATCCGAGCTCGAGCGTGCGTTGGGGATGAGCCACGCCCAGTTGTTCCGCAAAATGAAAGCCCTGCTCGGCTACTCGGCGGTTGCGCTGATCCGAAAGGTGCGCATCCGGAAAGCCCAGGAGCTGTTGGGCAAAAAAGAGATGAGTATGTCCGAAATTGCCTTCGCGGTCGGGTTCAAAGAACCGGCCTATTTTTCGAGGGTGTTCAAGGAGGAGATGGGTGTTTCGCCGGGGGAATGGGAAAATAGGGAAGGCTGAAAGGCTTTTGTCGGGGGCTGAAAAAGCCTTTTGAACTATTTTTATAAGGGATAGGACGGAAAATATAAGGAATACTCTCATCAATATATCTAAATTTGGCCTTGTGCGATTTCAGCAGAATTTTTACCTTCCGGAATCGTTTTTTGGAAAAAACAAAACCACCTGTTCCGCTATGCCATGTTCTACTACCGGAAATACCTCCCTGTCCCCGAGCTAAGGCCACACATCAGTTGGTTTTACCTCCTCGAGTACTGCGGTGCGGAGTTGGGTCCCTACACCCTCCCGTCCACGGCCAACCCCTCCTGCGCGATGGTGTTCAACTACGGCGAGCGCTACCGGCTGAGCAACGCACACTACCAGGACGAACTGCTGCCGCGCTGCTTCCTTTCCGGTACCTCGACGGAGCCGTACAAAATTGGCTTTTCCGGAAACATCGGCTCCCTGGGGGTCATCTTTCGGAGCCCGGCGTTCAAAGAGGTTTTCCAGCTCCCCGATCTGGAGGAGTTTACCGACAAGCGCCTGGACGCAGATTTGTTTTTGGGCAAAAAACTCGACGGGTTTACCGATGCCCTGGCCGAAGCCCCTACACCCGAAGACAAAATACGCTTAGCCAACCGCTATTTTCTGGAATGCTTTAAACCCAGGCTGCAGACTTTGGGCATCGCCGACCGCGCAGCCATCACCATCCTGAACACCCGGGGCTTCCTCGCCATGGACGACCTGGCCCAGCAGCTCCGCATCACCCCCCGGCACCTTCGCCGCGTATTTAAGGAGCAGACGGGCATGAGCCCCAAGTTCTTCGCGAGGCTCAAACGCTTCGGGTATGCCTTCTACTGCGTGAACGCCGGTAAGTTCAACTGGCGGGAACTGACGGGTGCCAACGGTTTCTACGACCAGGCCCACCTGATCCGGGAGTTCAAAACGTTCTCTGGCATGACGCCTTCCACCTATATTTTTGATAAAAAAAACATCAATTTTTCAGACGAGTGAAAAAATGTCCGTTTTTTACAATACTACCATGTTTTGATGTGATATGTTTGTACCACTTGCTGATGTAAAAAAAACTTGAAATGAGCGACCTGAACAACAAGCAAATTATCGTGGATTACCTAGAAGCGTTTCGCACCCTCCCCATCACCGAGGAGAAATACGAGCGCTTCATCTCCGACCGCGACCTTGAGCTGCGCCGCCACGTCGAAGTGTTCCAGGCAGGCTCCCCCGGCTATGTGCTGGAGCCCCACGACATCATCGCCGAAGGCAACAAGGTGGTGGTGCGCTTCACCTTCCACGGCCGCCACACCGGCGAGTTGATGGGCATGCCCCCTACCGGCAACACGTTGACGGCGAGCGGCATCATCATCTACGAACTCGAAGACGGCAAAATCGTAGACCACTGGATGGAATTTGATGTACCGACCTTTATGAGCCAGCTACAGCCCGCACAAGTGCCCGAAACGGCGAACCCCAATTAAGGAGAGCATTCTCACACGAAGTTGATATTTAGTTTTTACGCGTTGTGCCGTCCGTGCACGGCCTGACATTGCTATCCCCAAAACCCTTGGACTTACAAAACGACCTCTTGAGGTCGTACACAGTTTCTATTCCCAAACCCCTACTTCATCCATTCCTGTTCCATAAAACCCTATTGACGATGAGTGAGCAACCTATCTCTTTAACATGGTACGTGCTGTACGTGGCGTCCCGCTGCGAGCACGTAGTGGCCAAGCAACTGACCCGGGACGGTATCGAACACTGCGTACCGGTACAGAAGCAGTGGCACCAGTGGAGCGACCGGAAGAAGTTGGTCGAGGTCGTGTTGTTCCCCGGCTATGTGTTCGTGGGGCTGGGTCATGTCGAGCAACATGAAGATGTCGTGAAAATGACGCATGTCGCTGGTTTCGTGAAGTTTGGCGAGGAAAAGGCCGTTTTGTCCAAACGGGACCTCGCCCTGATCCGGCAGCTCGGCCAATCGGAACACCCGGTGCAGGTCGGTGTCGGCGCACTCGCCCAGGGCGACGAGGTAGAGATCACGGCTGGCCCCCTGAAACAGTTCCGGGGGCGGATTATCGCGATGAACGGCAGCGCCCGGGTACAGGTGGACATCCCCAGCCTGGGGATGCTGGCACAGGTCGTGGTCGCGCGGGGGCATGTAAAAAAATTGGCCTACCTTTAGCGGAACAAAATGCTGTACGATGCGCATGTGCCAACGCTATGGATGGCTCGCCCTGAGCGGCTGCCTTTCCGCTACC
>JBEGMH010000219.1:0-12037 GCA_041183125.1 Bacteroidota bacterium | reverse complement strand
GTGAAGCCTTCCTGGTTGGTATTGTTGGCCATGCCGAGGATGGAGAACTGTTGGTTTTTGCTGAAGCGGTTGATGCTCAGTTTGCCTTCGAAGCGGCCCGCGTCGCTGGAGGGCAGGTCGGGAGCAGAGCCACCGGCAGTGGTGGCGGTACCAAAGTAGCCCCGGCGGCGATCTTCGCGCAAGGAGATGTTGATCGTTTTTTCGCGGTTGCCGTCATCCACGCCGGAGAACTCGGCCTGGTCGGAGAGTTTGTCGAAGATTTGTACTTTATCTACGGCATCGGCGGGGAGGTTGCGCGTGGCCATTTTGGGGTCGCGCCCAAAGAACTCCTTGCCGTCCACGAGGATACGGGTTACGTTTTCCCCCTGTGCCTTCACCGTCCCATCCGCTTCAACTTCCACGCCGGGGAGTTTTTTGAGGAGCTCCTCCACGGCGGAGTTGGGTTGGGTTTTGAAGGCCACTGCGTTGTATTCGATGGTATCCTTTTTGATATTCAGAGGATTGGCCTCGCCTTGTACCACTACTTCAGAGAGTAGCTCACTCTGTTCTTCCAGTTTGACATCGCCGATTTCGATGCTTTCTTCCATACCGGTGATGGACACTGCTTTTTGGAAGTTTTGATAGCCGAGGAAGGTGATTTGGAGGATATACTCCCCTTTTCCCGTTTTTTGCAGGGAGAACGCCCCTTTGTCGTCGCTCATGCCAAAGGTGCTCAGCACGGAGTCTTTGGCTTGGAGGAGCATGACGGTCGCCATGGGCAGGGGCTGGTCTTTATTGTCCAATACCCTGCCTTTGAGGGCAGCGGCTTTGTTTTGCGCGAGGGCTGCGCTTGCAAAGGACAGGACCAGTAGAAAAGTCAAAATAAAAGATCTCATAAACATGTAGGTTGATTGTTAACGCCACAAAGATAGGCTTGTCCGCCGGCTCCATCGGTTAAGCAGGGTAGATTTAAGGTTAAATAAGGTTAAACCGACATTACTACCCGACGTACGGTTTGAAAAACAGCTGGTGCGTATCCAGGTCAAAGGCACACAAGTGCCCCATATCGGGGATGCGCTTGAATACGCAACCAGCGTCGATATTGAGTACCTGGGCCTCGGGCAAGTGCCCGCACATACCCTGGATCGCTTCCTTGCCGATGGGGGTGTGCCCGTGTACGATTTTCTTTTTTCCCAACCAGTGCGGGTCAATGGAAAAGTACCAGTTGCGGATCCAGAGCATACTGTCCAGGTCCAGGAGTGGGTCGCCTGTATTGCCATTAAAGCCCGCATGGACGAGCAGGTAGTCTGATAGATCTATGTAGTACGGCAGCGCTTCCATGAAATGCACATAGCGCAAGGGGACTTCTTCGACGCTGGACACCCCGAAGCTGCGGAGCGTTTCTGTACCCCCGTTCACCAGGAACGCAGCCTTTTGCCGCTCCCCGCCTTTCAATGCGTCGAGGAACATTTGCTCGTGGTTGCCGCGCAGGCAAGACACGTTGAACCCTGCATCCCTCAGGTCCAGGATAGTATCTATGACCCCTTGTGCGTCCGGGCCGCGATCAATGAAATCCCCTAACAGGTACAACGCATCCGCTTCTGAAAGTTGGATGCTCAGCAGCAGGTCTTGAAAGGTCTGTACGCAGCCATGGATATCGGAAACAGCAAATCGGCGCATGGGCGGAGGGTGTTTTGGATTCGAGGGGATTTATTAGACTTGTTGCGAAGGGGATACCTGTTTTTTCCCACCTTGCCAGCTCCTCGCAACAAGTCTATCCCTCAAAGGTCGTATATTGGGCGCAATAAAAAAAGCACGGATGAAAAAACGCGAATTTCTCAAGCTGTTAGGCGTTGGAGCGCTGGGCGCCACCGGCATCCCTCAGAGCCTGGATGCTCATTTTTTTTCTAAGAAAGCCAAGAAGCTCCCGCAGCGCTGGATGTGGATGGGCGTTTCCCCGGAAACGACGGACGACATCTTCCGGGTCCGCTTCGGAAAGATGGCAGAAGCGGGCATTGAAGCCGTCCTGCCACAAATCTATGGCAGCAATATGGCGCTCTTCGAGCTGCCGGGCTTCACGCAGGACCGTTTGTTGGAGCGCATCCTGCCCCTGGCCCACGAAGCTGGCCTGCAAGTACACGCCTGGATGTGGACCATGCCCTGCAACCACCCCGATATCCTCCAAAAGCACCCCGACTGGTATGCGGTGAACCGCCTGGGCGAGTCGGCCCATGAAAAACCCGCGTATGTGGGCTATTATAAGTTCCTTTCGCCCTGCCACCCGGAAGTACAGGCGTTCATCGCACAGCGGGTAGAAGCCCTGGGTAAGATTGCCGAGCTCGACGGGATCCACCTCGATTATATCCGCTACCCGGATGTCATTCTGGCAAAAGGACTGCAGCCCAAATACAAGATTGTGCAGGACAAAGAGTACCCACAGTACGATTACGGGTATGAAAAGTGCTCGGTCGAGGCGTTCAAAGCCAAGACGGGCATTGACCCGCTTTCCCTTGAAGACCCTTCCCAAAATGAAGCCTGGCGGCAACACCGCTACGACTCGGTGACGAATCTGGTGAACCAGCACCTGGTACCAATTGCCCGTAAATACGAGAAGACAATTACCGCTGCTGTCTTCCCCAACTGGGAAAGTGTGCGGCAACAATGGCACCGCTGGGATCTCGATGGCTTCCTCCCCATGCTCTACAACGGCTTTTACGAAGCCCCCATTTCCTGGATTGGCGAACAAACCGAAGCAGCCCTCTCGCGGCTCAAAGGGGAAGACAATAAAAAGCCGGTATTCAGTGGGTTGTACCTGCCCGACCTGCCCAATGAAGAAAGCCTGCAACAAGCGGTGCGCAGTGCGCGCTCGGCAGGGGCTTCCGGCTTTGCTATCTTTGAGGCCAACGGTATGAAACCGACCCACTGGGATGCCTTGAAAATGCTTTGACTATGATTCGCTTCACCTGGCTTTCCGCAATCGCCTTGGCGGTGGCTTCCGCCCGGGCGCAAACGCCCGTCGCGTATGAGCATCCCATCCCGTTTGCCCCGCGACAGTACCTTTGTTATCGAAGCCCCAAACCTATCCAGGTGGATGGTGTCCTCTCCGATACCGCCTGGGCGGCAGCCCCCTGGACAGACGATTTCACCGACATAGAGGGCAGCCGTAAGCCTGCCCCTCCCCTGCGTACCCGCGCCAAGATGTTGTGGGACGATGAGTATTTCTACATCGCCGCCGAACTGGCAGAACCGCATATTTGGGCCAACTTGACACAACGGGACGCCGTCATTTTCCACGACGACGATTTCGAGGTGTTCATTGACCCCGACGGCGATGGCCGCCAGTACGCCGAACTCGAGATGAACGCCCTCAACACCGTCTGGGACCTCCTCCTGTTTGCCCCCTACCACCTCGCTGAGACGCCCAGTTACACCAATCACTGGGATATCCGCGGCCTCAAAACAGCGGTACAGCTACAAGGCACCCTCAACCGCCCGGAGGATACGGATGCTTACTGGCGCATCGAGATCGCCATCCCTTTTTCCGTACTGACCGAGCTGGGCAGCCATAAGGGCCGCCCGCAGCCCGGGGAACAGTGGCGGGTCAATTTTTCGAGGGTAGACTGGCAGGTGGAACCCGATGGCAATGGGTACCGAAAAAAGACCAACCCCGCTACCGGGCGGCCATTCCCGGAGTCTAACTGGGTGTGGTCCCCGACCGGGCGCATAGACATGCACCGTCCGGAAACCTGGGGCTGGGTCCAGTTTTCCGCGCTCGAAGGGGATGATGGGCGGGAAAGGTTTCAGCAGCGCTCTTCCCACGGCGTTGCCTGGGCACTCTGGCAGTTATTTTACGCCCAAAAGCTTTATCGCCAGCAGCATGGGGCGTATGCTACCGCACTCGGTCAGTTGAAAATCCCGTCAGTGGCCTGGCCGGATTATACCTTTATGCCTGAAATGAGGGGGGATGGCAGCTACTTTATCTTTCGCACCGCCGACGCAGAAGGCAAAGTATGGCGTTTGGGAGACAAAGGCCGGTTAGAGTCGAAATAGAGGCACCCCTACCAGTGGACCATTTTCACTTGTAGGTCGAGTGCCCTGCCCCGCAGCTCGAAGGCAGCTTCCTGAAAACCAGGGGGGCCGAAAACGGCTTTCGGGTTATTGGAGAAGCCGTAAGGCTCTTGCGGGATGCCGAATGGGTTCGCGTCGAGGCGGGCGTTGGCGTTTTCGTCGTGGATGACCGAGAGCGCATAGCGCCCTTCCGGAAGATTGCCCAACTCGAAGCGCCGACCCTTGCCCAGGGGAAATTTCCAGTTGCGCACGGCGCGTTCGGGCGACTTGGGGAAGCCGTCCGGGTTGTCGAACAGCAGGATGGCTACTTGCCCCCGTTCATGGCGCAGGTTTTGTACTTCGACCGACAGCGGGGCGGCAGCGGGCTCTGCACCGTCGGTCAAGCAGGGAAAAAGCGCGATATACAAGCAGCGCAACAACAGGTTACACATGGGGCACCAGCTTGGGCGTGCGCTCGTACTTCCAGCGGTAGGTACGGGCACCCGTATAATTGCCCGGCTCCTGGTTGACGGCATCGAGGTAAAACTCACCTGAGATATCCCCGACGCTCTGCTTGAGCTGTTTGCGGTGCAGCGCCTCATAGGTCGCGTAGGGGATAGCCTGGCGCTCTTTGAGGCGGTCCATCAGCCTCCAGCCTTCGGCGACCTCGCGCCAGGCCGGCTGTACCTCTCCTTCGAACACCTTAGATTTAGAACCGCTGCCATAGCCGAAAAAGCCGATGCGGGCACCGCTCAGCTCTACCCCATCGCGAAGGTCCGACTCGATGATACTGACCAGTGCCAGGAAAATCGAGGACGTATACATATTGCCAATGAGCGAAGAAGCCCGTTCGCTTTTTTCGATTTTATCCTGGACATACTGGCGGTACGAACGCGTCTTGGTGATGGCGCGCAGGAATTCGGAATACGCATTTTGGTATGCTTCATCTGAATTGAAATCGCCGGGTTTAGGCTGGGCGAAGGCCACTTCTGCCTGGATATCCGTCCAGGTCCCCGATTTTACGGCTTCTTCGAAAAAGACTTCCGAGAACATACGGCGGGCTTGAAAAGCGTAAGGCAGGTGGAAAGCCAGGCGCTTCCAGCGGTTGGTCACCGGCGTATCCGCGGGGAGGCTGTTGGAGCGCACGAAGTCGCTCAGCGCTTCGCGGATGCGTTCCTGGTAGCAAGAGTTGGAATACGGTCCATCGAACATGGGCGTTTCCTTATGTACCTGTACCTCCGTTTCGTTGCTGTCCAAGAAGCCCTCTACGGAGAGGTTGTCGGAGAGTTGGGCTAAGATTTTTTCGGGGGAAATATGGTCCAGGCCAGCGAGTTTGAGCACCTCGGCGACAATCTGCTCCTTGTGGAAGGTGCGCACCGGCTTGAAAAAATCGTGTACGCTGCGGGTTGCCACCCCCCAGTTGCCATCAATAGCCAACAAGCGCGGGTCCTGGCGGATGAGCAGGGCGATGGCCCCGGCGCCCTGGGTGTATTCCCCACCAGAGCCCAGTTCGTATTTGGCTACATCCGAGCTGACTACGATTCCTATGCGCCCTGGTTTGGCGCGCACCCAATCGAGGGTGTTCTGGAGGGCATCCACGGCACCGATACAAGCGAAAGTCAAGTCCACTACATCACAGTGGAGGAAGCAGTCGGGGCCATATTGGCGGGAATAGTACTGCGTGAGCATATCCAGCACATAGGTTGCGGTTGGCTTGGAGCCGTCCAGGGCACTTTCTGTACCCACGTAAATCCGGCCGATTTGGGTCGGGTCTAATTGGTTTTGTTCCATCAGTTCGAGTACCGCATTGGCCGCCATCGTAGCAGAATCCTCATGGGCATCGGGAAAAGCCATCGCATGCAGCCCCAGGCCGTCGCGCAACTTGGCGAACTCATAGCCCCGGCTATCGGCCAAAGCCTCCATCGGCAGATAAATGCGTGGGACGTAGATAGAGAGGTCGTCAATTCCCGCCTTTACCGATCCGTTTTGAGCATGTACTGGATTCATCGTCATAATGGAAGAATGTTAGCGCCAAGGGCACAAGGATTAAAAGAGGGTTACAATATAAAAACTAATGGCTCATAACGCATGATTTTTTCTTTTGTTTAAAAAATCTGTGCACCGCCACGCACCCTCTATGCGAAAAATCAACGGATAACCCCTATTTTGTATTACTTTCACTCGGAAGTTGCCATCATCTAAAGCTATGTCTTATGAAAAACCTGTTCTTCGCCCTCCTCGCACTGGGCACATTCAGTTGCAGTACCAGTATGACCATGCTGGAAGTCCTACAGCCATCCCAGGTAGTCTTGCCCGAGCATATTAAAACCATCGTCACCCTAGATCGGAGCAAGCCTGAGAAAGGCTTTGCCAACGTGGTAGAAGGCATGGTGAGCGGGGAATCGGTCGGCCAGGACCGCGAAGGCCGCGCCAAAGCATTGCTCGGATTGGGCGATGCGCTCTCCCGCACCCCGCGTTTTCAGGTCAAAGCCAGCTCGCTGGAGCTGACCGGTTCCAAAAACGGGGCCAATATGCTCCCTCCCCTGCCCTGGCAAGAAATCGAAAGCATCTGCAAGCGATACGGTGCGGATGCCGTCGCCGCGATCGAATCATTCGACAACAACACCACGGTCTCCCACACCTCTAGTCAGAGCAAGCAAAAGAACAAAGATGGCACCGAGACGGTCGTCACCTCCTTTACCGCCCGCCGCAACCTGCGCATCTATGTGGGCTGGCGCCTCTACGACCCCAAGGTACGCGCCGTGATAGACGAAACCGTTATCACCGAGTTCATAGATGATTCCGCCTACGGGAGCACCCAGGAAGCTGCGGGCCGCAATTTACGCGATATCTATGCCGTGACGCGCGAACTGGCGCTGGAGGCCGGCCACAAGTACGGCATGCGCATCGCCCCCGTGTGGATTACCGTGAGCCGCACCTTTTACAATACGGCAAAAGGAGCAGCCCAGGAGGCTATGGAGCGCGCCAACCGCTACGTCAAAACCGGCGACTGGGAAGAAGCTGCCAAGATATGGCGGGACCTGGTGCGCAGCCGGGACAGCAAAACCGCAGGCCGCGCTGCGCACAATTTAGCGGTCGCAGCAGAACGCCTCGGCGCCCTGCCGACCGCCCTGGACTGGGCCAAAAAAGCGTATAATGAATACGGGAACAAAGCCAGCCAAAGCTATATCCTCGTCCTGGAACAGCGCATTGCCGACCAGGCAAGGCTGGATTACCAACTCAAAACCCGTACGTAAGCACATATTCAACCTGCCGCTGTTATACGATAGTCCTTTCACACCATGCGAGAGATGATCACGATGCCCCGCACCCTGCTGCTACTCCCCTGTTTTCTGGTCTGCCTGTACACGGCCACCGGCCAGGAGGTGCCCGTGCCCATTTTTGCCGGCAAAAAAAGCCTTCGCCTCAGCGGCGTCCGCGTTTCGGAGCAAACCCATCCACTGCCCGGCGGCACCCCCCTTTTTTCAGCCGTCGTGAACGGGAGGACGCTGTACTCCCACAGCGCAACACCCGACCAATCCCTAAGCGACAGTATTCGATACCGGTTGGAAGGGCTAGAGGTCGTCGTTTCTACCCCGGAAAAGGGAGATACTTATACCCGCTTCTACATCCGGTTCCACAACCCCTCGCCTAAGGACACCCTCGTATTAGAGAATGTAGTACCCCTCGGCAGCTCCCCACAGCACCCCTATCTCAGCGGCTTGGGCAAACACGGCTTGTCGAGGGCCCACCTCTTCCTGCCCGGCCGGGCTCCTGTGAACGTCATCCTCCCTGACAATGCCTGGGAACTGGGCTATGCAAGCCTTCCCTTAGACGCACAAACCCAGCTCTGCGCCCTGGCGCGCAGACGGGAGTGGAACGACAAAGCCCGGCGACGCCGTTTTGAAACCCAGCTCCTGCCCGGCGGCTCCGTCGGGTACCAGTTGTGGGTGGAAACAGTCCGCGGCGACTGGCAGGAGGGGCTGCGGCGCATGTTCCAGGAGCGCTATTTATACGACCTCGAAGGCAAACTATTCGACGACAGCCTGTACCGGAGGGCTGACCAGCAGTGGATACGGCACGCCTATGCCATGCACCTCATCATGGGCTGGGACCGCGATTTTTACGACCCCGATACCCGACAGTACCGGCTCCAGGCGTTCTTACAACGCATGAAGCCCCTGCTCGGCGGCACCGATGTCGTCGGAATATGGCCTAACTGGCCGATGTTGGGGCTCGACCAGCGCAACCAGTGGGATCTCCTGCGCGACCTTCCCGGCGGGCTCCCCGCCCTGCGGGAACAAGCCGAAAACAGCCGCCGCCTGGGGGCCCGCTTTTTCATCAGCTACAACCCCTGGGACGAGAGTACCCGCTGGGAAGACCACCACACCGGCATGTCGGAAATGATCCGCGAGATCGGTGCCGACGGCGTCGTGCTCGACACGGAAGGAAAATCCAGTCCGGAGCGGCAACAGGCAGCGGACCACGCCCGGCCTGGCGTTATTATGTATAGCGAAGGCATGGCAGTACCCAAAGACATGCCCGGCATCCTCTCCGGCCGCGTACACAATGCCTTGTACTACCCTCCCCTGCTCAACCTCAACAAGCTCATCCGGCCCGATTTTGCGATTTTCCGCGTAGCGGAGCTCTTTAAGGAGCCCATCCGCCGGGAGTTCGCGCTGTCGCTCTTCAACGGGTACGGCACTGAAATCAACCAATTCCAACCCGGCCGGCCCGACTGGCTGGACGAGCAATACGCCTACTGGGGCCGCATCCTCATGGCACAACGCGAAAACAGCTCGCATTTCCATCAGTTTAATTTTACGCCCCTCTATCCTTCGCTGCGCGATTCGGTCTATGTCAACGCTTGGCCAAAGGGGGAAAAAACCGTTTTCACCCTGTTCAGCCGGCTGCCCGGCGGCTTTACGGGGCCTCTGTTCTATGTGCCGGCACAAGCCGACGCGCATGTCGTAGACCTCTGGAACCACCTCGAAGTACCTGTGCAAGCCGTCGAAGGGCGCTGGGCTATCTCCGTTGACCTGGAAGGCTTTTCCTCTAAGTGGCTGGGCACCAATAATGAAGGCGCAGCAGGTATCCTGGCGGTGCTCCCTAAGGTCTTAGAAGTACACCGCGACGGCGACCTGCTCCACTTCTCCGCCCGGCGCGGCGACGAGGTTCGCGTGTGGGCCGGCGACCCGAGCTATGCCAAAAGCCCTGTTCGGTTCAGCACGGGTCGGCAGAGCATCCGTTTATACGATCACTTTGGTGCGTATGAGGGCAAAATGATCGTGCAGGTATTTGACAATGGTGAACTCCTCGACGAGCGCGTCATCCCCATCCCGGCTGGCTCAGCACGGCGCATCAGTCCCCCCGAGCGCACCGCTGCGGCTGAAAAAACCCCGCCTGACATGGTCAGTATCCCCGGCGGCCGCTTCCTGTTCCGCGTCACCTATGGCGACAACTTCATCCCCCATCCCGACCATTACCCAAAAGACAGCGTAGAAGTACCTGGTTTTTACATGGACAAACACCCCGTCACCAACGCACAGTTCCTCACCTTCCTGCAACAAAGCGGATACCGCCCCGCCGACACCAGCAACTTCCTCCGGCACTGGCACGCTGGGAAGATACCCATCGGCCAGGAACAGCACCCCGTAGTCTTTATCCACTATGACGATGCCCTTGCCTATTGCCGATGGGCCGGCAAGCGGCTGCCCAGCGAACTGGAATGGCAATACGCGGCCCAGACCTCTGACGGGCGCGACTGGCCCTGGTCCAAAGAAGCCCGGGTGGGCCGGGAAAGCCAGGTCATAACCAACACCCTCACCGTATCCCGGCTGAAAGTAGATTCCACCCTCTGCAACAGCGGCAATGGGAAACTCGCCCCCGTCGGCAGCTATCCCGGGGGTGCAAACCCATTTGGACTCGAAGATCTGGTAGGCAGCGTGTGGCAACTGACCCACGACGTCTATGCCAATGGTGCCAATACGTTTCACATCCTCAAAGGCGGCAGTTACTATCTGCCGGCTAACAGTTGGTGGTATGTGGAAGGAGGGCCGCGCGAGCTGACCTACTCCCAAAAGCTCCTGCGCATCAGTCCGGGGTTTGAACGCAATGGCACCATTGGCTTCCGCTGCGTGCAGGACAAAGCCCATTGACTTCCGCGTAAACATTCCGTGGTTTTCCCCTGTTTTTTATCGTAATGATGAAGAAAACGTACGTCCAGCTCCAACTCCGGGCCTTCCGCTGGGCAGAAGGCCGCAGGTTTTATTTCACCTTCTCCATCTTGTTTGTGGTGGCCCTGCTCTACCGCTTACTGGAGGCGCGCACAGACGACCCTGCTTTTCTGCGGCAACTCAACCAGAACCCGTTGGGGCTGAAAGCCTCGGTACACCACTATGCGCAAGAAGGGCGGCCGATGCGCTATGTGGAAATCGGTTATGACAGCCTGCCCCTCATCGTATTTGTACATGGTGCCCCCAGCTCCTCTGCTTTTTGGAAGTCCCTCCTGCGCGACACCCAACTGCTCAAGCGGGCCAAGCTGTTAGCAGTGGACCGCGCCGGATATGGGTATTCCGGATATGGCGTACCGGAAGTGTCGGTCGAACGGCAGGCCGCTCTTATCGCGCCTATTTTGAAGGTTAAGCGGAAGATACATCCAGCCATCGTTCTCCATGGTTCCTCTTATGGCGGAACCGTCACGGCCCGCTTAGCCATGGATTATCCCGATCTCATAGACGGCATACTGCTGCAATCCTCTTCCAACAAACCGGAGGCAGAAACGACCTACTGGATTACCCACCCCACCAGCCACCCCTGGCTGCGCTGGCTGATACCAGGCTCCCTGCGCGTAGCCAACGCCGAGAAACTCGCCCACGCCGACCAGTTGCGCGCCATGGAAGCTGGGTGGGAGCGTATCAAAAGCGCCGCCATCATTCTGCACGGGCTGGAAGACCGCCTTATTTTTCCAGATAATGCCCGCTACGCCTATACGCGCATGAAAAACGCAGCCTTTTTACAATGGAAAATGGTCCAGGGCAGTCGGCATGACCTTTTGTTCACCCAGCGCCCCCTGCTCGTCCGTTCCCTGCTGACCCTGCTCGATGTCACCGCAAAAAAAGCACCCTTCCGCCATGGCCAACGTAAGCATTGAAGAATCCTGGAAAACCGTCTTGCAGGACCTTTTTGAACAGCCCTTTTTCGACAACCTCGTCGCGTTTATCAAAGAAGAGAAAGCGGAAGGAAAGACTATCTATCCTCCCGGAAGCTTGATTTTCAATGCCTTCAATAAAACGCCCTTCGAACAGGTCAAAGTAGTTATCCTGGGGCAGGACCCGTACCATAACCCAGGGGAGGCCATGGGCCTATGCTTCAGCGTGCCCCGGGGCGTGCGCATCCCTCCCTCCCTGCAGAACATCTACAAGGAACTCAACACCGACCTCGGGCTGCCTATTCCCGACCATGGCGACCTCACCCGATGGGCTGAGAACGGGGTCTTCCTGCTCAACGCCATGCTCACCGTCGAGCAAAACAAAGCCGGATCCCACCAGTACATCGGCTGGCAGGATTTTACCGATGGGGTCATCCGCGCACTGTCGCGCAAACGGGAAGGCTTGGTATTCCTGCTCTGGGGAAACTTCGCCCGCAAAAAAGCAGCGCTCATTGACCGGTCCCGGCACCTGGTACTGGAGGCTGCACACCCCTCCCCACTGGCACAAGGTGCGTTTTTTGGTTGCCACCATTTTTCCAAAGCCAACGAATACTTGCTTTCCAAAGGCAAAGAACCTATTGATTGGACGATTTAACCCAAACCATACCACATGATCCACCACACCTTCCTCCGCCTGTCCGCAGTATTTGGATTCCTCTCGGTCGCCCTGGGGGCCATGGGAGCACACGCTTTGCGCCCCCTTTTGAGCGAGGCTTCCTTAGGCAATTTCGAGACGGCGGTCAAATATCAATTTTACCATGCCCTCGCCCTGTTGGCCGTCGCTATCCTAGTCCAATACGG
>JBEGMH010000218.1:0-12202 GCA_041183125.1 Bacteroidota bacterium | reverse complement strand
CCATCTATGGCACCGACACGACCTCCCGGAAGTACGCATACGTGCGTTGGAGGCCTTCGCTGCGGGGCACGCTGGGTTCCCAGCCCAGGATGGCGCGGGCGCGGGTGATATCCGGCTGCCGCACCTTGGGGTCATCCGCGGGGAGGGGACGGTAATCAATGAAGGCCTTGGGGTTGCCCACCAGCGCCAGGATTTCTTTGGCAAAATCGAGGATAGTCGTCTCGTCGGGGTTGCCGATGTTGACCGGGAGGTGGTAGTTGCTCATCAGCAGCCGGTAAATCCCCTCGACCAGGTCGTCTACATAACAGAAAGAGCGCGTCTGGGAACCATCGCCGAAGACTGTGAGCCCTTCTCCGCGGATAGCCTGGGAAAAAAAGGCTGGCAGGGCGCGCCCGTCTTCTACCCGCATACGCGGACCGTAGGTATTGAAAATCCGGATGATGCGCGTATCCACCCCGTGGAAGTTGTGATAGGCCATGGTAATCGCTTCCAGGAAGCGCTTGGCTTCATCGTACACCCCCCGCGGGCCTACGGGGTTCACATTCCCCCAATAATCTTCCGATTGTGGATGGACCATGGGATCGCCGTACACTTCGGAAGTGGAAGCGACCAAGATACGGGCTTTTTTTTCCCGGGCCAGGCCGAGCAGGTTATGGGTGCCCAATGCGCCCACTTTGAGCGTTTGGATAGGCATTTTTAGGTAGTCTATCGGGCTGGCCGGGGAGGCGAAGTGAAGGATATAGTCCAGCTTGCCCGGCACATGCACGAACTTGGTGACGTCGTGGTGGTAGTATTCAAATTCTTTTAATGGGAACAAATGTTCGATATTGTGTAGGTTTCCGGTCAGGAGGTTATCCATAGCAATGACATGAAACCCTTCTTTGATGAACCGGTCGCAGAGGTGGGAACCCAAAAAACCTGCACCTCCTGTAATGAGAATTCTTTTCACTTTTAGGAAGATATCAGACTCACGGCGAGGGGAGGCTACAAGCAGTCAGAAAACAACTCTTTTTTCCTTCCCACTACCCCTCGCCACGAGTCCGTCGTGTAAATAAAGTCCAAATTTACTTTTTTGCGGCGATATTATTAAAATATATGCGTTTTATACGGCGAGAAATATGCCTTTCAACCCGTAGTTTTGTTGTATGGCTATGATGTACCGATATATTATCCCCTTCGCTTTGTGGTTCCTGATGACGATCCCAGGGAAAGTCCCGCTCCATGGCCAGGACAGCAGTACCATGGTGCTCTTCACTTTTCAATACGGGGCTTTCTTACCTTTTGGCGACATGGGACAACGCTTTGGTCCGGGATTCAGCCCAGGTGGGGAGCTGCGGTGGCTCGGCCCGTCCAACTGGACAGCCGGACTACAGGGTTCTTTCCTCTTCGGCGGACAGGTCAAAGAGGATGTATTAGCCAACCTGCGCACCAACGAGGGCTACATCATCGGGAATGACCGCTTGCCCGCAGACCTGCAACTCCGCATGAGGGGTGCCTATCTAGGCGGACAGGTAGGCAAACTCTGGCCTTTGGGCGATAGCCCCCGTTCTGGGATTCGGCTCAGCCTGGGGGCTGGCTGGCTATACCACTTCATCCGCATCCAAAAAGACCCTTCCCGCTACGTCGCCCAGGTAGAAGGGCCCTATGGGCGGGGCTACGACCGGCTCGCAGGAGGGCCGGCGGGGTATCAATGGCTGGGCTATGAGGTGCATAGCCGCAATGGGCAGGTAAACCTTTACATAGGCTTGGAAATTCTACTTGCTTTCACCCATCCGCTGCGCGACTACCAGTTTGACCTCCGCGGCCCGGAGACCGGGGGGCGGCAGGATGGTTTCATCGGGTTGCGCGCGGGATGGTCCCTGCCCTGGCAGTTTGGAAAACGCAGTCCAATCTGGTATTAACGCATATCCTTTTTTCATGCAAGTCCTGTATCCAATCGGCATATACCTCTACCTGGCGGGAATTTACATCGCCCGGCCCTTCCTTCCGAAAGCCCGGGCATGGGTTGCGGGGCGCAAAGACTGGGAAAGCCACCTACGCACTGTTATGGCCCCAGCCATCACCGCCGGGAGAAAGGTGGTATGGGTACACTGTGCTTCCCTCGGCGAGTTTGAGCAGGGGCGGCCGCTCATAGAAGCGGTCCGACAAAAGCATCCCTCCACCTTTATCCTGCTCAGTTTCTTCTCCCCCTCTGGCTATGAGGTGCGCAAAAACTATCCGGTAGCGGACGCGGTATGCTATCTCCCCGGCGATACGCGGCGAAATGCCCGCCAGTTCCTGGACATTACCCAGCCCAGCGTGGCGATTTTCGTAAAATACGAGTTCTGGTTCCATTTTTTGCAGGCGATGCGGGCCAGCGCGATACCGGCCGTACTCATCTCAGCCCGCTTTAGGCTCTCTCAGGTATTCTTCCGTCCTTATGGCGCCTGGTTCCGCAAACAGCTCGATACTTTCCAGTACTTGTTCGTGCAGGATGAGGAAAGTGCCCGGGTATTAAAGACCTTCGGAATGCGGGGTATCGTCTGCGGCGATACCCGGGTGGACCGGGTGATGGGCATCGCCGAACAGAAACAAGAATTTCCTTCAATAGCTGCTTTTTGTAACGGCCATCCCACCCTCATCGCCGGCAGTACCTGGCCTCCCGACGAGCAACTCCTCGCCCTGCTTTGCCAATCGGCTGATTTTGAGGGGTGGAAACTCATAATAGCCCCCCATGACATCCATGAAAACCGGGTACTACAAGTGATGCGCAACTTCCCCGGGGCACTTCGCTACTCGCAGTACTCTGCCGACAGTGCCCCGGAGACCCACGTCTTGATCATAGACAACATCGGCATGTTGTCGAATGTGTATCGGTACGGGCGCATAGCCTGGGTCGGCGGGGCATTTGGCAAGGGGCTGCACAGTATTCTAGAGCCGATTGCTTTTGGCCTACCGGTACTTTTCGGACCCCGCTACCACAATTTCCGCGAAGCGGTCGAACTAGTCGAGAGCGGGGGGGCGCAAGTCCTGCACAGTAGCAAAGACCTTCAGAGTACATGGTGCCGCTGGCAAGATGCCTCGGGCTATCAAGAGGCTTCGGAGGCTGCTCTGCAGTATATCGAACGCCAAAAAGGCGCAACCGCCGCCATCCTGCAATCCCTGAACCCTTTTTTTGCCTAACACCCACAGCAAACCCAAACACGATCATGCTTTCAGCACAGGAACTCTTCGAACGCTTCAACCAGCTCAACGCATTAGTGGTGGGCGACGTCATGCTCGACCGATACCTCTCCGGCGAGGTGCGCCGCATTTCGCCGGAAGCCCCCGTGCCCGTCGTGCAGCTCGCGCACAGCGAAGACCGGCTCGGGGGCGCTGCCAATGTAGCGTTGAACCTCCGCGCCTTGGGGGCTACCCCTTACTTATGCAGCACCATCGGCCAGGACAGCGACGGCGGAATCTTTACTGACTTGCTTCCCGCTCATGACCTGCCCCCGGAAGGAATCCTACCCCTGGCCTCGCGTATCACTACCGTAAAGACGAGGGTAATGGCCGGCGCACAGCACCTGCTGCGCATTGACCGCGAAATGGTTCAGCCGCTCAGCCGGGAGGAAGAAAGCGCTTTCTTAGACCGATTCCTGCATATCCTGGACAGCCGTGCCATACACGTCGTCTTGTTCGAGGACTACAACAAAGGCTTGCTCAGCGCAACCCTCATCGCAACCATCTTAGCCGAAGCCCAAAAACGAGGCATCCCCACTACCGTGGACCCCAAAGACCAGCACTTTTGGGCCTACCGGGGCGCCACCTTGTTCAAGCCCAACCTAAAGGAAATCCGCGCCCAGTTGCCCCAGCCGATAGAGCCCGAACTCCGTTCCCTGCAAAGCGCTGCCCTCCGAATCCACGAGAAACTGGGCAACGCCCTTTCCATGATCACCTTGTCCGAACACGGGGTCTTCGTCTGCGACGAACGGGAGTCGCTCCTCCTGCCGACCCAGGTCAAGCAGGTCGCCGACGTGAGCGGGGCAGGTGATACGGTCATCAGCATCGTCTCCCTGGCCCTCGCCCTAGGGATGGATTTGCGCACCCTAGCCGTCCTCGCAAACCTGGCCGGGGGGCAGGTTTGTGAAAAAATCGGCGTCGTACCCGTGAACAAACAGCGCTTACTGCACGATTTTTTACTTTTTCAACGTTCCTATTCCGGATGAAAAGCCTCCTAAGACCTTTTATCCCCAAAAAAGGCCGGCCGTTCAGTAAAAGCCCATGCGAAATCTTAATTTTGAAACCATAAACAGACTACCTTACATCAATTCCAAAAATTCGATTAAATGAATGCTTACTACACTATCTGCCGCATCACCGGCTGTTTCCTGCTTGCCACCTTTGCCCTCTTGCAACCGGCAATAGCCCAAACTCCCTTCTTCTCGGAAACCTTTGGCGATTCCGCAAAAATCGTTTCCCAATGGAAGCACGGTGGCACCAACAACGGCCCCGAACGCTGGAAATGGAGCAAAGACGCCACCGGAGACTTCGAAGGGCAGCCCAACTTTGCCTCCAAAACCGCAACAAACGGCTTTGTCTATTTCAACTCGGACGAAAACGGCGATAACCTGCACGACGTGCACATCACCTCGCCCGCCCTCAACTGCAGTGGCCAGGCCAAAGTCTTCCTGCGCTTTGAAAACCAGTATGCCTATTTCTCCCAACCTACCAACTCGATCGTCCAGGTCGGCATTTCAACGGATGGCACCAACTTCACCTACATCCCCGTGCTCACCAATGTACCGCGCAATGACGTATCGCAAGCCGTGCAAGTGCAGATCCTCGACATCAGCACCAATGCAGCTAACCAGCCCAATGTGTTTCTCCGCTTCCGCTGGCAGGGGCAGTTCGAATACGTATGGCGCGTGGACGATGTTTCCCTGTTCGCTGCCAACCCACAGGCAAACTTCGACTTGACCATTTCCGAGCCTTTGGTAGCCTTGAACTACTCGACCCCGGTAAGCCAGGTGGACACCATGTTCGCCCTGGGAATCGTCTCGAATAAAGGCCTGCAAAACCAGTCCGGCATCAAGCTCAACCTGGACGTGAAAAGCACCAACAAACAGACCTTCACCAAAACCGAGACCATCACAACCCTCAACAGCCAGGTACAGGACACCTTCCTGCTCGAAAACCTCTACGTGCCCAGCGATACGGGCCTCTATACGGTGCGCATGTCGGTCAGCTCGACACAAACCGACCAGGATACCAGCAACAACTCGCTTACGGCTGGCTACTTCGTCAGCCCTAACCTGTTTTCCAAGGACGATGGCCGCCTCGCAGGAGCTACCCGCCCGGAGAAAGTGTCCGGCGATCTCTGGGAAATCGGCAACCTGTACGATATCGTCACAGATGGCTTCCAGGCTTACGAGGCTTCCTTCTCCGTGGCCAGCAACAGCAACGCACACCAGGGGAAATCCGTCTCGCTGCTCTTGTACCGCATTGACGAGAACAACGACGCCAAGTTCGACGACGCAGACCTGAAGATCGTGGGCTATGGCTTCCATAACTTCACCAACGAAGCCAACTACGCTCTGATTACCACGCCCTTGCTCGATATAAACACCAACGACCAAGGCGTGCGCTTAGACAAAAACAAGTCCTATATCCTCAGTATCCAGTATGCACCCGAGATGTTTGTACCCTATAGCGGCTTGAAATACCCATACAACGTCATTGCTACGGTGGTGAAAAACGGCGAATGGTTCCTCGGTGGCTTTGGCGACGCGGTGACGGCCATCGCCCGCATGCGCATCCGCAAGAACCCGACCACCTCGGTCAAGGAACCCCAACTCGCAGAAAGCCAGTTGAACCTCTTCCCCAACCCGGCAACCCGGGAAATCACCGTGGACCTGGACCTTCAAAAGAACTCCGCGCTCGTGGAAATCCGCATCGTGGACGTAGCCGGCCGCACCGTCCTCACCCAACAATACGAGAACATGCAAAATGGCAACTTCCAGTACGACGTGAGCAATTTGGTCAATGGAACCTATTTCCTCCACGCCCGCACAGAGGAAGGCACCAAGACTAAGCGCTTCCTCATTGCCCGCTAAGCTTTAAGAGGTGAGGGGGTTCAATTTGCACACTGCGCAAATTGAACCCCCTTATTGTATCCCTACCCTATAACTGAGCCAGGGCTTCCTGCAGCGTCTTGACTTTGGCTTCGCCATCTTCCATTTTCTGGCGCTCGCGGGCTACTACGTCGGCGGGTGCGCTGCTCACAAAACGTTCGTTGCCCAGCTTTTTCTGTACCGAGGCCACGAAGCCCTGGTAATACTCCAATTCTTTCTGCAGGCGGGCGCGCTCGTCTTCGGCGTTGATTTGTTTTTCGAGTACGAGGAAGAACTTCTCGGTACCAGCTAGGAACGCCACGCTGTTGGGCAGGCTGTCCCCTTGGCGCAACTCGAGCGATTCCAGGTTGCCCATTTTCACCATCATTTCCCGGATACCCCTTATGCTGACCCACTGCAGGGCCAGCGGTGTTTGCTGGATATAGGCCTCAAGGGTGTCTTTCATCTTTACCCCGTTGTTGTTGCGTGCCTCGCGGATACCGGCAACAGCCTCTTTTGCACGCTCTACGGCCGCGATGAGTTCCTTGTCATACTCCCCAATTTTCGGATACGTGCTGACGACACAGTCTTCCCCTTCTGCCCGGTCGCGGAGCTGATGCCAGATTTCTTCAGTTACAAAAGGCATGAACGGATGGAGCAGGACCATCATGGATTCGAAGACTTCCTGGGTTGCCTCGAGCGTTTGCGCGGATACCTGTGCTCCTTGGGCCGGTTTTATCATTTCCAGGTACCAGGAGCAGAAATCATCCCAGATAAACTTGTAGAGCGCCATCAGTGCTTCCGACAAGCGGTAGTCGCGGAACAAGTCCTGCACCTGCGCCACAGTCTGGAGCAGTCGCTGGCGGATCCAGGCCGTGGCGAGGGCCTCTACAGGGCCTTCCGGGGCATCGGCTGCTTCCCAACCCTTCACCAAACGCAGGGCGTTCCACATTTTGTTGCAGAAATTCCGTCCCTGCTCACAGAGCCGGCTTTCGTTGAGCACGGTATTGGTGGCAGGATCAAAAGGCGCATCGAAGATGATGTCGTTGCCTGCGGCCGCGCTCGACAACATACCGAAGCGGACACCATCCGCTCCGTACTTCTCGATCAATTCCAGTGCATCGGGCGAATTGCCCAGCGATTTGCTCATCTTGCGGCGCTTGTTGTCGCGCACCATACCCGTGTAATAGACATCGCGGAAAGGCATGGCCCCTTTTTCCCGCACGAATGCCTCCCCGAGCAGTTCCGGCGACCACTCATAGCCAGCCATCACCATGCGGGCGACCCAGAAGAACATAATGTCCCAGCCGGTGACCAGAACGTTGGTCGGGTAGTAATACGCCAGTTCTTTGGGATCCTCAAACCCATCGAAGACCGTGATCGGCCAGAGCCAGGACGAAAACCAGGTATCTACGACGTCTTCGTCCTGCCGCAGGTCACTCATTTGCAGGTTGGCGTTGCCGCTGTGGGCACGGGCCTGTCCCAGGGCCTCTTCCGGCGTTTCTGCCACGAAGATACCCGTTTCTTCACCGAGGCGTTCGGACGCCAGGTACCAGGCGGGAATGCGCTGCCCCCACCACAGTTGCCGGGAGATGCACCAGTCGCGGATATTGTCTTCCTGCAGCCAGTTGTTGTACATATTCTGGAAGTGTTCCGGAAAAAAGCGCACTTCCCCGCTTTGTACGGCTTTCATGGCCACTTTGGCGAAGGGTTTCATATCCATGAACCACTGCAGCGTCAGACGGGGCTCTACGACGACGTCGGTGCGTTCGGAGTAACCGATTTTGGTGCGGTAGTCTTCCAGGCGCACCAAATCACCGGCCTCCTCTAACATTTTGCGTATTTTTTTGCGCGCGGCGAAGCGGTCTTCTCCGACTAGTATCTGTGCTTTTTCGTTCAACTTGCCGTCTTCCGTGAGGATATCAATGACCTCCAGGCGGTGGCGCAAGCCGATTTCATAGTCGTTGGGATCATGGGCCGGGGTGATTTTGAGGGCACCGGCCCCAAACTCGCGGTCCACATAGGCATCTGCAATAACGGGAATAGGGCGATGGATCAAGGGGATCAGCACCCGCTTGCCGATCAGATGGGCGAAGCGCGGGTCTTCCGGGTGTACGGCGACTGCCGTATCCGCCATGATGGTCTCCGGGCGCTGGGTGGCGATGACCAGCCCCTGGGAGGGGTCATCCTCCAGACGGTAATTAAGATGATAAAGTTGGGAGTTTTCCTCTTTGTAGAGGACCTCTTCATTGGAGAGCACCGTCTTGGCTTCGGGATCCCAGTTGGTCATGCGCAGACCCCGATACACCTTGCCTTTTTTATACAAATCTACAAAGACGTGCAGGACCGCGGCAGACAGCTTGGGTTCCATGGTAAACCGGGTGCGGTCCCAGTCGCAGGATGCCCCTAATTTTTTGAGCTGTTCGAGGATGATACCTCCGTATTTTTCTTTCCATTCGAAGGCATAGCCCAGGAATGCATCGCGGCTGATATCTGCTTTTCGGATACCGCGTTCGCGGAGCATGCGCACCACCTTGGCCTCCGTAGCGATGGAGGCGTGGTCGGTACCGGGCACCCAGCACGCGTTTTTCCCTTCCAGCCGTGCCTTTCGGATGAGGATATCCTGGATGGTGTTGTTGAGCATGTGCCCCATGTGCAGCACGCCCGTCACGTTGGGCGGGGGGATGATGATGCTGAACGGTTCCCTGTCGTCCGGTTCGGAGTGGAAGTACCCTTTATCCATCCAGTGTTGGTACCATTTGCCCTCTGTTTCCTGTGGGCTGTACCGCGTAGCGTGCGTGGTCATATATCGTTTGGGTTGAGTGAGATTCAAAGAGGGGCGCTCATTTTTTCGACGGTATCTTTACGGGGGCTGGTGCTTGCCCACACATCGAGGCCACTTTGGTGGCGCAGGATGTCCGCCATATCTTCCCGTTCGCGCACCAGGTAATCCCTGCCGTTGAACAGCAGCACTTCAGCCGGGCGGGGGCGGGAGTTGTAGTTGGACGACATGGAGAAGCAGTAGGCACCCGCGTTGTGCAGGCAAAGCAGGTCGCCTTCGCGGACTTCCGGCAACTGCCGGTTGGCGCCGAAGGTATCCGTTTCGCAGATGTAGCCCACTACATGGTAGAACCTCGGCTTCCCTTCGGGGTTAGACACATTGCTGATATGGTGGTACGCGTTGTAGAACATAGGGCGGATCAGGTGGTTTAGTCCAGAATCCACGCAAGCAAATACCGCGGAGGTCGTTTGCTTTACGACGTTCACCCGCACGTAAAAGTTACCGGCCCGGCTGACCAGGAACTTGCCCGGTTCGAACACCAGCCGCAAGTTGCGCCCGTAGTCGCGGCAGAAGTCCCGGAAGCGCTGGGATAATTTTGCGCCCAATTCCTCGATATTGGTTTCGATGTCGCCGGGTTTGTAGGGTACTTTGAACCCACTGCCAAAGTCCACGAACTGTAGGTCGGGGAATTCTTTGGCGATGCCGAGCAACACCTCTGCCCCCTGCATGAACGCATCGGCGTCTAAGATATCGGAGCCGGTGTGCATGTGTACCCCGGAGATGCGCATACCTGTATTTTCCCGTATGCGGTGCACGTGCGGCATTTGATAGACCGAGATACCGAACTTAGAGTCCACATGGCCCACCGATGTTTTGAGGTTGCCCCCTGCCATAATGTGGGGGTTGATGCGGATGCTCACGGGCACGTCTGGATGTACCTGGCCAAATTGCTCAAGGACGGGGAGGTTGTCCAGGTGGATATGTGCCCCGAGCGCCAGGGCCTGTTCTATTTCCCCCATCCCAACTCCGTTCGGGGTGAAACTGATATGGGCTGGATCGAAACCCGCCGCCAGCCCGAGTTGGATTTCTTCGACCGAAACCGTGTCTAGTCCCGTGCCCAGGCCGCGCATAAACTTGAGCACGCTCAGGTTACTGAGCGCTTTACAGGCATAATGGATGCGCAAGTCCGGCACATCGAATGCAGCACGCAAGCGCTGATACTGCCCTTCGATGACATTGGCGTCGTAAACGTACAGCGGTGCCCCGTACTTGCCCACCAGTTCGAGGGGGGACACACCCTGCTGGGACAAAGTGGTTTTTTCTTCCTTTTTGGACATAGCGGTGAAGCATTTGAGCGATTAGGCCCATAAAACGGCTGTGTGTTGCAAGATTGCGCTGCAAAAATGCGAAAAAGGCATGGAAAAGCAAAAGGATATCCACTAATCGTAGTGCTCTGCCAGTTTCCCCTCGAACGTTAAAGGGAAATCTGCGATGCGCTGGCCTACGAGCCGGCCCAAGCGGAGGCCCTCCTCGCAGTCCATGCGGTAGTGAACCCCCATGTACAAGCGGGAGAGGGCATTCTCATTGGCCATTTCTGCAAAAGAAGTGTATTTTCGGGGAGTGGCTTTGAAGTCCGGGCACCGTTCCAAGCTCCTGTCTGTCAGCGTATAAGAATATCCAAAAAGTCGTTCCAGGACCGCGGCGGCAGCTGCGCCAAAAGCAGAGTGGCCGGAAGGGTAAGCCGGGAAGAGGGGCGTTTCGAGGACTGGCTGCCAGCTCGGGTCAATATTGCGCTGGATGTAGGTATCTGGCCGCTCTAACGCGAACGCATATTTTACTTTCCACACCTTTACCGTGATGTCGTTCAGCGCACATCCCATTTTTAGGTAGGTTTCCATCACCCGTTGGAGGCCATAGCTTCCTTCCCCTATTACCTGATGGGCGATCGCCACCCATCGGGAAGCCGCATCAAAAGTGAGGTTGGGGACATCATTGCTCCAGTATTCCGCTATGCGGCGTTCTTCTGAGGACAGAGGCTTGGCCAGAGCGTACAACTCCATGGCTTGTGCGAAGAAAGCAGAGTACTTGGATTCGGAGAACCGCTTCGGCGGCAGGGCAGCGAAACCCTCGGGGGCTACCAGGAGAGTACGTGCATGGCCCCATTCTGGCAGCAAAGCCTCCTTAGAAGCCGACCAGGTACCTGGTTTAACGACTGCATCGTAGCGGCCATAGTTGGTAAGGGCCCCCTGTCGGCCCACGGTATCGCTTTCCGCCCAGGCAAAAATAGACCGCGCCACTGCCTTCCCGTACTGCGCAGAAGCATCTGCCCCCGTCCCGAGGGCGGCTATCTGCCTACCCCACTTTTTCTCTAACACGCTCCTCTTATGCCGAACCCTCGCCGGGGCGTTGGGAAAAAACCGATAAGACAGGTCCGAATAGGCTGCGTGCAAGGATGCCGCAGCGATGAAATACAGTGGGAGCGGCTTCTTCAAGTCAGCGTTATCCACGAAGCCGAGCGATTGCGCACCGTGCATCGCCGGCAGGGCCGCTTCCCAGCCGGCGATACCCATGTATCCAAACATCCGCGCGCTCACCGGCGGGCGATACCCCGGGGTAAACTGTGCCATTTCCAGGAACAGCGCGTTCCAGTCTTGCGCAACCGCCACTGCTAAGCGCTCGGACGGGGGAACCACCGGTGCCGTATCCGAGCAGCCCGTCGCCGACAGCGCCAAAGCCAGTACCAGCCACTTCACACCGGGCCGGTTGGGTTTTTCGACGGGTATTTCAGGAACGGCTGCTTTGTCGGCAGAAGCACGAAAACCCAGGAGGTATTTCGTACCCTGCCCCGGGCTTGACTCCACCTTTATTTCGATTCCGTGAAGCTGTAAGATACTCGCTACGAGCGACAAACCAATACCCGAACCTTTTACTTGACTATTTTCGGTACATCGGAAAAAGGGTTCAAAAATATACGGCAGGTCCTCCGCAGCGATGCCGGGGCCGTTGTCTTCGATCGTGAGTGGAAAAGGGGCGCTGAAATCCAGGACGACCTTCGCCTTGCGATCGGTAGAGAACTTGCAGCAGTTATCCAATAAATTCGCTAAGGCTATGCGCAGCAGCGATTCATCGCCCCGCACACAAAGATCCTGTTCATGGTCCGGGAGGTTGACGATTTCGATTTGCACCTGGTACCCGGGGTTGGCTTTTAAGATCATCTGCCTTCCCTGGTAGAGCATTTCATCCAGGCGGGTGTCTGAAAAACGCAGGGTGTCCACCCCGGAGTGCAGGCGGGCGAGCTGTAGGAGTTTTTCGATGCTCTCCGACATGTCCCGGATATCCTCGTGTAAAG
>JBEGMH010000217.1:0-3823 GCA_041183125.1 Bacteroidota bacterium | reverse complement strand
ACCCTATTGACGACCCGGATCCCCTCCACCTGCTCATCACCCAAGATTTCTTCCACTTCCGTATTCCAATGCACGACGATGTTTTGGGTCTTCAAAATCCGTTCCTGCATGATTTTGGAAGCGCGCAACTGGTCGCGGCGCACCAGCAGGTGTACTTTAGGGCAGAGCTTGGACAAATAGGACGCTTCCTCCGCTGCCGAGTCGCCACCGCCTACTACCGCTACCTCCATGCCCCGGAAGAAAAAGCCGTCGCACACCGCGCAAGCAGAAACCCCTTTGTTCATGAGGCGTTTTTCCGACTCCAAGCCCAGCCATTTCGCACTGGCACCGGTGGCGATGATGACGGCTTCCGCATGGATGACCGTACCGCTCTCCGACCACAGCGTATGGGGCGACGTGGAGAAATCCACTTTTGTGATTTTCTCGTATCGGATTTCCGTGCCAAAGCGTTCCGCTTGCTTGCGCAGGTCGCCCATCATTTGAGGCCCCAGGACGCCGTCCGGATAGCCCGGGAAGTTCTCCACGTCGGTGGTGATCATCAGTTGTCCGCCCGGTTCGTGGCCGGTGTACATCACGGGCTTCAAGTTTGCGCGGGCAGCGTAAATAGCAGCGGTGTAGCCGGCAGGGCCGGCACCGATGATGACGCATGTTTGGGTTTCTGTTGCTTGTGCCATATCCATATTGGTTTAGGCCACAAAAGTAAGGAACCCGCGACGATATTACTGTGATTTTTGTCGCAAGAACGATCCTCCTGTGCCGGTACGGTCATGCAATGGCCCATCTATCCAACAAAAACCTTGACCTTTACGGCAAATCCCGTCATCTTTGTACCAAAACCTGGCTATGGCTTATCTTCTGGGATTTATTCTGGCCTGTTGCGCTTTGGCATACTGGTTTCTGCGGCCAGAGAGGAAGCTCGGGCGGCGATTGCTGGCCCTGGCATCGTTGGTATATACCGCCGCTTTGCTCTTCTCGGGTGCACCGGCCATGTACCTGCTGGAAAAAGTGATATATAACTTATTCTTCGTCGGTATCTTTGGGGCTTTCTTTGGCATTTTGGCCGGCAGGCGCCGCTGGACCCTACCCGGCGTGGTATTGGCGCTTTGGGCTTTATGGGCCTACGTGCAAGAAGAGGTGACCCATACCTTGCCCTACCGCCCGGAAACGACCCCAGACCCCGCAGGCGAGCTCCTACTGGAACTCCGCGAGGGCAGCACCCTGTCTTCGCTGGAATACCTGGGCGAGCGGTACGGGCTGCGCATACAACGCGCCTTCTACCCGGCAGACAGCGCGCATACGACCCTCGACAACTACTATGTGGCCGATATACCTGCCGCATACGCTCCCCGTATGCGCCGCATCGCGCGGCAGCTTGGGCGACAGGTCGGGGTAGCCTGGGTGGAAGAAAATGAAATCGTGCAGGTAGCCCCCCTGCGCACCGACCCACCGAAATCCAGTCCACCTGGCCCTGCTGCATACGGGTTGAACGACCCTGGCGTAGAAAATTTGTGGGCCTTCCGGGAAATGAATATGGCCGCTTTATTTGATTTTCTTGAAAAAAGCGGGGTCAAGCCCAAGAAGAAGGCACTGGTCGCCATACTCGACACCGGGGTGGAGGCAGGGCACGAGGATCTCAACGCCAACTACCGCTCCTTGAAGCCCTCTTACGACAACGACCCCAAAGGACATGGCACCCACTGTGCGGGGATTGCCGGAGCGGTGTCCAACAACGGCACCGGGATTGCCTCTTTCTCGCGCGACAACCGCTTTGTGGAAGTCACCAGCGTCAAAGTGTTGGGAGCAGGAGGGTTCGGCACCCAGAAAACCATCATCGAAGGTATGCTTTTTGCCGCCGACCAGGGTGCAGATGTACTCTCCCTGTCGCTCGGGGGCCCCGGAAGTGCTTCCAAACAAGGCGCGTATGCCAAAGCCGTTCAATATGCACAAAAGAAGGGAGCGATCGTGGTGGCCGCTGCCGGCAATTCCAACCGGAGTGCTAAGGACTTTACCCCCGCCAACGTACCCGGCGTCCTCTGCGTCAGCGCCGTGGACGAAACCCTGGAACGCGCCGATTTTTCAAACGACGTACAAGGGATTGGGATGGCGCTCGCAGCACCCGGCGTGGACATCTACTCCAGTATCCCAGGGGGGCAGTACGCACAGTATAGCGGCACTTCCATGGCGGCCCCGCACGTGGCGGGCATGGTGGGGCTCATGAAGAGCATCCGCCCGGAGGCAAACGTGGAACAAGTGTACAAGGCCCTTCACGAAAAGGGGAAAGAGACCAAGAGCACTGCGCGCACAGGGCGCTTCCTGCAACCTGCGCCTGCGCTGCGCGCTTTTATGGGCTATTAGCGTTTTTTCATAGAAGAGGGCGACGGCGGGGCAATACCCATACCCGGCATCTTGCTCATCTTGTGCATCATTTTGCGCATGTTTTCAAACTGCTTGATGAACGCATTGACGTCGTGTACCGTATAGCCACACCCTTTGGCGATGCGCTGTTTGCGGCTCATGTTGATCAGGTCCGGGTTGGCGCGCTCCTTAGGCGTCATAGAGAAGACCATCGCTTCCACGCGCGTGAAGGCATCGTTGTTGATGTCTATGTCCTTGGTGATTTTCGCCATACCCGGGATCATGTTCATCACGCTCTTGAGGTCGCCCATTTTTTTGATCTGGTTGATCTGCCCCAAGAAATCGTTGAAGTCGAACTGGTTCTTGCGGATTTTCTTTTCCAGGCGCTCCGCTTCTTTCTCGTCGAACTGTTCCTGGGCGCGTTCCACGAAGGACACGATGTCCCCCATGCCCAGGATGCGCTGCGCCATCCGGTCGGGATAGAACATGTCCAGGGCATCCATTTTTTCGCCCGAGCTGACGAATTTGATGGGTTTCCCTACGGTGTATTTGATGGAAAGCGCTGCCCCGCCCCGGGTATCGCCGTCGAGTTTGGTCAGCACCACCCCGTCGAACTGGATGGTTTCGTGGAAGGCTTCGGCGGTTTTGACGGCGTCCTGGCCGGTCATGGAATCCACGACAAAGAGCGTTTCCTGAGGCTGCAGGGATTTTTTGAGCGCGGAGATCTCCGCCATCATGTCCTCGTCTATAGCTAGACGGCCGGCGGTATCCACGATGACAACGTCCAGGCGCTGCGCTTTGGCCTGTTCGATAGCGCGTTGGGCAATGTCAATGGGGTTTTTGCTTTCCAGGTCGGAGAAGACCGGCACACCCGTCTGTTCGCCCAATACGGTGAGCTGGGCGATAGCGGCGGGGCGGTACACGTCACAGGCTACGAGCAGCGGTTTTTTGTTGCGTTTGCTCTTCAGCCAGAGCGCTAACTTCCCGGAGAAAGTCGTTTTCCCGGAGCCTTGCAAGCCTGCGATCAGGATGACAGCGGGCTTGGCGTTGAGGTTGATCCCTTCCGCCTGGCCTCCCATCAGCTCGGTCAGCTCGTCCTGGACGATCTTCACCATCAACTGGCCCGGAGCCACGGATTTCAGCACGTTTTCCGTACCCAGGGCTTTATCTTTGACTCTATCGGTAAATTCTTTCGCGATTTTGTAGTTCACATCGGCATCTACCAATGCGCGCCGGATTTCCTTGATAGATTGCGCCACGTTGATTTCCGTGAGCTTGTTCGTACCTTTCAGTACCTTGAACGCGCTGTCCAGCCGATCGCTTAAACTGTTGAACATATTTCAGGACTTTTTTGGAACTGCAAATATAGCACAGGATTTACGGGTTTTATAGATTATTGTACTTTAGAAGGGAATTGCTGTTACAACATTTTTTATTTTAAAAAAAACATAAAAAACAAATTAAATAT
>JBEGMH010000216.1:0-2553 GCA_041183125.1 Bacteroidota bacterium | reverse complement strand
GGGAAGCTGGTCAATTCTTTTGCTGCGGCAATAGCCAGGGGGTCTTTGCGGTCGTTTGCAATCAGTGGGTTGTCTATGACCGTGACCAACAAATCCACGCCTAAGCCCACCAGGGGCAAATAATCGGAAAAGCGGCGCTCTGTCTGGGTAGGGTTGCGCAGGCTGTCGAGCAACTGGTCTGCCTGGAAGGCGATATCCACAAAGCGCGAGGTGACGACGGCCACGTTTTTTGGCGAAAGGCTGCTGTTGTTGGAGACCTTTTGCACCCGCTCTTGCACCAGTCCCAGGAAGAGGTTGCGGGAGCGGTCGTCGCGCATCAAATCCCAAAATTCCGTGGGGGTGAGGTATTTGGTGGGGCTTCCATCGGGGGCTTTCAGACAGGACAGCACGGCGAGCGACATCTCGGCGATATTGGACAAGAGCAGGGCCTGGTTGCGCGACGTGTGGATTTGAGGGATATAGGTGGTGTCCATCCGCAGGAGCAGGCTGTCAATTTCCCGGGCGGTCGCGGTGATGCGGTTGAGGAGCGCTTCGGTATCTTGGGAAACGGGGGATGTCGACACGGTTGGGCTCTGCCAGTTGAGTGCGGGCGGCATGGGGTGGTTGACGGTACCAATTGCCTTTCGCAGGGTGTCCATGCGTTCGCGTGCCCATTTTTCGGCTGTTTTCAAGTGCTGTTCGTAGCGTTGGACGGCATCCATGGTCAGAATGGCCGGGTTAAGGATAGTATCCTCGTTAGAAGCCAGGGCAACTTTCAGGAAAGTATAGGCTTGAATATGGTCTTCTTTAAACGGGATAGGGATATTCACACCGTTCTGAATAAAGGCGATTTCCTCTCCCAATTGTTGTACCAGGGTATCGCGCGCAAGGTCTAGTCTGTCCTTACGGGCTTGCAGAGCATTGCCGGAAGAAGCCTCGAGTACCGCTGTTCTATCCCGAACAACCTGCTCTACCCCCTGGAGATAGCGGTAGTATCCCACCATAAATTCCGGCATGGATTGTTCTCCCGGGGGTGGGTTGACCAGTTTTCGGCTGAGTTCCACCCCACTGGCGACCAGTTGGAGGGTGTCCGGGGCTTCGCCGAAATAGTTGGGATAGTTCTCTAATTTTGGGTATCGAAGCAGTTGATCATAGTACCGAAGCCCTTCCAATTGCCGGGGTATATTCCGGAGTTGTTCGTGCCGGTCTTTTGCCATCCACTGTATCAGGGTCTGGTTTCGGCGGGCGGTTTCGGCTATGTATTCGTCGTATAGTCGGATAATTTCCTCTCGTACTTCCACAGAGTCTATGCCAGTGTAGGCATTTGATAATCTGCGAAAGCTTCCACTAATGGGGATTCTTCTGCTCAATATCCGGTCGCCCAGTTGATCCAGACCAGTACTGATAGAGAATAATTTAGTTTGTAGTGTGTCTAGGTAGGACTCAGCTGCTTCATTGGATGCCAAGTCCTGATTGCCTTGTAAGAATAGCTGTTCCTGTCGGCGGTTGAGGCGGGAGGCCACATTTTCCAGGAGCGTATCCAGGGGCATACCCTGGTATGCCATAGAGGCGATATCGTAGAATAGGGCCAGGTTGTAGATGTCCTTGTTGTGTTTGAGCGTATCGTAAGGCGGGATGCTGAGGAGCTCCTGTACCTGTGTGCCGAGGGTCTGCAGGTCTTTCAAAAAAGATGCCCTTGCGCTGGGCAAGAGGTTTTTAAAGTTGGACAATTTTTGCTGGCCGCTGAAGAACCCCCAGGTCTGGGGAAAAAGTATGCGCAGTTCCCGGAGGCCCTCCCCTTTTTCACTTCCATTTATGCTGTATTGCATGCGCTCTAAGAGGGCGATGCTGAACTCTTCTTTTGCCCGTTCTATGGCAAAGTCGGTCAGTCCCCCTACGATGGCAGCGGTGTTGAGTCCTTTTCCTTCCCCGCGCTCGATACGTTTCCCGGAGCTGCGTAGTTCTGTGGCTACGTCGGAGATGAGCGGGTTGTCGTAGTGCCTTTGCATGTCTTGCAGGGAGAAATAAGATGGATTAGACACAGAATTTTGTGAGTATTCCCGGGGTGGGAGTGTGTAGAGAAGTGGGTACTCTACATACTGAATATACTGATTCAGTGAATCAGCTAAGTTATGTAACAGTGGGTGGGTAGCTGGTATATCGGAAGGGTCAATCCCGGAGAGTTCTCCGCTAAAAAAAGGATTTTCTTTCAGGGAGGACAATACGGACATCCATCGGGAGGCCTCTACAGGCATATCTGCCGGAGATACCAACCCGGAGGCCAAGGCCAGGTAGGCGGCGATGGAAAGCGCGTCTTTTTTCCAAATCACCAAGTTTGGTTCACTGGGAATTGTACGTATCCAAAAAGGCGCATGTTCTATGGTAGTAGTTTGGCTCAGTTGGATTTGCTCGTCCCCATAAGCCAGCACTACCTGCATTATTCGTGGCACGTACAGGTCGTATATCCCGGCCTTGTAAAGTACCTCGGGCTTACTACTTGTTAAGTCAACTGGCCCATTAGACGTAAGCCCAATACCAAAGAGATCTCTTTGAAAAGTTAGTTTAGGTTTATCG
>JBEGMH010000215.1:0-2626 GCA_041183125.1 Bacteroidota bacterium | reverse complement strand
AAACATATCTTTCGCGAGGCTATGCGCGGCATTGTACCCGATGCCGTACTCGAGCGGCGCGACAAGCTCGGTTTTGCCACCCCTGAACGGCAGTGGTTCCAGCAAATCCGCCCCCAAATAGGGGATTTGCTGCGCAATACACCGGATATCCCGCTCCTCGACGCCGACGCTGCGGCGCGTTACCTCGCCGATATGCTCGACGGCAAACGCCCTTTTGGCTGGCAAGCCTGGCGCTTGGTGAATTTCAGCCGCTGGTATAGCCTATTTTTCTAAAATACCCGCATCTTAGCCCTCCCTTGATTTTATCCCAGACGATACAAGCCAGCCTACAAGCTTGGGGAAAAAGGGTGAAAGCAGCCTACTTCCGCTTGCCGCTTTCTGCCCGTGCGCGTGCCCGGCACCTCCGTCTCATGGCGTTTCTGGCGCCCCAGTGGGTAGAGAACCAGGGCATTTTGGTTTCTCCCTACGGTATGGAGAGGCCGCTCAGCATGTCGGCCAGGGTGGACCGGCAACGAAGGGCACTACGGGAGACCCGAGACTTCGAGTTGCCTCTGTACGAAACACCGCAGGTATCTGTCATAGTGCCCGTACACGATCAGTTGGCCTTCACGCTGGATTGCCTCAAATCTATCGCCCTGAGCGCACCCGCCACGCCGTTCGAGGTGCTGGTAGTGGACGATGCCTCACAGGAGACGACCCGCGAAGCGTTGGGGGGAATCAAAGGACTGCGCCTGATTTCCCATTCGGAAAACGAAGGCTTCATCCGATCCTGCAACACAGGAGCCCAGGCTGCAAAAGGGCAGTACCTGCTCTTTTTGAACAACGACACCGTGGTGATGCCGGGTTGGCTGGATACCCTGGTGGAGACGTTCGCCCAGATACCGGGTACCGGCCTGGTAGGCTCCCGACTGGTCTTTCCAGACGGAACCTTACAGGAAGCAGGCTGCCTGATCTGGCAAGACGGTACGCCCTGGATGATAGGCCGCTTTCAAGATGCCGACCTGCCGGCGTACCACTACGCCCGCGAGGTAGATTATTGTTCAGGGGCTTCGCTGATGATCCCCAGAGCGCTGTTTGGCGAACTCGGTGGCTTTGATACCCACTACTGCCCCGCTTATTGCGAAGATGCAGACCTCGGTCTAAAAGTGCGACAGCGCGGGTACCGCGTCATTTACCAGCCCTTTTCTACGGTCATCCATTGGGAGGGCATGAGCAATGGCCGTTCCACACATACCGGCGTCAAAGCCTGGCAGACAATCAACATACAAAAATTTCGCAAGCGCTGGTCAGGCCAGCTCAACACACAGGGAGAAGGCCCAGCCGGGTTCGACCGGGCAAAAGATAGGACTATGAAAGGGCGCGCCCTGTTCCTTACCGCAGATCTGCCGCAGGACGCACTCGCCCTGCAACAGCAAGGTTTCCAGGTAACTTGGTTCCCAGGCTATGGGCTGGAACCCTGCGATCCGCGTATTGAAAACCTACAGCGGAGAGGGGTGGAAGTCTTGTACCGCCCCTTTGAACCCAGCGCCGAGCGACACCTCAAGCACCAGGGAAGCCGTTATCAGTATGTCGTATTAGGCGAGGAAGCGGTCGCAACCGCGCAAGCGGCCAGGCGCTACTGCCCCCAGGCCCAAATAGTACAACCGTCAGCACTCGCCGATATGGACAGACAGCGGCCTGCCCCCGAGTCCCCCCTCATACCTGCCCACCTATAGAGGAACGGAATAAGCGGCTGAGCGCGTAGTCGTGCAATAAAAAATAAGCAAGAAAAAGGCCGTAGATCAGCACAGAGCCTTCTACCGGCCTGACTACGTGGAAAAACTTTCCTACGTATGGTTCTTTCCAGAACCCATCGCCCTGGGCCTTCCTGAACAGGGCGAAGACCTCTCCCCCATCCGGATTTTCAATCGGGCCGACAGCCGCCCAGCCTGCCTGGCAAGCCAGGTAGAACCCTAGCGGTACAGATAAGGCCAACCAAAATGCCTTCGATGCGTACAAGGGCATGGCTCTAAGCTCGATGGCGCCCCTCCCCAGCATCAGCGCCGTGACCACGCCCGTCCCGGCACCGATGAGGTTGAGCAAAACGTCGTTGAAGTCGTAATATTCAAATTTGGGGTTGAGTACCAAGTACTGATACCCTTCGTCTATCGCGCCCAGCAGGGTCACTACTACAACGGTCTCCCCCAGGTGGCGCAACACCGGCAGCAACACAAAAGCGATGGCCATATAGGCAAAATAGTGCACGAACTCTATGTTGTACGTGACCAATAAGCGGTAGCTGGCCCACATCATGAGCAGGTTGGCAAGAGTCAGCGACAAAAAAGGTACCCAATGCCCACTTTTGAAAATCAACCACCCCAAAATAGCCAGCGTAGGGACTAAAGCGGCTATAAAAGCATATTCCATGTACACGTTGTACAGGGTCTCCCCAACGTTGTAGTACAACACCATAGCGTATTCCGTGATGTCATCGTGGTAAAACACGACGCCATAATATATCGCCAAGGCCAATAAGACGGCTACAAACCTATGGGTGGACAACCACCGGATTACTCTCATCTGACAACTTGTTTCTACTCCTACTTTTTCTCGTATCTCCCATCCGAAGAACCGGGAACAAAGATAG
>JBEGMH010000214.1:0-5655 GCA_041183125.1 Bacteroidota bacterium | reverse complement strand
TACGTGGATTTTGACCGGGAGCGCCTGCTTTTCCTCATGTCTTCCAACGAAGGCCCCTGCACCTGTACCGCCGATGTGAACCGCGACGGGCTGGACGACCTCTACCTCGGCGGCGCGAGCGGGCAGGCGGGAAAACTGTACGCCCAAACCCCAAACGGCGCTTTCCGGGAACTGGAACCCGCCCTCTTCGACAAAGACAAAGACTCGGAAGATACAGGCTGTGCTTTTTTTGACGCCAATGGCGACGGCTGGCCCGACCTGTATGTGGCGAGCGGCAGTAACGAAGGCGCCGATATCTCCCTGGCCCTCCTGGACCGCCTCTACCTCAACCAAGGCAATGGCAGGTTTGAAAAAAGCCCGCAGGTATTCCCTTCCCCCGCACAGACCGTCAGCACCGCCGCCGTAAAGCCCGCGGATTACGACGGGGATGGGGACATAGACCTCTTCGTCGGCGGGCGGATCCGGCCGGGGTTCTACGGTGCCCCGCAACAGGGCTATATCCTGAAAAACGACGGGCGGGGCGGGTTCAGCGATGTGACCCCTTCCGTTGCGCCCGGCTTGCTGCGAATCGGCATGATCACCGATGCCGCCTGGGCCGACCTCGACGGCGACAAAGCCCTGGACCTGGTCGTCGTCGGCGACTGGATGCCCGTCCGCGTCTTTCTCCAAAAAAAGGGAAAACTGGAGCCCGCACCCGCAAACACCGGGCTGGAAGCCTCCGCAGGCTGGTACCACGCCCTGGCCCTTGGCGATTTCAATAAAGATGGACGCCCCGACCTCGTCACCGGGAACCATGGGTTGAATTCCCGCTTCAAAGCCTCTCAAAAAGAACCTATATCGCTGTATATCAATGATTTTGATAACAACGGAACCATAGAACAGATCCTTGCGCGCTACGACGGCGGAAAAGAACTGCCCCTCGTGCTGCGGGGCGACCTGGTCATGCAAATCCCCTCGCTCAAGAAAAAATACCTGCGCTTCGAAAATTACGTCAACCAAGGTATCGCGGATATGTTTCCCTCGGCAACAGGCACGAAGGTGCTGCAGGTGCAGGACCTGGCCTCGGCGCTATGGCTCAACCAGGGCGGGGGTAGGTTCAAGCGTATCCCCCTGCCGCTGGAGGCGCAGTTCGCCCCGGTGTACGCCCTCGAAGCCGGCGATTTTAACGGCGACGGCAACCTGGATGTGTTCGCAGGGGGCAACCAGCACAACGCCAAGCCGGAAATGGGCACCTATCGCTCGGGCTATGGGGTCGTCCTGTTGGGAAATGGAAAAGGAGGCTTTGAAACCCTGCCCCCAGCCCGCTCCGGCATCTGGGAAGCAGGCCAGATTAGATCTGCCAAGGTGTTGAAAATCAATGGTAAAAGTGTATTGTTCTTAGGGAAAAACGACGATGTCCCGCAGATTTTCCAATTTCCGGGCGGGGCAAAATGAATGTGACTACTTCCATCCAAATAATCCGAACACCAACTAAAATAGGTACGACATGAAGCGAAACAGCCGTTTTTTCACCCTTCTCCTCCCAGGGCTCGTCGCACTGGCCCTGCTGGGTAGCTCCTGCACAGAGCAGCGTTCCAAGGAAAAGGACGGAGTCAACAACCCGGACTACCTCTTTTTGGACATCTTCTTCGGCATGGGGAGAAAAGAGTTTTTCGACTATTGCTGGGACATGAACAAACAGCAAAAACTCGTGCACGGCACCGGCAACACCAGCGTGCAATACCGGCTGGAAAAGGAACTGCCCCAACCGGTCATCATGCAGTTTTACCCGTCGTTCTACGAGGATAAAATCTACGAAATGCCGGTCACCTTCTTCTACGAGGGCTGGGCCCCCTGGAACAAGGAGTTTTGGTCCGACAAACTGCTGGAAGACATGGTGCCCGTTTTTGAAAAATGGTACGGCAAAGGGTTCAAAGTGCTCAACCACCCCGTTCAGGGAAAGGTCTATGCCAAAATTGACAAGCACCGCCGCATCAACCTTTTTATACGCGACGACCAGTACGTGCAGGCCGTTTTTACCGATTTGAAAACGGAAAAAAAGAAAGAAAAGGCCGAAGCGGAAAAAGCATTGCAAGAAGGGACGGAGGGCGAACAGTAAGCGCCTGCCCAATCTAAACGAGTCCAAAAAGCGAAGCGTGAAAAAGCAATCTCTCCTAGGTGCATGGCACCTGTGCATGGTCCTGTTGTTGGCCTCCTGTGGCGCAAAAAAAGAGCGCCCGTCGGCCAATGCCTTGTTCAAAAGTATCCCCGCCGCCGAAAGCGGGATCACTTTCGAAAACAAGCTGACCTTTGACCAAAGCTTCAACATCTACACCTACCGCAACTACTACAACGGCGGCGGGGTGGGCATCGGCGACGTCAACAACGACGGCCTAATGGATATCTATCTCAGCGCCAATATGTTGCCTAATCGTTTGTTCTTGAATAAAGGCGGTATGCGCTTTGAAGACATCACGGAAAAAGCAGGGGTCGCCGGCACAAAGTCCTGGTCCACCGGGGTCAGCCTCGCCGATGTGAACGGCGACGGGCGAGTGGACATCTACGTCTGCAACTCCGGCGATATCAAAGGGGACAACAAACAGAACGAGTTGTTCATCAACCAGGGACCGGGCGCAGATGGCATCCCCGTCTTCTCTGAAGAAGCGGAAAAATACGGTCTGGCAGATAAAGGCTACTCGACCCATGCCGCCTTTTTCGACTACGACAAAGACGGCGACCTCGACTTGTACCTGCTGAACAACTCCTATCAGGCCATCGGCAGCTTCAACCTGCGCAAAAACGAGCGCCCCAAACGCGATCCCCTCGGCGGCGATAAATTGTTCCGCAACGATGGCGAAACCTTCACCGACGTCAGCGAAGCGGCCGGGATTTACGGCAGCGTGATCGGCTTCGGACTCGGGGTCACTGTCGGGGACATGGACAAAGACGGCTGGCCGGATATCTACGTCTCCAACGACTTCTTCGAACGCGATTACCTCTATTACAACAACGGCGACGGCACCTTCCGCGAACAGTTGGAACGCTCCATGCGCAGCATCAGCGCCGCCTCCATGGGTGCCGACTTGGCCGATATCAACAACGACGGGTACCCCGAGATCTTCGTGACCGATATGCTCCCCGAAAAAGACGAGCGCATCAAAACGGTCACGACCTTCGACAACTGGGACCGCTTCCAGTTGAACTACCAAAACGGCTACTGGCGGCAGTTTACGCGCAACACGCTGCAGCTCAACAACGGCGACTATACCTTCAGCGAAATCGGCCGCCTGGCCAATGTGGCCGCTACCGACTGGAGTTGGGGTGCCCTGATTTTCGACTTCGAAAACAACGGCCTCAAAGATATTTTCGTAGCCAACGGCATCTACCAAGACCTCACCAACCAGGATTTCCTCAAATTCGTCACCGAGGAAAACACCATCCAGCAAATCATCTCGAACAAAGGGGTGGACTACAAAAAACTAGTCGAACTCATCCCCTCACAACCGGTCGCCAACTACGCATTTATCAACGACGGCAACCTGCGCTTCCACGACAAAGCAGCGGAATTAGGCCTCGGCCAGCCCGGCTTCTCCAATGGCTCGGCCTACGGCGACCTCGATAACGACGGCGACCTCGACCTGGTGGTCAACAACGTCAATATGCCGTTTTTTCTCTATGAAAACCAAAGCAATACCCTGCGCCCCGAAAACCGTTTCCTGAAGTTCATCCTGAAAGGCGCTGGGAAAAATACCAACGCCATCGGCACCAAAATCACCGCATATATCGGCGGCAAGGCACATTACCTCGAACAAGTGCCCATCCGCGGGTTTCAGTCCACCGTGGATCCCCGCCCCAACCTCGGTTTGGGAAAGGTGGAAAAAGCCGACTCCCTCGTCGTGGAATGGCCCGACGGCAGCGTTACGCGCCGCTATGATATCCCCACCAATCAAGTCCTGACGCTGGAGCAGTCGGAGGGGGTCCCCTCCGCGCCCGCCCGGAAGCCAGAAAGCCCGGCAAGGCCTTTTGAAGCATTGTCTGGGGCCGCTCTGCCGCTGCAGTACCGGCATACAGAAAATACCTTCGTGGATTTCGACCGCGACCGGCTGGTCTTTCACATGCTCTCGACAGAAGGCCCTTGTATGTGCAAGGGCGACGCCAATGGCGATGGGCGGGAAGACGTCTATGTCGGCGGCGCACGCGATTATCCGGGGAGCTTGTTCCTTCAGCAGGCCAACGGGCGCTTTGCAGCATCGAATACCGCCCTTTTTGAAGCGGACAAAGCATCCGAAGACGTGGATTGTGCCTTTTTTGACGCCAACGGGGATGGGCAGTTGGACCTCTACGTGGCCAGTGGGGGCAACGAGGTGTCCTCCATCTCGTCTTCCCTGGCCGACCGCCTGTACCTCAATACCGGCAAAGGCGCTTTCGCAAAATCGCCTCAAATCCTGCCGGCCAACAGCTATGAAAGCAGCTCCACCGTCCAGCCGGCCGATTTCGATGGGGACGGCGATACAGACCTCTTCGTGGGCATCCGCAGCATCCCCTTCTATTACGGCCTTCCCGCCAACGGGTATTTGTTGAAAAACGACGGGAAAGGAAACTTCAGCGATGCCACCGCAGCCCTGCTGCCCGTCTTGAAAGGCCTCGGTATGATCACCGACGCCGCCTGGCTGGACTACGACCGCGACGGCGACCCCGACCTGGCCCTGGCCGGCGAATGGATGCCCATCCGCTTGTTCCGCAACGACGGCAACCGCTTCAGCGAGGTATCGGAGGCGGCAGGACTGAAAGACACCCACGGCTGGTGGAACACCCTCGAAGCCGCCGACCTCGACCAGGACGGATACCCGGAACTGATCGCCGGCAACCACGGCCTAAACTCCCGCTTCCGCGCCAGCGCCCAGGAACCGGTGAGCCTACACATCAACGACTTCGACCGCAACGGAACGGTGGAACAAATCCTGAACCAGTACAACGGCGGCCGTTCCTACCCCATGATCCTGCGCCACGACCTGGTCATGCAGATGCCTTCCCTGAAAAAGAAGTACCTCAAATACGAAGCGTATAAAAACCAAACCATGCAGGACATGTTCAGCCCGCAAGAACTGGAAAAAACCCTGGTGTTGGAAGCCCGGATGCTGGAGTCTGCCCTGCTGATGAACACGGGCAAAGGAAGCTTCCGCATCCGCGCACTGCCCATACAGGCCCAGTTTGCCCCCGTGTACGCCATCGCCGTGGCCGATGCCGATGGCGACGGTGCCCTGGACCTACTCCTCGCCGGCAACCTGCACGAGGTGAAGCCCGAGGTGGGCCGCTATGACGCCAACTACGGACTGTTGCTCAAAGGAGATGGAAAAGGAGGGTTCAGCGCAGTGCCCTCCCGGCAGAGCGGGCTGTACCTCAGCGGGCAAGCGCGGGAAATGGCGTTCGTCCAGACCGGAAAGGAAACCCTGTTGCTGGTGGCGCAAAACGGCGACGCCCTCCAAGCGTTCCGCTTCCGCCCCGCCGGGCAAAGCACATCCCGCTGACCATGCGCCCCGGACAAAAGATGGCCGTGGGGTATCGCCGTGCCGCCACCGTCTTCCTGGTGCTGGCCCTACTAGCTGCTTGTCAAAACAACCGGCCGGTTCCCCTGTTCGAGGAATTGCCCCAAAGCAAAACCGGCGTCTCGTTCTC
>JBEGMH010000213.1:0-9098 GCA_041183125.1 Bacteroidota bacterium | reverse complement strand
GAGTCCGATCCCTTCCATGTGTGGAAAACGATTCAGTTGCTGGCCCCTTTCCATCCCATCATCCATGTCGTCCATGTGGCCAACGGGGAACATCCCCGCGCAATCGCGGATATGGAGGATTTTTTCGCGCACAATGGAAACAATACGGAAGCCCTGCAAATCACGTTCCACGAGCTCGACCACGCCTCCGTCGCAGCCGGCCTGGAGGAGTTCGTCGCAAACCACAACATAGACCTGCTGGCCATGTATGCGCCGAAACACAGTTGGCTGGACCGCCTCCTGCGCCAGAGCAACACCCGGAAAATGATTTTTGAAACGACGACGCCGCTGCTGCTGCTGAAGCCCGAATAAGTATGGAATTGCTCTATCACCCCATCTCCATGGAGCACGACACGGGTATGCACCCCGAAAATCCCAAGCGCCTGGAGGTCTTCGCCCACCTTCCCCAAACGGAGTTTATCAACGGGGAGGAGTTCCTGCCCCTGGTACATTCCCGCGAATACATTGAAAAAGTACGGCATGCTAGCAACGTAGGGGCTCATTTGGACCAGGACACCATCGCTTCGCCCGGCTCGTACCGGGCAGCCTGCTATGCCGTGGGCGCAACGATCCAAGCGGCCGAAAGCGGCGGCTTTGCCCTCGTGCGCCCCCCCGGGCACCACGCTTACCCCAACCGCGCCAGTGGGTTCTGTCTCTTCAACAACGTAGCCGTCGCAGCGCGCTACCTCGCCAACCAGGGCAAAAAAGTATTGGTCTTTGATTTCGACGGGCACCTCGGCGACGGCACCTCAGAGGTGTTTTACTGCGATAACCGCGTGCTGTACTGGTCTATGCACCAGTATCCGGCGTTCCCGGGCCACGGGTTCTGCGATGAGATCGGCGAGGGGAAAGGGCTGGGCTACACCTTCAACGTGCCGTTGCCGCCAGGAGCGGGAGACGACATTTTCCTCAATGCCTTCGAGCATTTCCTCCCCGCGGCCCTTCAGTTCGGCCCGGACGTGGTGGCCGTCTCGGCGGGCTTCGATGCGCACCAGTACGACCTGCTCCTCGACCTGCGGGCTACGACAGAGAGCTTTTACCAAATCGGCAAACGCTTGGGGGAGTCTTTCCCCCAGCTTTTTGCAGTGCTGGAAGGCGGGTACAACGTACAGGAATTAGAGCAGGGGGTCTATTCGTTCTTAGCAGGCATACACCAGGCGGAAAACCCGCATCCGGAGGCGCGAACGCAGTCGGGCATGCGGGTGTGGGAAACGTATGAGATGTACTTGCACGCGACGATGGGCAATTTGCAGAAGTACTGGAAATTCTGACTATGCGCAGGCAATTGGAAAAAATCCTCAACCCGGCGTCTATCGCCGTCATCGGGGCCTCCGACCGCGAAGACCGGGTCGGCTACACGCTTTTTGCAAATTTGTTGCAAGGCGGGTTCAACGGAAAGCTCTTCCCGGTGAACCTGCACCGCGACACCGTGCAGGGCCGCCCAGCCTATCCCAACATCCACCGGATACCGGAAAAAGTGGACCTGGCCATCATCGTCGTCCCTGCCGACAGCGTCTCGGATATGGTCGAAGCGTGCGGGGAGGCTGGAATTGCGGGGGTACTGGTCATCTCGGCGGGCTTTTTGGAAAAAGGCCAGGAGGGGAAAATCCACTACGAGCGCATTGTCGCTCTTTGTCGTCGCTATGGCATGCGCCTGCTCGGCCCGAACAGCCTGGGCTTCCTCCTGCCCCGCCAGGGGCTGAATGCCAGTTTTGCCTCTCGCATGGCGCTGCCCGGCAACCTGGCGCTGATCTCGCAAAGCGGCGCGCTGCTCACCTCTATCCTGGACTGGTCGGTATCCCATCGCGTGGGGTTCAGCCACCTCATCTCCATTGGTGCGATGGTGGACGTGGATTTCGCCGACCTGATAGATTACCTCGGTACCGACCCGCAAACGTCCTGTATCCTCATTTATATGGAAAGCCTGGTGAATGCCCGTCGCTTTATGAGCGCGGCCCGCGCTTTTTCCCGAAATAAACCGATTATCGTCCTGAAATCCGGTAGGAGCGAGGAAGGAGGCCAGGCAACCCTCTCCCACACGGGCAGCCTGGCTGGAAACGACGCGGTGTATGATGCCGCGTTTCGCCGGGCGGGCATCATCCGGGTAGATGCGATCGCCCAGCTTTTTAATATCGCCCAGGCACTGGCCCTGCAGCCCCGGCCGCGGGGCAACCGGCTGGCCATCCTGAGCAATACGGGTGCCGCCGGCATCCTGGCCACCGACTATTTGTCGCGCAACAAAGGCCAATTGGCCCGGCTATCCCCCAAAACATACGCCCTGTTGCCAGAGGCCGTCTCCCCGGGTAACCCCCTCGACCTGCAGGCCGATGCGACCCCCGAGCGCTACGCAGGCGCCTTGAAAGCTTGTCTGCAAGACAATGGGGTAGACGGGATCCTGCTCATCCTGACGCCCCAATACAAAACCGATGCCGAAGCCTGTGCCGCTGCCCTGGTCGCTGCGGCAAAAGGTGCCGGGAAACCCATCTTCGCCGTGTGGATGGGGGAAGGCGCGGTCTCCAAAGGACGCGACGTATTTGATGCCGGGCGCATCCCCAACTACCGCTTCCCCGAAAGTGCCGTAGATGCTTTCCTCCGCATCTGGAGCTATACCCGCGACCTGAAGCTGCTGTACGAAACCCCTCCGGCTATCCCCAACGACTTTGCCCCCGATACCGAGACGGTGCGCGGCCTGATCCGGGAACTGCAGCAGGACCACGGGAGGCGCCTGATGTCGGAAATGGAGTCCAGGCAAGTGCTGTCCGCCTACCAGATCCCCGTCAACGCGAGCCAACTCTGCGGTGATGCAGAGGGGGCCGTCGCGTATGCCGAAGCGATCGGCTATCCCGTAGCCGTAAAAATCGTTTCCCCCGACGTCGCCCACAAAACGGACGTCGGGGGGGTCGTGCTGGATGTGAAGAGCGCCCAAGAGGTGCAGGACGCCGTAGCCCTCATCCGCGAGCGCCTGGCGCTGCGCCGGCCCGCCGCCCGCCTACAGGGCTTTATGGTCGAACGAATGGTGTCAAAGCCTTTTGAACTGTTGATCGGGGCCCGAAAAGACCCGGTATTCGGCCCCGTGATCGCCTTTGGACGGGGTGGGGTGGGCGTGGAAGTCCATCCGGATACACAGCTCGGGCTCCCGCCCTTGAACATGGCGTTGGCCCAGCAAATCGTGGAAGGCGTCTCGATGTTCCCCCTGCTGCGCGGATACCGCGGCCTGCCCGGGGTCAACCTCAAAGACCTCGATTTTCTCATCTGCAAGTTTTCCTACTTGCTCATGGATTTCCCTGAAATTGGGGAAATAGACATCAACCCTTACCTGGCAGACCACCTCGGGGGGCTGGTCGTGGATGCGCGCATCATCCTGGATGGGTCAGTGCCCTCTTCGGCCGATGTGCCGTACCGCCATTTGGTCATTTCGCCGTATCCGGGGAAGAAGTATTCCAAAACGGTGGTGCTCAAAGATGGAAGCAGCGTATTCCTGCGCCCGGTGCGCCCCGAAGACGAGCCGGCCATGGAGGAAATGCTGTCGGGCGTATCCAGTGATTCCCTCTACATGCGGTTTTTTGGGTATATCCCCAAGATGTCGCACGAGTGGATGGCGCGCTTTACCCATATTGATTACGACCGCGAAATCGCTATCGTGGCCGAAGCAGAGATCGCCGGCAAACGCCGCTTCGCCGGGGTCGTGCGCCTCATCGAGGATGCCTGGCGCGAGACGGCAGAGTACTCGATCCTCATCGCCGATTTTTTCCACGGCCGGGGATTGGGCAATCTATTGACCGACTACATCTTCGATATCGCCCGCGAGCGGAAAATCAAAAAAATCGTCGCTTCGGTGCTGTCTGGCAACAAACCTATGATCCATATCTTCGAGCGCCGGGGCTTCCGCTTCGACCGGAGCGCCCTGGATATCTACGACGTCGAACTAGAGCTCTGAGGCTAAGGCATATTGTGGATAATCAGGTAATACAGCGGCATACCTATCGTGATGTTGAACGGAAAGGTCACCCCTAACGCCATGGGAATGTAGAGGCCAGGCTCCGCATTGGGCGCCGCAAGGCGCATGGCCGCAGGGACAGCGATATACGACGCGCTCGCTGCGAGAATGGAAAAAATAAAGCGGTTCCCCACGTCGTGGGAGATGTACTGGGTCAAAAAAGCCACCAGGCAACCGTTGAAGGCGGGTACCAGTATCGCAAACCCAAGTAAAAAAGCCCCCTGGCGGCAAAAGGCCGCAAAGCGCTTGGCCGTAATCATGCCCATTTCAAGCAAAAAAATGGCTAAGAAACCCTTGAAAATGTCCGTGGTAAAGGGCTTGATCCCTTCTGCCTGCTTGGAATCCGCCACAATACCGATGATCAGGCTGCCGATGATCATCAACACGCTGCCGTTGGAGAGGGAATGGTGCAGAATGCTCCGCAGCGAAACCGGGCGCTCCGTTTTTTCAAATTTCATCATCAACACGACCCCCATGATGATGGCGGGAAATTCCATCAGGGCCATCACTGCCACCATGTGGCCGCCATATTGCAGCGATTGCATCTCCAAAAAAGATACCGAAGCGACAAAGGTGACGGCGCTGACCGACCCGTAGGCCGCAGCAATGGCCCCGGCATTGCTCACGCTCAACTTTCGCTTCAAAATGAAAAAGGTGTACAAGGGGATAACCGCCGCTACTGCTACCCCAAAAAGCAGCGAGTAAAGGATTTCCTGGCTGAAAGGGCTGTGCCCTAACTCCTGCCCTCCTTTGAAACCAATGGAAAACAATAAATACAGGGAAATGAACTTGCTCGACGAAGCCGGAATCTCCAAATCGCTCTTTATGACCGTAGCGAGGATGCCCAGGGCAAAAAACAAAAGGGTCGGGTTGGTCAGGTTGGATAAAAGTATTTGAAAATCCATATATATGTTTTTTATACAAGGTATCAAGGGTTGCAAAAATCACAGTACCCTGGGTCCTCTTGGGTTTTTTGGTGGGGGAATACCCGCTTTTCCTGAAAAGGGCATTTCAGGCATCGGTATAAATGGGCGTATGCCGAACGCGTAGGCCTCCCACACTGGCCGCAGGGCAGCCCGGGAATGGCCTCCGACACCCAAAAACCGGGTGCCTGGCAGCAGGGGCAACGCGACGCAATGCGGGCCAGCAACTGCTGTGCGGCTTCTCCGATGACCCGCATCCGCGTGGGGTTGTACAGGGCGCGCATATCGGTTTCTACATAAGCGCTCCCGTATTGGGCTTTCAGGTCCTTGAACGTGTGCAGGAGTTGGTGCGGGTCGGTGATGCCCTTTACCATTCCTTCGGTCCCGTCCTGGCTTTTGCGCAGGATGAGGCCGTGGGAAGGGAAGCGCGCGCGCTGGGCAAAGGCGAGGAGCTCCGATTCCAACGACACGTCCTGCCCGCTGAAATTGGTGTCGGCGCTCAAGGTGTGGGCACTGATTTCCAACTCGTTTTTCACATCCATCAAAAGGAGCAGTTCCTCGTTGCCGGGCACAAAATACAGGTGGGGATGGGGCCCGAAAGACCCTTCACTGGCCAATATGAGGTCGCAGCCGCTCTTTGCCATGCCCATGCGGCATTTTTCCCGGGCCGTCTGCAAAGGGTCGCTTTCGCGGGGCACTTCCCCCGAGAACGTGCCCAGCGCGTCGGTGTCCAGGGAGGGGTCGGTAACGCAGCACACGCCCAATGCTTTTTCCAAAAGGGGTGCCAATACCTGTTCTTTGTGGTGGCGGGTAGCGATAAAGAGGGTTTTTCCTTCAAACATTCTTTTCAGCTTGCATACGCTCTATTGCGGGCGCAAAAATGAAAAGCCTTTTTCATAAATAAACATTTATTTTTGTAATAAAAAACATAAATATTATTTATGAACTACACCCTCCATCAGCTCCGAATATTTGTAGAGGTCGTGCAGAAGGAGAGCATCACCAAAGCAGCCGAGGCATTGCACCTGACCCAGCCCGCGGTGTCCATACAGCTAAAAAATTTCCAACAACAATTTGATATTCCCCTTACTGAGCTGATCAACAAAAAATTATATATCACTGATTTTGGAAAGGAAATCGCGGTGGCCGCAGAAAATATTCTCAACGAAGCCTATGCCATCCGCTACCGCACGATGGCCTACAAAGGCAAGTTGGCGGGGCGGCTGCGCATTTCGGCTGCCTCTACGGGCAAGTACGTGATTCCGTATTTTTTAGCGGATTTCCTGAAGCGGCACGAAGAAATAGAACTGGAATTAGACGTGACCAACAAGACCCGCGTCGTGGAGAGCCTGGAAAAGAATGAAGTGGACTTCGCCCTGGTGTCGGCCATGCCTGAAAACCTGGAACTGAACGTGATTTTACTGATGGAAAACAAACTGTTCCTGGTGGGCAACCAAGCGTTGCCGACGGTGGCCAAGTCGGATCCCCCCAAGCATATACTTAGTTCTATTCCTTTGATTTACAGAGAGCCTGGCTCTGCTACCCGCGTAGCCATGGAAGCCTTCATCGCAGCGCGTGCGGTAGAGGTACACAAGAAAATCGTCCTCACCTCCAATGAAGCCGTCAAGCAGGCGGTCATCGCCGGGCTGGGCTACTCCATCATGCCGCTGATCGGCATCAAAAACGAGCTGTTGAACGGGCAACTGCGGATTATCCCCTTACCAGGCCTCCCGGTCGTGTCGCACTGGAACCTGGTCTGGCTCTCCGACAAGAAGAACTCGCCGGTCGCCTCGGCGTACATAGACTTTGTAAAACAAGAAAAAGAGCGCATCATCGCAACGCATTTTGGCTGGCTGGGGAGTTTTGCGGGAGATGTCTCTTTTTCTTATTGAAAATGCTATTTTTGGGGGGATTGGAAACCTTTTTTCACCAAAAACGCATCTCATGTACCTGCTGCGCTTCCTCTTGTTGGGCTTCTCCCTCCTCCCCGTTTTGGCATACGGCCAAACTACGCAAAAACCAGTCTTGCATGGCCGCCACTGGATGGCAATCACGGGCAAACCATTGGCCGCTACCGCCGGGGCGATGGCGTTCCAAAAGGGCGGCAACGCGGTAGATGCAGCCTGTTCGATGCTGGCCGCGACCTGCACCATGTGGGATGTGCTGAGCTGGGGCGGCGAGACGCAGGCGCTGCTCTACCATCCCGGCCTGAAAAAAGTCATCGCCATCAACGCCCTGGGCGTAGCCCCCTCGGGTGCCACCCCGGATTTTTACAAGTCCAAAAACATGCCCTATCCGCCGGAATACGGCCCCTTGGCAGCGGTCACGCCGGGTACGCCGGGCGGCCTGCTCACCATGTTGGCGGAATACGGCACGCTGAGCCTGAAAGAGGTGCTGGCCCCGGCCATGCAGATGGCCGATGGCTACCCCATCGAAAAACAAACCGCCGACCTCATCGAGCGCCATAAAGCGCGCATCAAGGAGTGGCCCTACTCAAAAGCCGTGTACCTCACCCATCCCGGGGAAGCGCGCGAAGCCCCCGAGGCGGGCGAGATTTTTCGCCAGAAAGACCTGCTCCAGACCCTGCAAAAAATGGTGGACGCCGAAGCCCAGGCCCTGAAAGCGGGCAAATCGCGCAAGGAAGCGATCTACGCCGCCTACGACCGCTTCTACAAAGGCGATATCGCCGCAGAAATCGCGCGCGGCACCCAGGAACAGGGCGGCTTGATCACCAAAGAAGATTTGGCCAACTGGAAAGTGCGCATCGAAGAACCGGTAAAAACGACCTACAAAGGCATCGAGGTGTATAAGTTGTCGCAGTGGACCCAGGGCCCTGCTTTGCTGCAAGCACTGAATATCCTCGAAAACTTCGACCTGCAGGCCATGGGCTATAACTCGGTGCGCTACATCCACACGGTCTACCAGGCGATGAGCATGGCCTTTGCCGACCGCGATTTCTACTACGGCGACCCCTACTTCGCGCCGGAAGAGCCTATAAAAGGCCTTTTGTCAAAAGAATATGCCAAAAAAAGGGCAGCGGGGCTCAACCTCCAAAAGAACGACCCCCAGATCAAACCGGGCGACCCCTACCCGTTTGAAGGCAAGGCCAACCCCTACACCGAGTTGCTGGACCAATGGGGCAAGAGCAGCTCTGCGCTGGCCCCGGCGGAGAGCGATGCCTTTGTGTCGGCCGATTTCCTAGAAAGCTTTTACGCGGGCACGACTTCCATCCAGGCAGCCGACTCGGCGGGCTGGGTAGTGTCGGTGACCCCCAGCGGAGGCTGGGTGCCGGCGACGATTGCCGGGCGCACAGGCGTAGGGCTGAGCCAGCGCGCCCAGAGCTTTGAACTGGACCGCTCGCGCAACCCCTTCAACGTCATCGAACCGGGCAAACGGCCCCGCGTCACCCTCACCCCCAGCATGGCCCTGAAAGAGGGCCGGCCCTTCGTATCCTTCGCCGTCCAGGGCGGGGACTCCCAAGACCAGAACCTGCTCCAGTTCTTTCTGAACCTAGTCGAATTCGGCATGAACGTGCAGGAGGCCTGCGAAGCACCGAATATCAACAGCTTCCAGATGCGCAGCTCTTTTGACGACCACGCCAGCAAGCCGGGCGCCATCCTCCTCAACGAACAGACGCCCGACTGGACGCGCAAGGCCCTCCAGGAAATGGGCTATAAACCCAGCTATGAACGCCGTACCTCCGGGCCCATCAATGCCATCTTCTTCGACTGGAAGCACCGCAGCTTCTGGGGCGGCTCCAGCAACCACGGGGAAGACTACGGCATCGGCTGGTAAGGATGCTTTTATCGCGATTGGGGTATGGGCGGGCAAAGACTCGCTCTGGTCGGTGTGCTTTGCCTGCTTAAAGGCCGATGGCGTCGGTTAGGTCGGCGTCGGTTAGATTTGCCCCATTTAGGATGGCGAAGGTCAGGTTAGCCCCTTGTAGGTTAGCCCCACTCAGGTCGACGTTGGTTAGGTTGGCCTCTTCTAGAATAGCTATATCCAGGTTAGCCCCTTGTAGGTTAGCCTCTTGTAGGTCGGCTTTCTTCAGCCAGGCCTCACGTAGGATGGCGTCGGTCAGGTTAGCTCCCCTTAGATTAGCTTTGCTCAGATTAGAACTAGCCACATTAGCCCTAGTC
>JBEGMH010000212.1:0-12984 GCA_041183125.1 Bacteroidota bacterium | reverse complement strand
CCCCTTACCCTACCCGAAGTGCTGAGCGTTTCGGAAGTGGACCGCCTGCTGGCGGCGGTGGACCTCAGCACCCCGCACGGGCTGCGCAACCGCGCCATGCTGGAAACCCTATATGCCTGCGGGCTGCGGGTCAGCGAATTGTGCGGACTGCGCCTCCACCACCTCTTTCCGGAAGCGGGTTTTGTACGGGTCATGGGAAAGGGCGACAAAGAGCGCATCGTGCCCATCGGGGAGGATGCGCTGCTCCGCATTGACCACTATGTGCGCTACGTGCGCAACCGGATGCCCCTCATACACGAGGCGCACGCACCCTTTCTCTTCCTCAACCGCCGCGGGAAGCGCCTGAGCCGGGTCATGGTCTTCGAAATCGTCAAGGAAAGCGCAGCCCTGGCGGGGATAGAAAAGAACGTCAGCCCCCATACGCTGCGGCATTCTTTTGCCACCCACCTCATCGAAGGAGGGGCCGACCTCAAAGCCATACAGGAGTTGCTGGGCCACGAATCCATCCTCACCACGGAAATATACACCCACCTCGACGCCGATTACCTGCGCGATACCATCCTGCGCTTCCACCCCCGCAACCGCAAAAATCTGGATACCCTCTGAAAATCTGGAAATCTGTTCATCTTTGCACTGAAATACGCCACGGTTCCATGTTCTTGATCTATCGCTCCTGCCTGTTGTTCGGACTTTTTCTGGCCTTAGCCTCCTGTGCGACCATCGCCTCGCCGGAGGGTGGCCCTAAGGATACCACGCCTCCGCGGATAGACACCGCACAGTCCACGCCCAACGAACAGGTGAATTTCGTCAAACAACCCATCGAAATCGCGTTCCAGGAGTGGATTGTCCTGGAAGACGCAGCCAATCAATTGCTCGTGTCCCCTCCCCTGGAGTTCCGTCCCGACGTGCGCCTGAAGCGCCGGAGTGTCTTGTTCTCCTTCGACGAACGCGAGCAACTGCGCCCCAACGTGACCTATACCCTCAACTTTGGCAACGCGGTCAAAGACCTCACCGAAAAAAACCCGGCAGAAAACCTGCGCTTCGTATTCGCCACCGGCCCACAATTGGACTCCCTCACCCTGCGCGGTACCCTCCGCGACGCCCTGAGCGGGGAACCTATCGAAAAAGCCCTTTTCATGCTGTACGACAAGCTCGCCGACAGCGTGGTGCGCAAGGAACGCCCCCTGTATTTTGGAAAAACGGATAAAGAGGGCAAGTTCACTATCAAAAATATCCGCGAAGGGGCGTTCAAAGCATTCGCCCTGATGGATGTCAATGCCAATTACCGCTACGACCTGCCCAACGAGAAAATAGGCTTCCCGGACTCCCTTGTCGCCCTGCGCGCCGGAGACCCGCAAGAACTCGATATCCCTCTTTTTACCGAAACCCCGGGCATCCGCACCACCGGGCTCGATTCCACCTACCGGGGGCTGCTCAAGGTCAGCTTGAACCAGCCGCCCGCCCGCGTCTCCGTCCGCAGCCTGGATACCCTGTCCCGCATCTACACCGCCCCCGAGAAAGACACGCTCTTTATATGGTACGGCACTCCGTCCATCCCCTCCGAACTGGTGCTGCAATTGGACTCCCTCGATTTTGACACCCTCCGACCCCCCGGCGGGCCCGCCCAGAACGCCGCTCTGCCACCGGGCGGACTCTACTTGCCCCGCCCCGAGTTCGGCACCCTGCGGCAATCCCCCGTACAGGACCTGAGCCTGCTCTTCCGGGCACCTATCGCAAGCCTGCGCCCGGAACAGATCGTTTTGTCCCAAGATTCCGTAGAAACCGCGTTGGCCCCGCAGGTATTCCTCGACAGCAGCGATGCACGCCGCTTGTACGTCCGGCATACCTGGGCGGAAGACAAACGCTACACCCTGCGCATCGCCCCCGACGCGCTGACCGACCTGTTTGGGCGGCCGCTCGACTCCGCACTGGTCTTTTCCGTACGCACCGATTTGTTGAAAAATTACGGCAACCTATCGCTGCAAATCACCGGACTGGACCCGCAATACCCCTACCTGCTCGAGCTCCTCCTGGCCGACGGCAGCCCGGCCTTGGCCCGCACCCTGCCCGCAGGCTTAGCCGAAGCCAAACTGGCTTTCCCCCACCTCAAACCGGAGACCTTTACCCTGCGCCTCGTCGAAGACCGCAACGGGAATGGCGTCCTGGATTCCGGCGACTACAATACCCTGCGCCAGCCGGAACGGGTCATCCTCCGCAAACTGGAATCCCTGCGCCCCAACTGGGACCTGGAAGCCGAAGTGAAAATTGAATAAGAGAGGAAAAAAGAGCAGACTTGTTGCGAGGGGTCAGCGAGGTGGGAAAAAAGAGCCATTTTTTGTCCATACGAAGACTTTTTGAGGGAGTCTAAGCGCCTTAGATGACCTAAAAAAGGCACTGTTTGGTAAAAAATGGGCATTTTTGACCCCTTGTTGTTTCCCCTCGCAACAAGTCTAGTAGTCGCCACCCCTCCGCTCACAACAGATAGGCCAACCCAAAAGCCAGTACGGAAGCAATCAACCCCACCATGAACACCAAATAACAAATGCGGATCAAGCGGTACTTATGGGCCAAGACAATGCCCAGATAATACAAATCCCGCGTCATGGAGCTGTACAGGAAGTCGCTGTCTTTGATCATTTCCATCACCCCCCACTCGAAATCTTCAATGGGCATTTTGTAAAAATTGCCAAAAAAAAGCAGGTTGGAACTGCGGTTCAAGATGTCTTCCCGCGTATAGACCCCTTTGGTGACCTTGGGGCTGGAGGCCAGGATAGCAAATACCAGGCTGCTGAGGCAGAACGCCAACAGGATAAACGTAGGGATGACCAGGCGGGACTCTGCCCCGAGCTTGGGCACCAGACTGGAAATGACGATGGAAATGATAATCCCGTTGACGCTGAGCATGATGTTGGCCTTGTTGTCGGCAATAGCACTCAGGTTGCTGTGCATACGGTAGGACGTGCGGAACATGGTCTCCACCCCGCGCCCCAGGTTGAGGTCTTTAAAGTCCTTGTTTTTTTTCTTTTTCTTCTTTTCCCGGTCCTCCTCTGACCAGAGTTCCGGCGGCTGGATAGATAGTTGGTATTTCCGGAGTTGTTTGATGTTCTTCTGCTTCGTCGCGTCGTACAACTGGCGGGCTACCTCGGTGTGGTAGTAGTGGCGCAGCATAAAGTCCAGTTCAAATTGCACCCACTCTTCCTCGGGCATGAAGTTTTGCCGCGTCATGAGCAGTTCTTGCCGAACCCGGCTGGAGCGGTCCCAGTACAGTTCACTGCCCAGGTGGCTCAGGTCTGCATCGCGGATCAGCTCCTCGAGCAAATCCGAGGGTACGCTGGCCGGCTGGGTGGCCAGGATGAGGGCCTCAATTTTTCGGATCCGCTCAGGGGAAACCATCTGCTTTTCCAAAAAGCGGGCTGCGTTGCGGGCACTGCGGGCCTCGTGCCCTTCAGCCCCTTCGCTGAAACCCGTATCGTGGAACCAGGCTGCCAACTCCAGAAGCTCCATTTCTTCGTAAGGGAGCTGGTGCAACTGCCCCAAACGGCGGGCCGCCTCCACTACGTCCCGCACGTGCTGGTAGTTGTGGTATAGGTACTTTTCGTCAATAAATTCGCGGTAAAAAGCGCATACGTGCTGCTCTGCCCGCGCCGCGAGGCTCGTGACTTGTTGCTCCATGGTCTATCTGGCGTTGGGTTGCGCATTCAAAGATACAAAAGACTTGTTGCGGGGGGAATCATCGAGCGGTCAAAAAGGGTATTTTTCGCCCACACGGTGCCTTTTTTCTGCTGACCCCTCGCAATACGTCTTAAGAACCCCATTACCGGAGGTATAAAACCTTCTTGGAACACAACACCCCTCCGGCGTTGAGGGACAAGATATACACCCCTGATTCGGGCAACTGTAAGTCCACGATATGCCAGGTATGCCCTCCCTCCCGACAGGCTTGCCGGAATTCCCGCACCACACGCCCCCAGGTATCGCGCAAGCTCAAGTGTACCTCCGCTGCTTCCGGCAGGTACCAGTTCACCAGGATATCCCCATGCGTAGGATTGGGGGACACTTCCAGGGAAATACCCTCCCCGCTGGTGGGGCTTTCGTACGGGAAAACCAATTGGAGAGGATGCGGGGCTTCCTCCCCTTCTCCCACCGGATAGGCTTCCGGCTGCAACCAGCGGGGCTCAAGCCGCAACCATTGCGCCAGCGGGCCCCGCTGAAGGGCGCGGCCTTCCAGCCAACACAGCGGCCCCTCGCTTCCCTGGTTTTGCGAAACAGTCCCATCCCAACTCAGCACCAGACGCTCCCCGGAAAGGGAAAACTGCTCCTGCCCCGCTGCTCCTTCTTCTGCCCCCAACCACTGCACTGCCTTTGGATCCGCCCACAAGGCAAACTGGCAGGCGGCATACCCAGCCCTGGCCTCCAACACAACGGGTATCCGGAAGATCTCCCCGGGCTCGAGGTTGCGGTCGGGCACGCTCAGCGTAGCCATCCCACCTGCCGAACGCCCCTGAACGAGGCTACGCTGACCAAACGCCGGCGAAGAACCGTTCAGATCCCCTAATTTCAACGCGGTGAAATCCGCGGCTCCCATCACGGAGTCCATCTGTACGATACGGGTTGCCGGTATCGCCTCTTTCCAGGGATTCTCCGGGTCCCGGAAGGGGAATCCTCTCGGCAAAAAACGCCAGGTTTTGCCATGTGGAAATTGTTGGTCCAGCCCCAGGATGACCCGGCGCAAAAGGATCATGTCCTGTGTCGTAAGGGAATTGGACAAGTTGACGTCTGCTGCAAGTAGTTGGTAGGGATTGCTGAGCTTGCGCTGTCCCAGGATGTGCTGGGACAGCATCGTCAAATCCAGGGTGGTCAGCCCGCTCCGCGTGTCGTCGGTTTTGTCAGGCACCAGCGTGTACGTCTTGCCCTCTTGCAGCGCGGGGAAGACAAAGCTTCCGTCTTCCTCACTGACGGCCCTGGATTTCTGTACCCCCTCCACCTGCAGGACCACCCCTCCGACCGGGGCACCCCGGTCGCTGGCCACCATGCCGTGCAGGGGCATCACCCGGGGGAAGGTATCACAAGCTTTGAGCTCTGAGTCGCTGATGCGGACGTACGTCGTACAATAGCCGTGGTTAGGGCCTCCCAATTTGCCGTCTGGCTGTATGGCAGTAGGGTTTTTAGCGCGGTCCCAGGCATGGACTTCTATGGGCGTAGCCCCTACGTCTTTACAAGTCAGTTCCAGCGCTGTCCGGTTGATATCGGCCTTTTCCCCAAGGCGGTTGATGGAGTAGCGCAGCGGCAAGGAGCACGCTTCGAGGGCTGTGTCTATGAAATCGCGCGCATACAACGTGGCGATGGCAGGATCTGAAAAGCCGTCCCCGTCCACATCTACCGGAGAGGGCGTAGCCTCCAGGGTTGCCGACAAGCCATTGTAACAGAGCGGTACGGGGGCGGTACAGTCCTCTACATGGAGCCGTACGCTGGCCTGTGCGGTATTCTGGCAAGCGTCTGTGACGCGGATTTCGATGGTGTACTCCCCGACCGGTACGACCCCTGCTACGAGGTATTTCGGGAAACGACCGTATCGTTCCCAGGTGATTTCGCTGCTGGTATAGTATTCTGACACCAGTTCGGTGACCCGTATGCGGATATCCACTTCCGGGCTACATACCTCGTAGATACCCACCGGGATAAATATTTCCACGCTGCAATCCGGCTGGTCCGAGCAGACCGTCACTTCTTTGTCGGTATAGATGACGGGGGCGATGCGGTCAAAGACCCGGATCACCTGGGTATATTGCCAGTAGCCGTTCGACCGGATACCCGGATTGATATCGCTGTTGGTCCAGTGCCCTTTCGGGTTGCTGCGCCCATCGCAGGAAGTGGGCTTGCTGCCAGCCGCTGGCTGCTGGTCGGTTTCATCGGCATTCTGGTCGTAAAACACGCGGGCGTCGGGGCGGACCAGCACCCAGGTTTCCTGGTCGCCGGCCACACCGTTGCAATCCGCGTCCCGCGGTACGATGACCGGGGCGCTGCTGCCGTCGTATTCGCACCAGTTGATGACCTCGTAGGTCTTGAAAATCTTGTAGCAAGCCCCCGCATCGTCGCCATAGCGCTTTTCCCGGACGGAGACACCGATGAGGTCGCAGCCAAAGGATTGGAAAAAAATAGAATCGGGCTTTGCCTCTACACATTGCCCTTCGAAATCCCTGGGGAAGCGCAGGTTGTAGGAGTGCTTTTTGCGAATGGTAATGGTCTGGGTACAGACCGTGGCGGAACGGTTGCCGCTCTGGTCTATGGCCTGAAAGCGCCGCACGATGCGCCGGTTCCGGCAATCCGAACTATCGCGCTCGGAGGGTAGTTCCACAAAGGAAGCGCTGCAGTTATCGCTTACCTTCGGCACTCCGAAGAGGCGGGCCAATGCGGCACTGTCGCCCTCGCCAAACGCGGTAGGGGAATCAAAGCAATCCACCAGGGTGTCAGGGGGCGGTACGCAGGTCGGCGGGAGTTTGTCCGTGATAAATACCCAACTGCGGGAAAAGTTGGTATTGCCCGCTGCATCCGTTGCACGCAGCTCCACCTCGATGTTTTTCCCGATATCGCAACAATAGAAAGCGGCCTCCCGTCCCCAGGAAGTGTCGGGGGAGCACGTCGACGCCCACGCTTCCGGCTTACGGCGCAGCTCGAGTGCGGCCATGCGGCAGTTGTCGCGGCTGCCCCCGTCTATTTCCTCTGCCCGTACGACGGCCTTGCCCAGGGAGTTCAACGAAACATGGATCCGGTCTTTGGCAATGGCAATGGGGCTGATCTGGTCTTCTACCCACACGGTGCAGGTAGCGCTGGATTCGTTTTGGCAAGCATCCCGGATCTTGTACACGATCCGGTGCCGGCCCGGAGGGAGGCCCGACACGATGCGGGAAGCTGCGCGGTACGGGGAAGTGGCGAGCAGCACGGTGGGCACAGCACCCGGTTCGCCGCCCAGTGACAGGGACCAGGGGACGCTGTCGCGCCATATCTCGGCCGACCAGTCGTACTCCGAGCAACGTGCGACGACCTGCGGGGCAGGGATGTCCAACACTGCCAGGCAGTTGAAGGGGGCGACGGATACCCGGAGCCGCTCTTTGGCAGGCGGACAAGACACCAGCGGGGCACTGAGGTCGCCTACCGTGATGACCTGGTTTACGGTATCTGTTTTTCCGCTGACCCAGTCTATGATGGTCCATCGGCGCTGGATTTGGTAGCCTTGCGTGCAGAGGGCGTAGCGATGGTCGCTGTACGCTGCGGAAAAACCACACGCCCCTCCCGGGCTGAGGAAGGTAGTGTCCCCGAAATCATTTTGTAAAAACGGATACCCGGATTCTATCGGCGAGATATTGCCGGCGGAGTCCGTCCGGAACGTGCGCTCCTGTTTACAGCCGGGGTCCAGGTGTACCTCGGCCCGCACGCGCACCGCTCCCAGCCCCGGCCGCACCACCAGGATGCGCTGGGTTGCCTCCCGGGTGTTGCCTGCCCGGTCTTTTCCTAAAAAGGTGCGTTGTATGATCAGGGTATCGCGCCGGTTATCGTACGCGATATGGTCCCGAAAATTGACCAGCGTGTCCGACAAAGGGCCACAGCCGTCCCTGGCAACCGCTTTTCCGGTGTACCGGAGGCTCTCTGGGGCGTTCAGGATGCCCGATACCCCTCCGCAAAAGCTGTCCAGGGCAATATCTGCCGGGGCCAGGACCTGGGGCGGGGTCTTATCTTCAGCCCGCACTTCGCCGGCGCAAGGGGAGAAGGCCGGACAAGCAGACGAATCCCAGGCGTACACGACAAAACGAAATACCCCGGGGCCATCAATAATCTCCCCATTCGAAGGGTTGGAATCGAACACGGCTACTCTGAAATCCGCTGCACTGCCACAGGGGGAGTAGTTGCCCCCCAACACGATACCGGGACTGAGGATGAAACGGCAATTTTCATCCAGGCTGACGTTGAGCGATGCCGGGCAGCGGAATACCGCAGCAGCTTCGGGCGCAGTGGTACGGGGCAATTTTCCCACGTGGATACCCAGAAGCAGCGTACACAGCCCTAAGGCCAACGCCAGGGAGAGCAAAGCAGTAAGTTTGTTCATAAATCGGTACTAGTATTTGGGATGTTATCCGGGCTTATTACTGCTTGAGCACGACTTGTATGGACGGGCAAACGACACCGCGGCCGCATTGCCTGGGGGGATAGTTTAGATGCTTATAAACCCAACAAAGATAACGGAATATTCGCGCGTTTGCGTGCCAGTCCTGTTAAATTTTATACCGCCTCTTTTTTCAAAATAGCCGCTCATGTAATTTTTTTTACATGAATGTTGAAAAATGGCCTTTTTTCTGTGGCAGTATTTTGTTATTGCCTGCTGTGAATGTAAAAAGAATGCACCGAAGTCAAATTTTTTTTTCCAATCCTAATATAAACGTGTACTTTGTATGAGCTACCTGTGTTTTCCAGGAATTCATAACCTACTGTCCATGGCTAAGATTGCAATCATAGAAGACAACCGCGTTTTGGCAAATAAACTTGCCGAACTGCTGAGCGCCAGGCTCAGCCTGGAGGTATGCCTTTCCAGTGCCGAGATAGACGACCTGTTCCACGAAAGCCTCTCCCTCCTGCCCCCCGATATCATTCTGTTGGACATCAATTTGGAAGGGCGGAGCAGCCTCCCCGAGCTGCCCCGTATCAAAGCGACTTTTCCCAGCACCCGGGTCATCATCATGACGTCGCACACCAACCCAGAGTTTTTGATGGAAGCACTGACCCGGGGCGCCGACTCTTATTATATCAAAGGCTCCGATCTTTCCCAACTGGTACAGGTCGTGGAAATCGCCATAAACGGAGGCACGTACCTCGACCCCAATGCAGCCCCTGTACTCATAGACTTCGTGCGGAACACCCGAAATACACAGGCCGCTCACGTACAGAGCAGCACGCCCGACTGGCGCTCTACCAGCATGTTCGTGCCCCGGGAAATCCAGGTTATCGAAGGCCTCCTCGAAGATATGCCCTATAAAGACATCGCCGCCCGGAACAATATAGGGCTGAACACCGTCCGGCATTATGTGAAATCCGTCTATAAAAAGCTGCACATCAACCGCCGTGCCGAACTCCGCAAAATCCTCAACGCATAAGGCCCCTCCGCTGCCGCTTTAGGTTTTTTCATACAAAATGCTTTTTTTTGCAGTATGCCAAACTAAGGCAATCATGAAAAAAGCTCATATTTGGATTTCCCTTACCCTCCTCTCCACCCTGATCACCAGCAGGCAAGGGGTATTAGGTGCCCAGGACAGGCCCCTGCAACTAGATAGTTTGCAACAGGTGCTGACAAACCCCTCCCTGAGCGATTCGCTGCGGGCCAATACCCTCCTGCAAATCGGCTCCCTCATGATGCGGGTCTCCATGGACTCCTCGATGTTCTACGCCCAGGAAAGCCAGAAAATTATCTCCCGACTCAAAAACCCGCAGCAGGATTTTACCCTCCTGCTCCTGCAAGGCTCCCAGAAAGCCATACAAGGTCGGGAAAGCGAAGGGCTTCCGCTCTTCCTAAAAGCACTGGACTTAGCGGAAAAATTCCCCGAAGCCATCCCCGAAGACCGGAAAACCGCGACCTTGACCAATATTGGAGGGATTTACTATTCCCTTGGCGAATTCGATAAAGCCGCTTCTTACCTCAAAAGGGCCATCACCATACTGGAAAAAACAGGGAATTCTATGATGTTAGGCGATACCTACAGGGGGACACTCCTCTTATATATCGCCAAGAAAGACTCCAAAGCCGCTCAGTACTACGCCGAAAAAGCATACGCCGTATATACCGCCCTCGGCCGCGAACTAGAGGGCAAGCTCGTCCGTCTGTTCCTGGTAAATATCGATTTAACGGATGGAAAATTCCAGGACGCCTACCGCCAGCTCCACAACCTGCTCCCTTTTTTCAAACAAGCAAACGTCCCTCTGCACCTCGGCGAACTCCAGGCCATGCTCGGCAGAGCAGCACTCGAAACTAAAAGGTACCCGGAAGCCTATCAGAACCTCCATGCTGCCCGCGATAAATTCCAGACAACCCAAAGCATCCTTTTGTTAAGGGATGTCCACTTCTATTTGAACCGCTATTTCGAACAAAAAGGCCCCGTAGACAGCGCCTACTTCCACTATAAACAGTATAAAATCCAGGACAGCATCCTACTCAACCAACAAAAAAATCGGGAAATCAAACAAACCGAGGCGGAGTTCCTGTCCAGGCTCAAAGAACAGGAATACGCCCTCCTCAAACAGGAAAACCGCGATATCCAACTCCAGAATTTCGTTTACCTCATCCTCTTTTTCAGCCTCTGCGCCGTCCTCATCGTCGTCTCCCTTTCTATGGCCGCCCTCCAAAAAAGAAAGGCGTTTGTGGAAAGCCAAAACCAGGAGATCGGGAAACTACATAAAAAAGCAGAACAGGCCCTGGAACAGTCCGTGCGCCTCAGTCGCGAAAAACAACAGCTCATCAGCCTGCTCAGCCACGACCTGCGCGCACCCCTCGAAATCATACAAATCAACGTAGCCCTGCTGGAAGACAAAATCCCACAGCCAAACCCGGAACTCCAGGAAATCCGTGAAAATGCCCGCCTTATCCACGAGTTCAGCCTCCGGATCATGGCCGCCCAAAATATCGAAACGGTTGATATCCCGCTCTATCTCCAACCCGTCCAACTAGATGATATCGCCCGATACGCCATAAAACGGTTCAAGACCATCGCCGCCCAGAAGTCTGTCCGCATCCTCTGGAAACCCGCACCCGACGCCCCTACTGCCCGCGCCGACCAGTTCTTCCTCAAGGAGTGCCTCGCGAACCTCCTCTCCAATGCCCTGAAGTTTTCTCCTCCCCAGGGAACCGTCGTTATCGCTGCCCAAATGCACGCGCAACAAGTGCTGCTCTCCGTACGCGATTCGGGCATCGGCAACCCCCATTTCACCGGCGAACCCAATCCGTTCGGCAAACCCGTCCAGTCGTCCACAGGAATTGGCTATGGCCTCTACCTAACCCAGCGCTACGTGCAACTCATGGGCGGCTCTATCCGCGCCTCCAACCACCCCGAAGGCGGTTCCGTCGTGGAAATCTCCCTACCGGCGTACTAGACGAAGCCAAAGGCCGCCATCTCCCTACTCCTTCTCGCAACCAGCCCGTTTTTTTTACGAAAAATTTCGTATAAAAAATTTGTACTACGAAAAATTTCGTATAAATTTGTTACGAAATTTTTCGTAATCATTTTATACCCATCTATGACCACACCCAAGCAGCCCGCACCGACCGAGTCGGAATTAGAAATCCTCCAGGTGCTCTGGCAAATGGGCCCCTGCACCGTACGACAGGTGAACGACATCCTGAACGAACGCCGCGAGATCGGCTACACGACCACCCTGAAACTACTCCAAATCATGGCGGAAAAGCAGTTGGTATCCCGCGATACTTCCGACCGGGTCCACATCTACCACGCCGCCGTAGGGGAATCCTCCACGCAGCAGCGCCTGCTCAAGCATTTCGTGGACACGCTCTTCCGCGGCTCTGCTTCCCAGTTGGTGATGCAGGCCCTCGGCAACCACGAGGCTTCCTCCGAAGAGCTCGACGAGATCAAGTCGCTGATTGAAAAAATTGAAAAACAAACACCAAAATAAATCCGGTATGGATGTATTGTCCCTCTCCTGGTTTTGCATGCTCGGCGCATCGGTCCGCGAGCTGCCGCCCCCCTTGGTACAGGCCCTCGGCTGGACCATCGTACACGCCTTGTGGCAGGGTGCGCTCATCGCCCTGCTCCTCGCCCTGGGCCTGGCTGCCCTGCGCCGAAAACCAGCCTATGTGCGCTACCGCTTAGCCGTAGGCGCACAACTCCTCGCCCTGATCGCCGCAATAGGTACGTTTGCCATCCTCTATCAAACAGACAAACCGATGTACAACAGCCCGGAAACGCTGCTGTACACTTTTTCTGCCCCAGCCTATGCTACACCCACTGGCGAAAGTGCCTCCTGGAAGCACAACTTGTACCTCCTCACGGTCTTTTTCGACCGGAATATCGCCTTCATCACGGCGGTATGGCTCTTGGGCGTAGGACTTTTTACCCTCCGCTTGCTCGGCGCCTGGACCTATACCCGGCGACTGGCCAAAGTATCGGTCCAGCCCGTACCGCTCTATTGGCAACAGCGTTTTCAAGTACTCGCACAAGCACTCCATGCGACCGAAACGGCGGCGCTCCTGGAATCCGCCCTGGTACACGCCCCCCTCGTCATCGGGCACCTCAAACCCGTCGTACTCCTGCCCCTGGGGCTGCTCAGCGGCCTTCCCCCCGAACAGGTCGAAGCCCTCCTCGCCCACGAACTCGCCCATATCCGCCGCCGCGACTACCTAGTCAACCTCCTCCTCTCCCTGCTGGAAACCCTCTTCTTCTTCCACCCCGCCATTTGGTGGATAGGTGCCACCATCCGCCGCGAACGGGAATACTGCTGCGATGAAGCCGTCGTCGCCTGCTCCGGCAACTCCCTGGCCTATGCCAAAGCCCTCAGCGCGCTTCCCAAACAGCAGTCCGGCATACAGTTGCTCGCTATGGCCGCCAACGGCAACCCAAAAGAATTGCTGCACCGCATCCGACGCATTTTATTACAACAACCCTCATACCAATCCGACACTATGGAAAAAACCATCGCCACCCTGCTCATCGCAGGCTCCGTGTTCTTTTTCTCCCTGCAGGCCCAACCGACAGAAAGCACCGCACAGTCGGAAAAAGAACGGCTCGTCGCCCTCGATACCCTCCCGAAAGGGCGCATCCGCATCCAGCAGAAAAAAGACGGCAAGTCCATCTCCGCCGAACTGCAAGACGGCCGCATCCTGTCCCTCAAGGTGGACGGCCAGGATGTCCCCAAAGAGGAGTTCAAGCGCTACGAAGGACAAGTACACGAACTCCTGGAAAAATTGCCGCCGACCCCGCCCACCCCACCGAC
>JBEGMH010000211.1:0-14354 GCA_041183125.1 Bacteroidota bacterium | reverse complement strand
GAACTGGTCGGAATGGATGCCCAGCTGCTGCACGACAGTATCTCCGCCATTATCGGGCAGGGGCTGGACGTGGGGGCCTATCCGGGTGCCCAGGTGCTGGTGGCCCGCGACGGCAAGGTGGTCTATCACAATTGTTTCGGCACGCAGGCATACGACTCGGAGTCCCCGGTGAAAAGGGAAGACTTGTACGATCTGGCTTCTGTGACCAAAATCAGCTCCGGGCTGCCGGTACTGATGGAATGGTACGGCCAGGGCAAGCTCGATTTAGACGCTCCCCTGGTGCGCTACCTGCCGGAAGTAAAAGGCAGCAACAAGGCCGATATACCCATGCGGCGCATCCTCACCCATACCGGGCGGCTCATGGCTTGGATCCCTTTCTGGCGGGGTACCCTCAAAGGCCAAAGCCGGAACCCCTGGCAGAAAAACTGGAATGGGACCAAAGACAACGACTTCCGCTTCAAGCCCCGCACCTTCCGGGCGGATTCGTCTAAAGCCTATCCGGTATATGTGACCGACGACTTGTGGATGCACCGCAAGTATGACGATGTCATGTACCGCTCTATGTACCGCTCCCCCCTGAACGCCAAGCCGGGTTTCGTTTATTCCGATTTCTTTTTCATCATGATGCCCCGGGTAGTGCGCGCCCAGACGGGCCTGGATTTCGAAACCTACGTCAAAGATCACTTCTATCGGCCGTTAGGGGCTACGACGATAACCTTCAACCCGCTGCGCTTCTATCCTTCTGAACGGATTATTCCCACGGAGCGGGATACGTTTTTCCGCATGAAGCAACTGCACGGGACGGTACACGACGAGGGTGCATCTATGTTGGGAGGAGTCTCCGGTCATGCGGGCTTGTTTGCCTCGGTCAACGACTTGGCTAAGTTGATGCAGATGTACCTGAATTTCGGTACCTATGGCGGCCGGCGCTTCATAGAAGAAGCGGCTGTCAGAGAGTTCATCCGTTGCCAGTATTGCGATTCGGAAGGCATACACAGGGGGCTGGGCTTTGACAAGCCGCGGCTTTCGTTTGACCCCAATATAGCTACGTATGCACCCCAGGCCTCTGTTTCCAGTTTTGGGCATACGGGCTATACGGGCACGTACACCTGGATGGACCCCGAGACGCGCTTGCTCGTCATCGTTTGTACCAACCGCGTATATCCTACGCGCAACAACTCAAAGCTGGGAGACCTTTCCATACGGCGCCGGGTACACGAGGCAGCGTATTTATCTATGCAGAAAGAGTAAGCGCGCATTAAACAAGCGCGACCTTTTCTTTTTTTAACAAAGTCCGTTTTTCCATAGAAAAATGGCTTACCTTAAAGCCGTTTTAAGCATTGTGCATACATGAAGGAAAAGATAGAACAACTGATTCAGAAAGCAAGGGCAAAGCTAGGCCCCGCGCTGGCGCGCTGGGAAGCGTTCAGCCTGCGCAAGCCCCGGCTCGCACGCTGGATCAGATGGATAGGAACGGCTTTTTTTGCCGGCTTGGCGGCACTTTTTTTATTCCGGACGGCAGTAGCGATCACGGTGCCTTCTGTGCGGCAACTCAAACGCATGCAGACGCAGGTTGCCTCGGAGGTATATTCTGCCGATTCGATATTGATCGGCCGTTTTTTTAACGAATACCGCACCGTCGTACACTACGACGACATCGCGCCCCATGTGTTCGATGCCCTGGTCGCCACAGAGGATGCCCGTTTCTACCAACACCGCGGGATTGACTACCGGGCCTGGGGGCGGGTGTTGTTCCGCAGTATCCTGCTCAGGGACCGCTCGGGCGGCGGGGGCAGCACCATTAGTCAGCAATTGGCCAAAAACCTATTGCCGCGCAGGGATTTCCCGGTGTTCTCCCTCGTGATCAACAAAATGAGGGAAATCATTATCGCAGGTCGCCTAGAACGGGCATACAGCAAACAGGAAATTCTCACTTCTTACCTGAACACGGTACCTTTTCCGGAAAACGTCTTCGGCATAGACGTCGCCGCCCGCCGTTTTTTCAACAAAACACCCCTCGAGCTGACGGTTTCAGAAGGGGCGACCCTCATCGGTTGCCTGCGCGCCACGACGTTCTACAACCCTGCACGGCACCCGGAAAGGGCCCGGCAGCGCCGCAATGTCGTACTGCAACAAATGGAAAAGCACGGGTACCTGGATGCTGCCAAAATGGGAGTACTACAGCAGCAGCCCCTGCAACTGAACTACAACCCCATCGTGCGAAACGAGGGGCAAGCCCCCTACTTTCGCGAGTTCGTGCGGCAGGAAGTGGAACGCTTGCTCAAAGACTTGCGCAAACCCAACGGGGAAGCATACAACTTGTACACCGACGGACTGAAGATATATACGACGCTCCATATCGGTATGCAGAAAAAAGCGGAGGAGGCCGTCCGGGAACAGTTGTCCGAAATGCAGGAAAAATTCGACCGCCACTGGCAGGGTTTTACCCCTCCCTGGAACGATGTCTCCACGGTGGACCTGGGGATGAAAAATTCCACGCTGTACCAAAAACTGAAAGCCCAGGGAGCCAGCGATGCGGAAATTGAAACGGAGTTCAACAAAAAAACAAAGGTCAAGATTTTCACCTACGACGGCCCTAAGGAAGCCGAAATGACGCTGAAAGAGTACGTGCGCTACCATTTGGGCATCATCCAGGCGGGGTTCATGGCTATGGAACCCAACTCCGGGCATATCCTCGCTTGGGTAGGTGGGGCAGACCATGAGTTTTTCCAGTACGACCATGTGCGTGCCCGGCGACAACCCGGCTCGGTGTTCAAGCCGGTGGTCTATACCTGTGCCCTGCTCAACGGCATAGACCCCTGCGTGCAGATTCCCAACCGCCTCGTCATGTACCACGAATACGCCAAAGGCGATTGGGCCATAAAAGACTGGCGGCGCGATGACCCTGAACCACATTTCGAGCCGGACGGCACCGATAAAGACGACTGGCTCCCGCAAAATGCCGACGGGATCTACGGCGGTTCGTACTCATTGGAGGGGGCCCTGACCAACTCCATTAATACCGTCACCGTCAAGTTGATCATGGACATGGGGGTGCGCAAAGTGGTGGACATGGCAAAATCCCTGGGCATCAGCAGCAACATCCCGATAGAGCCCTCCATTGCACTGGGTACAGCCGAGTTGCCTTTGTACGAGATGATACAGCCCTTTGCGGTGTTCGCGAGCCGAGGGCAGCGGGTGCGCCCCATCGCGGTGCGCGAAATCAGGAGCCACGAGGGCGCGGTCATCGCCACGTTCAAGCAAGGTGCTCCGCAACAGGTGCTGACCGAGGAGCAGGCGGGGGTCATGACCCGGATGTTGCAATCGGTTGCTTCGGCGGGCACTGCTAGTCGTCTGCGCTGGATGTACAACGTCGTAGAGGTTCCGGTAGCCGGTAAAACAGGTACCTCGCAGAACCACGCCGATGGCTGGTTTATCGGCTATACGCCCAAGTTGTTGGCTGGTGCCTGGGTGGGCGGCGATTCGCCGCTGGTGCGTTTCCGAAACTTCGAGAATGGGCAAGGTGCCGCGACGGCCCTGCCCGTCTTCGCCCGTTTTATGCGCAAAGTGCTCGATGAGCCCACGTTGGCCCGCTGGCACGGTGGGGAGTTTGCTCCTTTAAGCCCTGAAAATGTGCAGCGGCTGTCTTGCCCGCTCCGCATCCCCTCCCCGGAGGAGCTGTTAGCCGACTCTTTGGCGCAGGATAGCCTGCTGATGTTAGAGGGCATGGTGCCCATACAGGAAGGAGAATTCAATTAATCATAAATCCAACTCGCAACCATGGCACGTTTTACTCTTAAAGTCAACGGCAAACGCCAGCAGGTGGATGTCAGTCCGGACACTCCCCTGCTCTGGGTGCTCCGCGACCATCTGGACCTCACCGGAACCAAGTACGGCTGTGGCATCGGCCAGTGTGGCGCGTGTACCGTGCACGTCAATGGAGAAGCGATGCGCTCGTGCGCATTGCCCATCGCTGCAGCCGAAGGTGCCCAGATCACTACTATTGAAGGCCTTTCAAAGGAGGGCGACCACCCCGTTCAACTCGCCTGGCAGGAAATAGATGTACCCCAGTGCGGGTATTGCCAGGCAGGCCAGATCATGTCGGCCGCCGCGTTGATTAAGAACAACCCTTCGCCGAGCGACGCTGATATTGATGCCGCTATGCAGGGCAATATCTGCCGCTGCGGAACCTATCCGCGCATTCGCCAGGCTATTCATTCAGCAGCTAAAAAAGCCAGATCGTGATGAACAACCAGCATAACCTATCTTTTGATCGTCGCTCTTTTATCAAGGTATCTGCTGTCGCAGGCGGTGGCATACTCGTGGGCGTCAACTGGCTCGCCGAGCAACTGCGGGCCGCTGCCGACAGGGAACTGGTCGAGCCGGTTTCTATGAATGCGTATATCCAGATCGCACCGGATGGGACCATTACGATTGTATCCCCCAATCCGGAAGTAGGCCAGGGGGTCAAAACGGCCATGCCCATGATCGTGGCAGAAGAGCTGGATGCCGACTGGTCGCGTGTAATCGTCCGCCAGGCACCTCTGGATACGGTCAACTTCACGCGCCAGGTGGCAGGAGGGAGCGGCTCTATCAAGGCTGCCTGGACAGGCCTGCGCACGGCAGGTGCCACCGCACGCTACCTGTTGGTAGAAGCAGCAGCCAAGCGCTGGGGGGTAGACGCTTCGAGTTGTACGACGGAAAAAAGCACCGTGGTGCATCCGCCTACCGGTCGTCGCTTGTCGTATGGCGAATTGGCCACAGAAGCCGCAGCGCTCAAAGCGCCCAAAGAGGTGCCGCTCAAGCCCAGTACCGCGTTCCGCCTGCTCGGCCAACGCATTCCCAATGTGGACAACCGGGATATTTTTACAGGTAAAAAACTCTATGGCTCTGATATCGTACGGGAAGGGATGGCCGTAGCGGTCGTCGCCCGCCCACCCGCGTTCGGCATGAAACTGGAATCGGTGGATGACACGGCTGCCAAAGCTATGCCCGGTGTGCAACAGGTCATCCGCTTCGGGGATAAAGTTGCCGTGCTCGCCAATACGACCTGGGAAGCGAAAAAGGGGCGCGATGCGCTCGTGCTCAAGTGGGCCATGGCCAGTGCCCCCGAAAGCACGACGGCCCAGTTTGCCGCTATGCGCGAAGCGTTGGATAAAAAAGCAGATACCCCCCGCCGCAAGGACGGCGATGCCGAAGCAGCCTTCGCACAGGCGTCCAAAATCGTGGAATCCAACTATGAGTGCCCGTTCCTCCCGCACAACGCGATGGAGCCGCTCAACTTTTTCGCCGATGTGCGCCCCGATAAAGTCTTGCTCATCGGTCCTACCCAGACACCGGAGCGCGCCCGAAACGATGTGGCCACTTTGCTCAAAGTGGACCGCAACCTCGTCCAGGTGGAACTGACCCGGCAGGGCGGGGGCTTCGGACGCCGTCTTAGTGCAGACTACGCGGTAGAAGCAGCAGAAATATCCAGCCTGGCTAAAAAACCGGTCAAGGTAATCTGGTTGCGCGAAGACGATATGGGCGGTGGAACCTATCGCCCAGCCTGCGTGTACCGCTACCGTGCAGCGTTGGACCCGCAAGGGAACATCACGGGATTTCATATCCGTGGCGCCGGGCTGAATGTCGGGAACCCGCTCAGGGAAAACAACTTCCCGGCAGGGGCATTAGCGCACTATTTAGCCGATGGCCACAGCCTGGATTCCAAAGTCACGACGGGTCCTTGGCGTGCGCCGGTACACAATTTCCTGGCGTTCGCTGAGCAAAGTTTCCTCGACGAGGTAGCCCTGGCAGCGGGTAAAGACCCCGTACAACTACGCCTAGACCTTTTGGATCAGGCGCAGAAAAACCCGGTGGGCAAAATAGAATACGACGCGGAGCGCTTCAAAGGCGTCATCCGCCTGGCGGCGGAAAAAGCCAACTGGGGCAAAGCCAAGCCCGGCGTTTTTCAGGGCTTTAGCGCGTACTTCTCCTTCAGCACCTACATCGCCCAAGTCGTCGAAATCGTGATGGAGAACAACTTGCCCAAAATAAGCCGAATTATTTGCGCCGTAGACTGCGGTATCCTCATCAACCGGAGCGGGGCTGAAAACCAAATCGTGGGTGGTATCATTGACGGATTGGGCCATGCGATGTACAGCCAGCTGACCATCAAGGATGGCGCGGCCGAGCAGACCAACTTCGACCGATACCGCATGATTCGCATAGGCGAAGCCCCGGATGCCGAAGTGCATTTCGTGGAGAGCCAGGAGGTACCGACCGGCCTCGGCGAGCCCGGCCTGCCCCCTCTGGCGGCTGCGTTTGGCAACGCTGTTTTCCGCGCTACCGGCAAGCGCCTGAGGGTGCAGCCGTTTGTTCAGGACGGGCAACCGGGGCTATTGGGCTGAGGTAGGCTCAGAGCACGAGCCCACCGTCCACGCTCAGCGTCTCGCCGGTGATGAAAGCAGCTTCATCCGATGCGAGGAAGAGGTAGGCATTGGCGATATCCTCGGCCACGCCCATGCGGCCGACCGGGGTGCGCTCTTTGATCTGGTCGATGTATTCGGCCGGGATCGTGCCCACCATTTCCGTCTGGATAAAGCCCGGCGCCACTGCGTTTACGGTCACGCCTTTGCGCCCAAACTCACGGGCCCACACTTTGGTCATTCCAATTACGCCGGCTTTTGCAGCTACGTAGTTGGTTTGACCAAAGTTTCCGTATAAGGCCACTACAGAGGCCGCGTTCAGGATGCGTCCGTAGCCGCGCTCCAACATGAACGGAGAAACCGACTTGGTGCAATTGAAAACGCCGGTGAGGTTGACGTCAATCACTTGCTGCCATTGGGCGGCGCTCATCTTTTTCAGGGAAGCATCGCGGGTGATACCGGCGTTGTTGACGAGGATATCTATCTGCCCGAAATCGCGAAAAACTGCTTCAGCAGCCTCCTGTACAGCCTCGGGATCAGCCGTGTTCACCTTATAGAACGCGCAGTGGGCACCGTTGGAAGCCCATTCCATCGTCAAGGGTCGGCCCGCGGCTTCGTTGATGTCCCAGATAGCTACTTTGGCCCCTTCCTGGATAAAGCGAAGGGCGGTGGCTTTTCCGATACCGTTGGCGCCGCCCGTGATGATGGCGACCTTGTTTTGCAGTCTCATGTGTATTTTTTTTGTGCGATAAGTCTACTTTATATTCATACAGAAGCTGCGCAGCCCATCGGCCACCCGGTCGGCGCATTCCCAGGGCACGAAGTGGCCGCAATTCGGAAGCATGACCAACTGACTGCCCGGTATGCGCGCCTGACCGCTCTCGGCGACCTGCCGGGTAGTGCTGCCCGGGTGCAGCAAGCGATTGGGGATGAGGAGGTCTTGCTCCCCAAAAAAAATCAGGGTGGGCACTGGGATGCGAGGTAAACGATCGTACACCGGTTGGGCGAGCATACCCATCACACATTTGGGGATCATGCGGCAGTAGTGGTCATATTCTATGGTGTCTTCGCGCATTTTGAGCCGGTCTTCCAGCATAAAGCGGGCATCCTCGGGGAGTTTGTTGCCGTGGAAATTGACGTTGAAGTTGGCTTCGATTTGTGCGACAGGGGTTGCTTTTACGATCTCAGGCTGCATAAAGGATGAAAACCAGGCCTTGTTTTCCGGGGTGAAGGTCTCAAAGCCGGCGGGAGCCAATAAGACCAGCGCTTTTGTGAGGTCGGGCTCTTGGAGCGACAAGGTCATCGCGATCTGAGCCCCCATGGAATGCCCGACCAATACCACCTTTTTCAACTTGAGGGTATGGATGAACTTCGATACCGTCTCAGCAAAAAACGCCATGTCAAAAGCATAGTCGCCCCGGCTTGATTTGCCGTAGTTGGGCAAATCGAGCGCGATGCAGCGGTAATCTTGTTTCAGTTGCCCCACTAATTTGGTATATACCGGAAGGTAACTGCCGAGGCCATGTACCATGACCAGGGTGTACGGCCCCTTGCCTTCATCTATGTAGGCGATTTCGGGTCCGTTAGGCAGCACAACCTTTTGTACCGGATAGGGATAGACTAAAGATTCCATATAGTTGAACGGTTTTTGCTGCGCCATGCCCAGGATGGGGAGCAGGTAAAATAGAATAATAAAAATTCGTTTTTTGTTTTTTAACCAATTTTTTGTTTTTAATATACTGATTTTCATTTTATTATTTTTTTGCTTTAAAAAAGCTATGCTTGAACCGATGTGCCCCTCCGGCGCAGCATGTAATACAGTCCGAAACCAGTCACAGCAGATGCCAGAATAGCAAAGGTGACCGCTATAGCAGGGTTGCGCACCGCTGCTTCCATATATCCGGTTATTTTCCCATAATAAATAGAAAAATGAACCACGACCGCCACTATCGAGGCGGAAACCGGAGCGGCTAAAGGGACATTTTTGAAAAAAATACCTAGCAGAACCGGCATAAAGGCGGCTGAAAAATAGGCATACACGCCATTCTGTGCAAAAATGCCCACGCTGAGCGCCGGGTTGCTCAGTTGTTGGTAGGACAGCGCGATGGAAACCCCCGCGACGCCTACGATGACCAGCTTGTTTATTCCTACCAAGCGCTTTTCCCGAACCTCATCGTCGGACCCGAGGAAACGTCCGAACAAAGGCTTGATGATATCCGAGGTGATGGAAGTCGGCACCGACTGTACCAGTCCTTCCAGGGTGGACAAGCCTGCGGAGAGCAGCCCCAGCACGACCAACAACCCGATATACACCGGAAATTCCGCCACGACATAGGCGGGGATTAACCCATCCATGGGGATAGCACCCCCCGCATCGTCCAACAGCGAAGGGAAGCGCAGGCGCGCATAGAGCCCGGTAACTACTACGGAAAAGAAGATGGCTTCCGTGACGATCCCGACGAGCAGGTAGCGGTTGACATCGCGCTCGCGGTGCAGCAGCAGCGACTTGGTAATGATATGCGGCTGGCACACGACCGCAATGCCGACGATAAAGTTGCAAAAAATGATTTCAAAATAGTCGCGGAACAGAAAACTCGAGGGATTGGTGGGAGATACCAGCATCGGGTCAATGGCGGCGAGTTTGTCCATAAAAGCATATACGCCCCCGCGGAAATGCTCCCAGCCCGAGGTAATCATGATGAGGGCTACCACGAGCATCAGTATCGCCTGTATCGTATTGGTATAAACCATCGAATTGGCTCCTCCGAACATCATATACCCAAATACAAAGACTACCAGCCCGATGAGCACCCCTAACTCGGGAGCGTTCAATGCCTGGGCCAGTACCTTGGTCATCCCCACGCAGATCAGCACGATAAACGTGATGAGCAGCAGCGATAGAAAGCCAAAGAAAATAGCATAGGACGGGCTGCCGTACCGCCTCCCGATCCACTGTGCCATGGTCAGGGCTTTGACGGCGGTCCCCTGTTGCCGGAAGCGCTTGGTCAAAAAAACCAGGGAGATAAACAACCCGAGCGGCATAGCGACGGCAAAGCCCAGCAGCCCGCTGACCCCGTAGAGCGCTATGAACCCCGGGTTGATGATAAACGTAGCTGCGCTCGAGATAGAAGCCGCCAGGGAAAGCCCGACCAATACCGGGGAGAACTGGATGCTGCCTACGGCAAAGTCGGCCATCGTTTGCGTACGCAGCGCTCCGCGCACCACGAAAAACAAAATCAAGGCCGCGTAAAGCGCTACGACGATCGCGGTAGCCACCACCATGGTAGAAGAAGCCATTTTTAAATTTTTATCAGATAGGTTGCGGAGAGGGGTATCAAAGACCGGAAAAGGCACTTTTTGACCCCCTCGCAAAAAATCCGTTTTGCAATAAGTTTTGGATAAAGGTATTAAGTTGGCAAAACCTGTTGTTTTCAGAAGTTTATTTTAATGAATATAAAAAGGGTTGACTTTGGGTTGTAAACCACCGCAATGCGAGGAGCCATTAAAAGAGGAAAAGAGCTTTTTGCGAATCTTTGCCCTTTGCAATATGGCGGTTTTTCATACTTAGCCAGGGGGTTGACCCAACGGTACCGATTGCGCGAATGTGCGGGGGATAGCCTTCTTTATCCCTCATAGCCAGAACGATATCGCTTCTTTTGTCCGGTGCTATGAAAAGGTCTTCCATCCTGCTCTATAAAAGGAGGCAAAGAGAAAAGCAGGCATCCGTTGAGTCCATAGGTCTATTTTTTATATAAAAATATGATTATCAATTTTTTATATAAAAAACAATAAGAAAAAAACCCAAAGTCAAGCAGTAAATTCATTTTTTGACCCCCTGCTGGTTTTTTTGGGCAATCTATTTTCGTGTCGAAATCAATGATTGCAATACGGATTTATGGAAAGTACAAATTCGGATTCGGTCGCATTTCGCAGGAACTTATTTGATAGCCTTAAAATGCAGTTGTATTTATGAAGCAAGCCCTTACCCTATTCGTACTGGTGCTCCTGGTAGCCGGTACGGCAAGCGCGCAGACCGGCACCGTACGGGGCCTCGTGCGCGATGCGGACTCCCGGGAGCCCTTAGCAGGCGCCAATATCGTCCAAAGCGGGACTTCCAACGGGACGGCCTCGGATGCCAGCGGTGCTTACCGGATGTCACTGCCTGCCGGGCAGCAGACGCTAATCGTTACGTTCATCGGATATGCAGAGCTCAGCCAAACGGTTACCGTACGGGCAGGGGAAGAAACCACGCTGGATTTTCTGTTGGAGCCAGCGGGTGTGCTCGGGCAGGAGATCGTGGTTTCCGCTTCCCGCAAAGCGGAGAAGCTCACCAATGCCCCCGCCACTATTTCCGTGATCAACGCCAAAGCCATCTCAGAACTGCCTTCTTTCAACGTGGCCGAATTGCTGGGCCGCCAGCGCGGGGTGGACTATGTGCGCGCCGGCGTATTGGGCATTGGGGTCAATGCCCGCGGCTTCAACAGTGCCTTCAACCCAAAAAACCTCCAGGTGAACGATTCCCGCTTCTCCTCCCTGGTAGCGACCGGCCTACCACTCGGGGCACTGAGCACTACCGTGAAAGAAGACGTGGAACGCGTAGAGGTCATCCTGGGCCCTTCCTCGGCCCTATACGGCCCCAACGCCCATAACGGCCTGATCAATACGATTACCAAAGACCCGCGCAGCTCCCAGGGTACTACCGCGGCACTCGGCGTGGGCAACCAGAGCGTACTGAGCGCCCGGCTGCGCCATGCGACCAAGGTGAACGACAAACTGGCCTTCAAATTCTCGGGGGAATACACCAAGGGCACCGAGTTTGAATACACCGACACGGTCTACAGCGGAACGTTGAAATACCCGGAGTATGCACTGAACCGCGATTTCAACTCTCTGCGTGGAGAGGCTTCTGTGTACTACTCGCTCAACGACAGAACCGATCTCATCGTTGCCGGAGGTGCTTCCAACAGCAACAATATCGGCAATACGAACGCAGGGCGCAACCAAATCAAAGACTGGCGCATCGGTTGGCTGCAAGCACGCCTGGTATCGCCCCGCCTCTTCGTGCAGGTCTATAACACCTGGAGCCGAACCGATTCCACCTACGCCATGAACCGCCGTACCCTGAACTACTGGTCGTTCAAAAACGCGGGCTTCAGCCAGTCGGAAGCGGAAGCGCGTTCGTACAAAGAACAGTGGTTTCCCATTGCCGGATTCCCCGGAGGCGGGCTCGCCCTCAACCGCGGTGCCCTGTTCCAGGACTATTCCAAGCGCCTCAACGCAGAAGCACAGTACAACAACAAACTCGGCCCCGTCAGCTATATCGTCGGGGTACAGTACCAAAACGACCGCGCCAACAGCAACGGGACCTATCTGCTCGACAAAAACAGCAGTGGGGTCGTAGAAGACATCGTGATCGGCCAGTTAGGCGGCTATCTCCAACTCGAGAGCCTGCTCTCCCAGCATTTCAAAGCCGTGTTGGCCGCCCGTGCGGACAACCACGACCTCTACGGGTTCAACTTCATCCCCAAAGCTGCCCTGGTCTATTTCAACGACAAAGGTTCCTGGCGACTGACCTACGGGCAGGGCATCGCAGCACCGACCATCCTCAACCTCGAAGCGAACATATTCGGCGGCTTACTGCTAGGCAACTCCCAGGGCTTTACCGTGAAAGAGGTAGACCAACTGACCAACCAAGTGGTCAACGAATACGACGTACCGGCCCTCAAAGTAGAAAAAATCTCCACCCTCGAAATTGGCTACAAAGGCCAAATCAGCGACAAACTCTTCTTCGATGCCAATGCTTACCACAACTGGTCCTCGGATTTCCTCAGCCCTTCCATTGATATCGCCCCTGACCGCGGTGCGTTTGTGGACCACGACAAGAACCCGCTGACCCCCGTGCGGCAGCAAATCAAGGGGTATGCCACCCTGCGCGGCGATCAGGCTATGGCCGACGTCGTGGGCGCAGCCGGGGTGGTCGCCCTACCCGACGGCTCCAAAGGAGCTGACCTCGTGCTGACGTACCTCAACTTTGGGAAAGTCCGGACCTACGGCTTCGATGCCTCCTTGAACTACGCGTTCGCAGCCAACCTGCTGGGCGTGCTGAACTACTCTTACTTCGGATATGATATTGATACGAGCGACCCCGCCAACGACGGCAACCGCGACACCAAGGTCAATGCGAGCGATTTGCCCATCAACACACCTACCCATAAAATAGGCGTAGGCCTCAATTACTCTACCAAAAAGCTGTTTGCCACTGCATTCGGACGCTGGGTACAGGCGTACGACTTCTTCTCCGGTATCAACGTGGCCGCTGCCTCCAACCCCAGCCTGATTTATGGCGGTATGCCAGTACTGGAAAACGCACGCGTAGGTACTTCGTTTAACTATGGCCCCCTGGGCGGCTTCTTCAACCTCGACCTCGGAGTGGGGTACCGCTTCAACGACTGGTTTACGGCGTCCGCGCAGGTAGTGAACGCCCTGAACCAGGAAGTCCGCGAGTTCGTGGGCTCCCCGGCCATCAAGCCGCTCTATTCGCTCGAGTTGAAAGTCAACCTTCCCGCTATCGGGAAGAAATAAGCATTGTGAGGGTACGCTTGCTGCGCAGGGCCTTGGGAAGGGATGGTTTCCTCTTTCCGGGTCCTGTGCCAAGCCTCTCCCAAATGATCAGACTTGTGGCAAGGGGGGGATCATCGAAGGCCCAAGAAGGCCCTTTTACCCTACTCTCCTGGTCACCCATCCAGTGGATTTCACGAATTACCACCTCGACCATTATGCGTAATGCCCGTATCCTTTCCTCCGGTGCGTATGCCCCGGACCACGTAATCCCCAACCGATACTTTGACGAACAGTTAGGGGAAAATGTATCTTCCTGGCTTGAAGAAAATGTACATATCTTTGAGCGCCGCTGGTGCGCCCCAGAGGAAAGTACCGCCGACCTCTGCGAGCACGCTGCCCGGCAGGCTATAGCCCGCGCAGGCATCACCCCCGGGGACCTCGACCTCATCATCGTGGCGACCGACACCCCGGAATTCGTGTCCCCTTCTACCGCCTCCGTGTTGCAGTACCGGATCGGGGCAGGGAACGCCGGCACGTTTGATATCAATACCGCCTGTGCGGGTTTTGTCACGGCCCTGGACGTCGCCGCCAAATACATCCGATCCGATGAACAGTACCGCCATATCCTGGTAATCGGTGCGTATGCGATGAGCAAGTACCTGAACAAGACGGACAAAAAGACCGTCACCCTTTTTGCCGACGGTGCAGGCGCGGTAGTGCTGGGCACTACGGAAGCCCCCGGTACAGGCTTCCTGGCCAGCCAACTGGTCTCGAAGGGAGAGTACAACGAATGGATGGGCATTTACGCCGGGGGCACCCATCAGCCGCTGAACGAAGAAGTGCTCGCCCATCACGACCACCAGTTGAAGTTTGTGAAAAAATTCCCCAAGTCGCTCAACCCCGAAATTTGGAGCCGTATGGCCCGAGGGCTCTGTACCCGCATCGGCTGTACACCCGCAGAGGTGGACCATTACCTCATCACGCAAATCAACATCCATTCCATCTGGGAAACCCTGGACGTATTGGGTGTGGACCGCGATAAAGCGCCTACCATTATGCAACACTACGGCTATACCGGCTCCGCCTGTATCCCCATGGCCTTCCATGATGCCATGGAAAAAGGACGGATACAAGCAGGCGACCTGGTATTCTTCATCGGATCCGGAGGAGGGCTTGCGTTTGCCAGTGCTGCTTTTAGAATGTAAATTTTCGCACCGTGACCTTGCAGCACCAAACCGACTGGACGGCAAAATGGGCCCTGTACAGCCCTGAGCAAGTCGCCGTCAAGGAATTTGAAAGTGGGAAAACGCTCACCTATCGGGCACTGAACTCCGTGGCCAACCGCCTCGCCCACTACCTTTGCAGGGATTTATCGCTGGCAAAAGG
>JBEGMH010000210.1:0-12565 GCA_041183125.1 Bacteroidota bacterium | reverse complement strand
TTCAATCTAATTAATTGTATAACATTAATTTATGTCAATTTTTTTTCAAAAAAATGGGTTTTCAAAAAAATAAATAGGGCAAAAATTTTAGTTTTGTTTAACATTATAATATCTTTGGTTCAACAAAAATAAACAGTGTTTAGCCCTAACCTTATACAAAACAATAGAGTCATGTCGCAGTTAGAATTCGAAACCAGGTTCCACCAAATGACAGCCCTGCTGAACTCCTTCGCCTACAACCTCACCAAAAACCCCGAGGACGCCAAGGACCTATACCAGGAAACCGCGTATCGCGCCATGACCAACATGGATAAGTTCCGGGCGGGCACTAACTTCAAAGCGTGGTTGTTCACTATTATGAAGAACATCTTCATCAACAACTACCGGAAGAGGACCAAAGCCAATACCATCATTGACTCTACGGATAATCTGTTCTTCATCAATTCAGGTGATGTGCTGATCTCCAACAGCGCAGAGTCGAACATTATGATAGACGAGCTGACGGAGATGATCGAAAACCTGGATAATAGCATCCGCATACCTTTCATGATGCACTATCAGGGGTATAAGTACCAGGAGATTGCCGACCATCTCGATCTGCCGCTGGGTACGGTAAAGAGCCGTATCTTCTTCGCCCGCAAAGAGCTCAAAGAAAATATCCACGCCCGTTACGGGCAACTGACCCTCGAAGAAGGGGACGAATAGGCCGGTAGCAGTTGCCTGGGGCGAAAGCCCACTTACCCCTCGCAACAAGTCTAATAGACTTGTTGCGAGGGGGATCATCAAGGGGTCAAAAAGGCCCTTTTTTTCCCACACTGTGCCTTTTTTCGGTCATCTAAGGCCGTTAGACTCCCTCAAAAAGCCTTCGTGTGGACAAAAAATGACTCTTTTTTCCCACCTTGCTGACCCCTCGCAACAAGTCTAATTAAGTGTACGTTTCTGCATGTATCTATTCAACTCTCCCGGTTTGCCTGAATTTTTCCGGGAAGCTTTGTACACCTGGCATAAGGGCATACACCGCCCTATGCCTTGGGTAGGAGAAAAAGACCCTTACCGTATCTGGGTTTCTGAAATCATCCTTCAGCAAACCCGGGTGGTACAGGGTCTTTCTTATTATCAGCGCTTTCTGGCAGCGTTCCCCAACGTACAGGCATTGGCGCGAGCATCGGAAGAAGCGGTGTTCAAATGTTGGGAAGGCCTGGGCTACTATTCCAGGGCCAGGAACATGATGCGCACCGCCCGCGTCGTCCAGGAGCAGTGGGGCGGTACTTTTCCCAATACGTATGAGGGGCTGCTCTCCCTTCCCGGCGTCGGGCCCTACACGGCAGCAGCTATTGCCTCCTTTGCTTATGCGCTGCCCCATCCCGTGGTAGACGGGAACGTGGAGCGCATCCTGTCGCGGATCGCAGGGCTGAAAACCCAGGTAGACCGCCCCGAGGGCAAAAAACAAATCCGGGAACTCGCCGGGCAGTTGTTCGACCCGGCGCAGCCCGCTGCCTTCAACCAGGCGATGATGGATTTCGGGGCACTGCAGTGCGTGCCCCGCCTGCCCGCCTGCCCCGCCTGCCCTCTTGCACAACATTGTACCGCTTTCCAAAAAGGGCTCGTGTCAGAGCTGCCCCAGAAAAAGCCCAAGCAGCCCCGATCGAACCGATTTTTTCACTACTTCGTCTTTGTATATGACACAGAAACCTGGGTGCAAAAGCGGGAACAAGCCGATATCTGGGCAGGGCTGTACGAGTTCCCCCTATTGGAAACCGAATCGCCCGACCTGGATAGCCGTGAACTTCTGAGGATTCCCCTGCTCCTCGACAACCCACCTGCACAGCAAAATGGCCTGCCCGCCCCTTCCCGTATCTACCGCCAGACGCTGAGCCACCAGGTCGTACACGCCCGCTTCTGGATCATACCGCTCGACCGCCCTCTAGAAGGCCCCTATGTACAACTACTGGAGCGCATCCCGCGCGCCGCATTGCCTTCTCTCGCCTTCCCACGTGCCCTACGCTGGTTCCTGGAAGAAAAAAGCCCCTCTTTGCACCTGTTCTAAAATTCATTTATCTGAAAAAATATTTTATTGAAAATCAATATATTAGCAGATAAATACACTGATTTATACCCTTTTTCAGCCGGAACATTCCGTGTATTTTCGGGTATAGGCATCTCCGTTTTTTAGGCGTACCTTGCACTTGAATTATTCACCATCTAAACAACTCAACCATGGTTAATCGCGTGATCCTGATCGGGAACCTGGGGAAAGACCCGGAGGTACGCCGCCTTGAAAGTGGCGCCGTCGTAGCCAAATTCTCGCTCGCTACTTCAGAGAGCTACAAAGACAAGGACGGGCAGTGGCAAGAACAAACGGAGTGGCACGACATTGTGGTATGGCGCAACCTCGCCGAGCGTGCGGAACAGTACCTCAAAAAGGGCTCCACCATCTATCTCGAAGGCAAACTCACCCACCGTTCCTGGCAGGATGCGGAGGGCAACCCGCGTCGTACCACCGAAGTGGTGGGCAGTTACTACCGTATGTTGGACCGCAAGACCCAGCCCGGTACCGCACCGGCTGCCGGGCTTCAGAGTGCGCCCCCCCACGACGATACGAATGCGCCAGCGGATCCGGACGACCTGCCGTTCTAACCGCTCCTTACCCGGGAAGCACGGGGCAGTCCGGTCTGTCCGATTGGTCTGATACTCCGGATCGGCTTCGGGTCTGTGTGACGAAGCATTGCTTTTTCTGCTGGTCTGCCAACAGGCTGTCCATCGGGAAAAGCAATGCCCCTGTATAGGTAGAACCGCGTAGTCGTACTTTTTTTGTGCAAAATGCGTTTTCCCCAAGTATCCAAACGAATCTACATGAGCCGTGTACTCTTTTTTCCTATTGTACTTCTGTGTATGCTGATGGCCTTCTCCTGTAAGCAGGACCCGCCGCTGCCCAAGCCACGGGCCTATCCCAGGATCCATTTCCCGGAGCGCGGCCTCCAGTCGTATTCGGCGGCGGGCTGTCCGTTTGCGTTTGAATACCCCTCCTATGCCCGTATCGTGAGCGATACGGCCCAGGCGCCCTGTTGGTTTGATCTGTACATACCTGAATTTGACTGCCGCTTGTACTGCAGCTATTACCCCATTGGCCAAGGCAGCTCTCTCGAGGCGCTCAAGGCCGATGCTTTTGACCTGGCCGACTGGCACAATAAGCGGGCGAACTATATAGAAGAAACCCCTATTCAAAAAGGGGACGACATCCATGGCTTGCTATTTTCCATGGATGGGCCTTCGGCGACGCCGTTTCAGTTTTTCTTGACGGATGAGCGCAAGCACTTCTTTCGGGGGGCACTTTATTTCAACACGACCATCAACCCGGATTCCCTGGCTCCTTTATACGCTTTTGTGCGCACAGACGTAGACCGCCTCATACAGAGTTTCACCTGGAAGTAGGGGTGGTCCTAAAAGTAATTTCCCCTCGCAACAAGTCTAATGAACGAGCGCTTGTTTTTTTGATTTTGCACGGCAAAATCAAAAAAACCCGCGCTCGTTCATTATTTTATTATTCAGGCCGGAGTTGTGAAATACTTTTTTTTGGCAACCTGCCGGGTTTTGACCTTTTGCAAAACCCGGCAGGTTACATTTTGGCGAGGCATTGGATTAATCCAGGTCAATCCCCAGGTCTGCTTCTTCGGCAGGGCCTTTGGTGCGGAGGCCATCGCTGTTGCTAGCGATTTTCTCTTTGATTTTCTTTTCGATTTCCAGGGCTACTTCGGGGTTATCCTCCAGGAACTGTTTGGCGGCTTCCCGGCCCTGGGCGATTTTAGCGCCGTTGTAGCTGTACCAGGCCCCGCTTTTCTGGATGATATCCTGGTCGGAGCCCAGGTCCACGATTTCACCGCTTTTGGATACTCCTTGTCCGAAGACAATATCAAAAGAAGCTATCCGGAAAGGGGGGGCCAGCTTGTTTTTGACCACTTTAACTTTGACCTGGTTGCCGACGACGTTGCCCTCTTTGTCTTTGATAGCTGCACCGGACTTGCGGATATCGAGTCGGATAGAGGCGTAGAACTTGAGGGCGTTGCCCCCGGTAGTCGTTTCCGGGTTGCCGAACATGACGCCGATTTTTTCGCGCAACTGGTTGATAAAGATGCAGCAGCAATTGGTACGACCGATAGACGCCGTGAGTTTGCGCATGGCCTGCGACATGAGGCGCGCCTGGAGCCCTACCTTGGAGTCGCCCATTTCGCCTTCGATTTCGCTTTTGGGCACCAAAGCGGCGACGGAGTCTATTACGATGATATCAATAGCGCCGGACCGGATGAGGTTTTCGGCGATTTCCAGTGCTTGTTCGCCGTTATCGGGCTGGGAGATAAGGAGGTTTTCGGTATCTACGCCCAATGCACCGGCGTAGATCCGGTCGAAGGCGTGTTCCGCATCAATGAACGCTGCGATACCACCCTGTTTTTGCGCTTCGGCAATAGCGTGGATGGCTAAGGTCGTCTTACCGGAAGATTCCGGCCCGTAGATTTCGATGACCCTGCCTTTGGGCAGACCGTCAATGCCAAGGGCGATGTCTAAGCCCAGGCTTCCTGTAGGGATGACTTCTACATTCATGATGCTTTTGTCCCCCAGGCGCATGATGGTCCCTTTCCCGTACGTTTTTTCTAGGCGGTCAATGGTGCCCTGCAGCGCTTTTAGTTTGGCTTCCTTATCAATTTGCGACATGTGGCTGGTTTCTTGAATTGTTGAAATATTGCGTTATCCTGAAAAACAAAAAGTTTTTTCAATGCCTCAAAAATAAAACATTTGTTTTTTATCTGCAAATATTTGTTTGACTTTTGTAAAAAGAAAATGTGAAGCAACGTGCTGTAAACCAAAATCCCCCGGCGAGGGACTTCGCACGGGGGATTTCGGTGTACAGGGCGCACAATCCCTCTTCAGAATTGATTTTCCAGGGCGAGGCGGCTGTATTGCAAGACGGCCTGCAGCGCTTTGGGCGGGGCGTTGAAACGCACCTTTGGCAGTTGCCGATAGGCCCACTGCAAGCGGCTGAACTCTTCCCGGAGGAGGAGGTCATCCTCCATGGCCTCGCGTACCATTTGGCTCTCGGCAGCACTCGTTTCATGGTACATGAATTTTACGAGGGAGTTTGGTGTACAGGTTCTATCCATAGCATGACTTTTGGTTGGGTTTGCTTCGGGGCGCAGCGGCGACCAGGGTTGCAAACCGGTGAAGGAAACAACCATTAAACTATCCGAAATAGCCGCTTATTGTTTGCTTGGGTACAATTTTGGGAAGGAGCACATAGATTTAACAAAAGAAGGACAAAGTAGGGGATGGAAGGGAGGACTGCTTCGGCAGACTGGCTGTGAGAAGGGCGGGAAATGGGGCGAAATGTGCCTCCCTAATCCGCATCGTCCCCCTCCCCGGGATGCCAGAAGCGCTCTTTGAACCCCACCACGCGGTACTCCCGGATAGCCACCCCTTCCTGTTCGAGCATTTCCTGCATAAAGGTAGGGGAAGGAAACGCGTTGCGCCCGCTGAGCTCTCCGTTGCGGTTTACGACACGGTGCGCCGGAAGTCCGTCCGGGAAACGGCTTTGGTGCAATGCCCACCCGACCATACGGGCCGAACCAAGGGCTAAAAAATCGGCAATAGCACCGTACGTGCTCACCCTTCCGACGGGGATTTGCCGAACGACGGCATATACGCGTTCGTAGTAGGTTGGCGCATCCATGCTTTCCGCTATCTTTGTGAGTAGATTGGTTGCAATGGCCTTCGATGGCCCACCGCAACCTGTTCAATGACCAAACCACCTTTGCATGAGCACTCCAAAAATTCTCGCCTGCAGCATCCAAAACCTGACGGATGCCCGCTATTTCGCCGCATGGGAAGCCGATTGGCTGATCTTCGGATGCGACCCTACCGCTTCTGACTTCGTCCCGCCGGTTCAAATAGCCGCTATGGCAGAATGGGTACAAGGCCCTGCCATGGCCGGGGCTTTTGGGCTGCAGGATGCCCTCGACATACGGCTGGCCGCCTCTGAACTGAACTTAGGCGCCATCGTTGCCGATATGGCCACTCCTTTGGAGACCTTGCAGGAAATCGAGGGCTTTGTCCCGATTTTCAAAGAAATAACCCTCTCGCCCGACGACAGCACAGGGCATATAGACGCGCAATTCCGCGCTTTTTCAGCCGTATCAGACGCTTTCATCCTCAACGCCTGGAAGAACCGCGTGCGTTGGCAGGACCTGCTGGGCTCCCGGTTCTGGCCGCTGGAATGGGTAAGGCGCTGCTGTACGACCTATCCCATCTTCATCGCCATAGACGCCCTCCCCTCCGAATACGAGGAGATGATGAAAGCGCTATCCCTGCGAGGTTTCTGTTTGCGGGGAGGGGATGAAGAAAAGACGGGGTTCAAGTCCTTCGACGAGTTAGACGACATCATCCTGGCCATTCGGGGCCTGGCCTGAGGAGAGGGGGAATATAAAGAGGTCCGAAACCCCTTTGTATTCCCCTCGCCGTCGGTCTATTCCTCTTCGTCCAGGATATTTTGGCGCCACTCGTCGAACTCTTCCAGGATTTCATTGGTCTCCTGGAGCTCGAATTCCTCGGCGTCGAAATCCTCGTCAATCCACTCGGTGATTTCGGCATACTCCGGGTGCTTGGGGTCGCGCAGCACTTCGAGCAGGTGGATATAGCCGAAGATACCGCCTACGTCTTCCGGGGGGCAGTTGCGGGCACCGGCCTTGCACACGGGGGTCAGCGTCGTTTCTCCCAGGATTTCTTCCACGACGATTTTGTGCTCCCATCCGTCGCCGAAGTCGTACAGGTAGTGGATGACATCGCCCTTCTGGAGGTCCAGCGAAGCGAGGTCAACGGCTTCGCTGTCCTCCACTTCTTCATCGGCGTCCCAGAATTCGTCCTCATCGGGGAGTAGGCCAAACCTGCGGTCTTTGATCCGAAACTCGAAGAGGTGGGCATTTTCCCAGCCCATGACGATTTGGAGGATTTCATGCAGGTCAAACAGGCTTTCCTCCTGGTCCACCTGAAACGTTCTCCAGATAGCTGGCTGAATGCCTTGCAGTTCGACGCGAAATTGGTAGCTTTTTTCCACGGCACATGTTTTTATGGCCCACAATTTACGGGATATTGGGGCATTATCCTAAAATTTGCACCATACTTGTTGTAAGGAATCCGCGAGGGGATAAAAAACACGGTTGGTTTTTCTTTGCTGCGGTCAAATTTCTGAAGCGCTATGCTCAAGGTGAGGCACACAGTCGGGGTATTGGAGGCAGGTTGCGACGAGGTAGGGCGGGGCTGTCTGGCCGGTCCGGTCTATGCGGCGGCGGTCATTTTGCCGGAAGAATTTGCGCACCCGCTGCTTCGGGACTCCAAGGCCTTGAGCGCGGCACAGCGCAGGGAGGCCCGGGAGCTCATCCAGGCCAACGCGCTGGCCTGGTCTATTGCCCGGGCCGAGGTTGCTGAAATTGACCAGATCAACATCCTGAATGCTTCCTTTTTGGCGATGCACCGGGCGGTGGAGCAACTGTCGCTCCGCCCCGAGGCTTTGTTGGTGGACGGCAACCGGTTCAAGCCATTCCCCGGTATCCCGCACGTGTGTGTCGTGAAAGGGGATTCCCAGTATGCCAGCATAGCGGCGGCCTCCATCTTAGCCAAAACGGAACGCGATGCGTTCATGGGCGAAATGGCGCTCCGATACCCCTGGTACGCCTGGGAACAGAACAAAGGCTATCCAACAGAGGCCCACCGGAAAGGGATACGCGAACACGGGCCCTCCCCGCTTCACCGATCGGGTTTTCGGCTCCTTCCGGAAAGCGCACAGGGCAGATTATTTTAGGGCCGGAAAACAACTTTTGTGTAATATTGCCTCCCGTTACAGGAGGCCCTGTGGAAGAAGGGGCTACATTTTCAGATTCTACAAGGACATCGCATGCGATTCAACCACTATTACGATTCGGTCGCGCTCGACATCGTGGGGCCATCTGAAGAATGGGCGAACGTGCTCACCCACGGGCTCGGCTTGTTGCTCGTGTTGGCCGGTATACCTGCCCTCTGGCAAGGCGCCCTTGCCGGCGGGAGCACCCTGCACGCCATCAGCGCGGTGGCCTTTGGGTTTGGGCTTTTTCTAGTCTATCTTTTTTCCACCCTGTACCACCTGGCCAATCGCCCTATGGTCCGCCGCTGGATGCGCATACTGGACCATATTGCCATCTACTTTCTCATCGCAGGCTCTTACACGCCGTTCATCCTGCTGTTCGTCAATACGCGTTCGGGCTATACGGTGCTGACCGTGATCTGGAGCTTGACCGCGTTCGGGCTGGTCTATAAGATTTTTGCCACCCACAAGTTCCGCTTGCTCTCCACGCTGGTCTATCTGGGCATGGGCTGGGCGGTAGTGTTCATCATCGGCCCCATGGTGCAGAGAGTGCCCTGGGAAGTGCTCCGCCTCATCCTCGCCGGCGGGGCGTTTTACACCCTGGGGGCCTTTGTATACCTCTTCCGCAAAATGCCGTATTACCATGCGGTATGGCATTTGTTTGTGATGGGCGGGAGCTTATGCCACTATCTGGCGGTCATCCGTGCGCTCCAGTTTGTATAAAAGGGCCTTTTTGACCCCTTGATGATTCCCCTCGCAACAAGTCTATTTTCCCAGGAGTCGTTGGTCTATCATGTAGAGTGCATTTTTGCGCAGCGACTCCTCTACGCTGATCCCGCGCTCTTTGGCTTGCTGCTCGATGGTCGCGAACCAGGTAGCATCCTTTTTGATTTGGTCCATCTGGGCCTGCAGGACATCATCGGGAACCTGGATGACCCCGTATTCGGCCTGGTGTTCGAACAGGAAGAAGCGGGCGTCGTCCTTGAGCTGGTAGGCCAGGGGCATGTTGCCGGCGGCGGCTTTGTCTTTTACCTGTTGCAGCCAGGCGGCATCGGCTTCGATCAGCTTGACCGCCTTGTCCACGAGTTCGAGGGAAATCTCGTTCATGGGCACCCGTGCGGGGAGGTCGGCGGGCACAACGGCTGTATCCCCAGTGGGAGTAGTGGCGGCGGGCGCTTCTTTTTTACCCGAACAAGCAGTGAGGAGCAGGGCGGTGGCAAGCCCGATACATGCAAAATAAACCGTACGCATTTTCATCGTTTTTTATGCTTTGGTCTGGTGGTGAATACCAACGGAAGAGGCAAAAATAGCGGTTTTCTTTAGCGAGGAGGGAAAAAATAGCCGTTTTTTGTGCATCCAAAGGCTTTTGAACCGAAGGGGGGCCAGCTATTTGCAAGGTGAAAGAAAAACAGCATTTTTACGACAACCAAACCGGTGTGATCTATGAAAATCATCTCGTACAATGTAAACGGCATCCGCTCTGCACTGAACAAGGGGCTGGAGCAGTGGTTAGAGAGCCACCAGGCAGATATCGTCTGCCTGCAGGAGACAAAGGCCAATCCGGAACAGGTGGACTTTGGCCCCCTGGAGCGCATGGGCTACCGCCACTACTGGTACTCCGCAGAGAAAAAAGGCTACAGCGGGGTAGCTACGCTCACCCGCCTCGAACCCACCTATATCGCCGCCGGCTGTGGCATGGAACCCTACGACCGGGAAGGGCGCATCCTGCGCACCGACTTCGGCGACTGGACCCTGCTGAACTGCTACTTCCCCTCCGGCACGTCTGGGGAAGAGCGGCAGGATGTGAAAATGAAGTTCCTCGACGACTTCTACGACTGGGTACAGGCCCTGCGCAAGGAGCGCCCCCGCCTCATCGTCGTCGGCGATTACAATATCGCGCACTCGGAAATAGACATCCACGACCCGAAAGGCAACAAGCACTCCACGGGCTTCCTACCCGAGGAGCGGGCCTGGCTGAGCAAGTGGTTCGACAGCGGTTTTACGGATGCTTTCCGACACCTGCACCCTTCAAAAGTAGAGTACTCCTGGTGGAGCTTCCGCGCGGGCGCCCGGGGTAAAAATAAAGGCTGGAGAATTGACTATCAATCTATTAGCGATAATATCGCCGGCGGACTCCGCGCCGCCGGCCAGTATACGGATGCGGTACATTCCGACCACTGCCCGGTGGTGATAGAGATCGACCTGCCGGGGAGCTTATAATAGAAAGTACGCCGCGGCGGCCAATGCGCTGCGGCGGCCGGGGCAACTGAGGCGGGCGATACGCCGATAACCCGGGTATTCGACCAGGTACTGCCCGTCGAGGCGGGCGATGCGCTTGTAGTTGTGGTAGCGCACGATGTACTCCCCGTCGAACTTCAGGAGCCGCTGGTAGCCGGGATAAGCGAGCAGGTAGTCCCCGTCAAACTTGTAGAGCCGCTTGTAGGAAGGGTATTCCAGTACGTAGTCATCGTCCACCCGCAAGACCTTGCGGTAATTGGAATACTGCTCCACATAACACTGCCCGTAGGCAGAAAAGGAAGCCAGGCAGATCGCAAAGGCCAAGAGGAGGCGAGGTACGGTAAGCGCTGCCGTTGTAGTTGAGAAAAAGGAAGTACGCATTGGAAAGTATTTTTTGATTACGAACGAAAAGATACGCTATTCTGTGTATGTTCGGACGTATAGTGAGGGGGAATCAAAAAGGCCTTTTTTCCCACTTTGCCGAACCCTCGCAACAAGTCCATTAAATTATTGGCAAAAAATAACCATATTTGTTCGGAACATTACACCTTCAATAAAAATGGATTATGGCACCTACTACCGTTTACGCACGCCCTCTCATCGGGGAAGAAAAAGTAGTCACCACAGGTGACGGCACCAGAATAAGCACCCTTGCAGCGGGATCGGGCACACCGGTCGTGTTGGCGCATGGGTATGCTGTGGATATGCACTGCTGGAACCTCGTCGCCGAATCGCTGGTGGCGCGCCAGTACAAGGTCATCGCGTTCGACCAGCGGGGCCATGGCCGCAGTACGATTGGCGCCGACGGCATCGGCTCGCGGCAAATGGCCTCGGATTACCTGGCCGTCCTGCGCGCTCACGAGGTGGAAGATGGGGTCCTGGTAGGCCACAGCATGGGGGGCTTTATCGCCATTCGCACGCTCATCGAGGAGTCGGCAGCTCTTGCCGGCCACTTGCGCGGCTGCCTACTCATGGCCACTTTTGCCGGCGACGTAAACCGAAAAAACCTGCAAAACCAGGTTCAGATAGCGCTCATCCGCTCCGGGTTGATGGATCTCTTGATCCGCAACCGCAGCATCGCCCTGGCCTTGTCCAAATCCCTTTTGGGCGATGAAAAAAACCCGGGCATGATGGATGCGTTCGTGGACGTCTTCACCCAGAGCAACCTCAAGGCGCTGCTGCCCATCCTCAACGCGTTCGTAAGCGAAAACCGCTATGGCCAATTAGGGGAAATCTCCCTTCCCTGTACAATCATGGTAGGGGAAAAAGACAAAACCACCCCGCCCTTCCACACCAGCGACCTGCACAGCGGGATACGAAACGCCCGTCTGGTGCGCGTGCCCACCAAAGGCCACATGCTGAACTGGGAGGCACCCGAGGTACTGGTCGAGGAAATCGCCCGCCTGGCAGGGACCGCAACAGGCCCCGTAGCGGGGTAGGCCATTGAAACCATTCATTTCCAAATAATTTTCCAATGAAATCAAACACCTTCCGATTACTTGCCTTCGTGCTTTCGGTGCTCGCCCTGCGCGCGTACGGACAAGCCATCCAAATTATTCCGCAGCCGGTAGAGATGCTGCCCGGAAAAGGGGCTTTCGCACTGACCAAAACGACGACCATCGCCTACAACCATCCCGACGCAAAAGCAGTAGCCGATATGTTAGCGCAAAAGCTGGGCGCGCCTACCGGTTTTGCCCTCAAGGCTATGGCGGGAAAAACGGCTTCTATACAGCTCAACCTGAACGATACGCCCGACGGGCGCATCGGCAAAGAGGGCTACGTGCTCGACGCCGGCCTGAAAGGCGTCGTCTTGTCGGCCAATGCACCTGCAGGGCTCTTTTACGGCGTACAGACCCTGCTGCAACTGCTGCCCAAAGAAGTGGAACAAAAAACCGCTACTGCCGCCAACTGGAGCATACCGGTCGTAAAGATAACCGATTACCCGCGCTTTGGCTGGCGGGGCATCATGCTCGACGTGAGCCGCCACTTTTTCAGCAAAGAAGACGTCAAAACCTATATTGACCAGATTGCGCGGTACAAGTACAACACCCTGCACTGGCACCTGACCGACGACAACGGCTGGCGGGTGGAAATCAAATCGCTGCCCAAGCTCACCTCGGTAGGCGCCTGGCGGGTGGAACGCGCCGGCCACTTCGGCGATCGCGCCAATCCCAAACCCGGTGAACCGGCGACCTACGGCGGTTTCTATAGCCACGAGGACATCCGCGAGGTCATCCGCTATGCGGCGGAGCGCCACGTGACCATCGTGCCGGAAATTGACGTGCCCGGGCACAGCATGGCTGCTATCGCCGCGTATCCGGAACTGAGCTGTACGAAAGATACTTCCATCAAGGTCAACCCCGGAACCCCGTTCTCGGAATGGTACGGCAACGGAACCTTCAAAATGCTGGTGGACAATACCTTGAACCCATCCGATGAAAAAGT
>JBEGMH010000209.1:0-5016 GCA_041183125.1 Bacteroidota bacterium | reverse complement strand
GCCCGCCTGAATTACGACGAACAAATCTACGGCTGGTTCGATTTCTGGCTCAAAGGACAGCAAAATGGCTATCCGGCCAAGTTGCCCCGCGTCCAATACTACACCATGGGATTGAACAAGTGGCAACAGTCGGAAACCTGGCCCCCCACCGGCGCAGAAATGACTACCTACTACCTCCACAGCGCCGGAAACGCCAACAGCCTCTACGGCGACGGCAAACTGAGCCCCCTCAAACCGGGAAAGGAGAACCGGCCAGACAGCTTCGCCTACGACCCCATGAACCCGGTGCCTTCTTACGGTGGCAACGTCTGCTGTACCGGAAATGCCGTGCAAGGCGGGGCCTTTGACCAACAAAGGATGGAGACGCGCAACGATATCCTCGTCTATTCGACCGAACCCCTGCAGCAAGGGACCGAAGTCAGTGGCGCTATCGAGACGACCCTCTACGTGTCCTCCGATGCCAAAGATACCGACTTCACCATCAAACTGATAGATGTCTATCCCGACGGCCGTGCCTACAACCTCGACGAGACCATCCTGCGGGCCCGTTACCGGGAAGGATTTGATAAAGAAGTCTTTATGGAAAAAGGGAAAGTCTATAAACTCGACTTGAGCGCTATGTCCACCAGCAACTATTTTGCGGCCGGCCATCGCATCCGCATCGAAATTTCGAGCTCTAACTTCCCGCGCTTCGACCGCAATATGAACACGGGCGGCAACAACTACGACGAGGCGAAAGGGGTCGTGGCCCACAACCAGATACACCACAGCGCGATGTACCCCTCGCAAGTCCGCCTCCCCATCGTGCGCAAGTAAGTGCTGAATATTATGAATCTGTCTTTGTTTCTTTGATTTTGCGAAGCAAAATCAAAGAAACAAAGACGGATTCGTTGTTTTTTTTTCAAAACTGGCGTGGCGAAACGCTTTTCAGGCTGCCTCGTTGTTTTTTTCAAAACTGGCGTGGCGAAACGCTTTTTGCCGCTGCCTTCCTTCGTTCAATCCCCTCAAGGTTTCATCTGGCTGAGTTCAAAATGGCCTAAGGAGATGGGGATGTTGTCTATCGCGCTGAGCTGGTCGAGGAAGTCGCGGATGCGGAAGGGGAGGTTGCGGGCTTCGAGCTGCCGGGCGTATTCGGCCAGGGCGTTCTCTACCAGGTATTTGCCGGTGATGTAGCTGGTGCCGTAGCCGGGTTGGCGCAAGTAGAGGTGTTGTTCGAAGAGGAGCAGTTCCTTTTCGGTTTTCATCCACCCGCGGGGAGTGTATTCGGAGTGGATACCCCCGGCTTCTTCCATAGTCATCTGGTTGGCATGGGCATAGAGGGAGCCCAGGCCACGGGCGGCGCGCTGTGCGATGAGGATATAGACCAGTTCGCGCACCCTTGGGTTGTCGTCGTACAGCCCGGCTTGCAGGAAGAGTTCTTCCACTGCCGTTGCGAGGCCCTCGTTGCGCGAATCGAAAATGTTGTACAACAAAGCGCCACGGCGGATCTCGCTGGCGTTGGGCTCCTTGTCCATGCGCGCCAACTCAAACCAGTGGTAGAAGTGGGAGTACAGAGGCCTGGGGTCGTAGTGCATGGTGATATAAAAGAAATGGCGTTTTTCCACGGGCACGAATTTGCCGAGGTGTTCCCGCAGTGCCGGCTCGAAATAGGGCTTCACCGTTACGATCTCTTCTTCTTCCAAGAAGCGCATCATGCTGCGCGCCGAGCGCTCGGCCAGGGAGTTGTATTCCTCTGGCGTCCGGGCTTCGATTAGGGGCGGGAGTTTTCGGTTGCGGTGCTCTTCGAGTTTCAGGGCCGTCCAGGCGCGGGCCAGCTCCCGCTTGAGGATCATGACTTCATCCTCCCAGGTCAGGGGCACGAGGTGAACGTTTTGCTGGTACCAAGTGTAGTTTTCCTTGCCTATGCCCGAGGGGCCGGTCTTGGAAAGGGCCTCTTTCTCCAACCAGGTGATGAATTCCAGGGTCGAAGTCTTGGCTGCCTGTATAGCTTTGAGGAGCTCAGGGTCAGCGGCTACCCCGGGCAGGGAGCGCATATTGTCGAGGTCTTCGCCTTGGAATCGGATTTCGCGGATCCCGGCGATCCACAGCTCCCGGGCGTTGCCGTTGAGGTTTTGCCGTGCTTGTGCATTGAGCGCGGGGATGACCCTGAGGTCGGCGAGGAGCCGTTTTTTACTGGCCCCGTCTAAAGGGAAGGAGTAGGTCCACAGTTCTGTGGTGGCGTGGTGGGTGGGTCCTTCGTGCGCCGGCACATCGCTGCGGTCGGTCCAGATAGATTTGTAAAACGCCGGATCGCGTGCCCAGGGCATGAGAACGCGCTGGTTGAAATCATACCCGTTCATCTCCGCCCGCACGATCTGCCAGTCGGCCCGCTGTGCAGCGCTCCAGCCAGTAGTATCTATGGCCAGGAGACGGTCGTAGAGCTTTTGGAAAGCAGGCCTGCGCGCCGCAAAAGTAGCAGCGCTGTAGTCGGGGGCACCGTCGCGGAGCGGTGGCTTCTCAAAGGAACGCCATTCCCGGAACAGGGCATTCAGTTGCTCGTATGGGCTCCCCGAACGAGGGGAACCCGCCAAAGGAGAGTACGCCCCCGAGAGCATCATGACGAGGGCTACGAAAAAAGTACAGGTCTTGCGCATGGCATGCAGGATTTTTTTAGGAAATAAACCATAATTCCCTGCAACCACTTCATATTTTTTATTTTTTCAAAATATTTGTCCGTAAAAATTGTGTAAGCTTGCCCGGAAAGGGTAGGAGGACCCATCGTTTTAGAAAACCGTTCGACATGAAAGAGAAAAGCAGCCAGCCCACCCTTTTTTTGGACCGCGACGGCGTGGTCAACGAGCGCCTTCCGGGGGACTATGTCCGGTGCTGGGAGGAGTTCCGCTTCCTGCCCGGGGTACTGGAGGCCCTGCGCTTCTTTTCGGGGTGTTTTCAGCATATCGTACTGGTAACCAACCAACAAGGTATCGGAAAGGGCCTGATGACGGAAAGGGACCTGGCGGATATCCACGAAAGGATGCTGAGCGGCATACGTGCCGCCGGCGGGCGCCTGGACGGTATCTATTACTGCCCCGAGCGCTCCGCTTCGTCGGACAGTTGCCGCAAGCCGGGCCCCGCTATGGCATGGCAGGCAAAGCGCGATTTCCCCGGCATAGACTTCGCACACTCGGTCATGGTGGGCGACTCAGCGAGCGATATGGAGTTCGGCTTGGCACTGGACATGCAGGTCGTGCTCATCGAAGGGAAAGAAGAAGACGCGGAAAAACTCAAGGTACTGTCCCCGCAGATCTCCCTGCGTTTTCCTGATTTGGCCAGCTACGCCGACTATTTGAAGGCAAAAGGGTAGGAGCGTTAAAAGAGCAGCACCTCGGTAGCGCCGTAGCCGTACTTGGGGTGGTATTCGTTTTTAAAGGTCACCACTTCCGGCATGCGCAGGAGGCGGGAGGCGATGGCATCCTTTAGCCTCCCTTTGCCGAGTCCGTGGATGATAAAGACCCGTTCGAACCCAAGGCGGTGGGCTTTTTCGATGTATTCCTCGAACACTTTCAATTGGAGCTGCAGGATTTGGGCGCTGTTCAGGCGGGAAGGGTCGGGCACCAGCTTTTCGGCATGTAGGTCCAGTTCGGGCAGGAACTCTGCCGCTTCGCGTACTTCGTGGCGGTCGCGTTCTTCGACCGGGATGGCGAGTAGGGCGTTCGGACGCGCGTTCCGCTTGGTGTAGTCCGACAGGTCCTCTTCTTTTTCCGCTCCCGGTCGGGCGGCGTCCAATCGTTCGAAGAGGGGAAAAACGTGTGCCCTTCGTCCCATCAGAGGGGCTTCCATAAGGCGGCCAAAAAACACCTTGGGCTTGATGCGGAGCAGCTTGCTGTGTTTGCCCCCGGTACCATCGGTGGTGATGCGCCAGCATTCCGCTTCTATTTCCGGGGAGTCGTTGAGGTCGTCAAAGGAGATATGGCCGGTGTCCAGGGTGTGCCCCGCGCTGAGTTTCCCGTTCCGGCTGATGCGCTGCTCGTTGCCGACGTAGAGGTCGAAGGCGTAAATGATGTCGGCTTCGGTGTCGTTGAGCAGAAACACCCGGAAGGATTCGGGGGTACCGTCGTTTTTGAGCACAGGGTCGAAAGCGGCTAATACGCCGGTATGGGTGATGTGAGCGGGCGCCGTCACCCTGGGTTCGGGGCGGACTGGGGCGCTTTTCCGGGGTTCCGGTGCCGGAGGCACGGGCTTGGACTTGCGCAGCCCGGGGTATTTCTCGGGCTCGGCCAGGGCCAGGTCGTCTATGGCAACGGGTATTTCCATGTCCCATTCCGCTACATACACGCTTACCATCTGCTCGTCGAGGTGCTCGGTCACCACGCCGCTATGCGCCGAGCGCAGGAAATTTACTTTTGCGCCTATTGGTATAATCATAGTGGCAAATATACGCCTTTCTCCCCAAAAAACCTTAGCTTTACCCACCAAACCTTTACCGCCCAATGAACCCACCTTCTCCCAAGCGCCGTACCCTGATCATCTGGTCCCTGGCCAGCACCCTGGCCGTTTTCACCCTGCCCGCCACCGCCCAGACCGTCATCGGGGGCGATACCATTGACGCATCGGCTATGTTGGACGTCCAGGCCAGCGATAAGGGGGTGCTCCTCCCGCGCTTGAGCACGGCCCAGCGCAATGCGATGCCCCGCCCGGCCAAAGGGTTGCTGATTTTCAACACCACCCTGCAGTGCGTGGAGATCAACCTGGGAACCCCCGATGCTCCTGTCTGGAAATGCCTCTCCACCCGCCAGGGTACCCTGGACCTCTCTGCTCTGGATACAGCTTATTGGAACCGAAAACTGAACCCAGGGGATACGCTGTCGCTGTCCAACCGATTGGACAAAGTGGGTCTACCCCAATCTGATAATAACCCGGGCAACATCCTCTACTGGAACGGGAGCACCTGGGTACGGCTGCCCCCTGGTCTGCCGGGGCAGGGTTTAATCCTTTCCCAAGAAGGTTTGCCCATTTGGACAGGCTCTGCTTATCCTA
>JBEGMH010000208.1:0-11493 GCA_041183125.1 Bacteroidota bacterium | reverse complement strand
AGGAGCATGTTGTACTCCCTTAAAGAGCGCGAGTTGTCTATGATCATCGAGTGCCTCGAGCACTGCCAATGTAACGTGTAGGCTATGCGGCATCTCTTTTTCGACTGTGCCATACCCTTATTACATTATACCGCATGAGTTTTCCAAAAAAAGGGACCAAACTATACAGCGTCCTAAAATTCAAGTGCCCCAAATGCAACGAAGGGGATTTGTTCGACACCCCTACGTTCTCCTTCAAGAAGCCTTTTTCCATGCCGGAAAAGTGCCCCCACTGCCAGCAAGCCTACCGGCCTGAGCCTGGCTTTTATTACGGTGCCATGTTCGTATCCTATATCATCACCGGTTGGTTTTCCCTAGGCTTCGTCTTGTTTTTCCACTGGGTGCTGGACTGGGGCATGGGCGCTTCTTTCGGGTTGCTCATCCTGATTCTGGGTTTGCTGTTCGTATTCGTGTTCCGGTTCTCGCGCGCTGTTTGGATCGCCCTCATGGTCCGATACGACCCGCCTTCCCACGAGGGCAAAAAGGAGGGCTGACCTTCATGGTACGGATTTTTACCAAGAATCTTTACAGCAACTATGGACTCGAACATTTTGCAGGCCTTATACACTAAATTCCCGCAAATCGCCGAAAAGCCCCTGCAGGAAGAAATTGCAAGCATCGGCAAAATTATGCACTTCCGCGCAGGACAAACCATCATGGACGCCGGCGACTACGTGCGGATCATCCCCCTGGTCCTGGAGGGCGTGATCAAGGTCGTGCGGGAAGATGAAGCGGGCAACGAACTCTTCCTCTACTATTTGCAGCCGGGCGAAACCTGCTCTATGTCGTTTACCTGCTGCCTGGCCCACAAGAAAAGCGAAATCAGGGCCAGCGCGGAAGAAGACTGCCTGGTAATCGCCATTCCCGTGCGCTATGTGGACGAATGGATGACCCGCTACCAAAGTTGGAAAAATTACGTGATGCGAACCTACGACCAACGCATGATGGAGCTGATCCGCACCATAGACAATATCGCATTCAAGCGCATGGACGAGCGGCTGCTGGACTTGCTGAAGAAAAAAGCAGAAGCCGTGGGCTCCCGCACCATCCTGGTCACCCACCAGGAAATCGCCTACGACCTCAACGCATCCCGGGAGGCGGTCTCGCGCTTGTTGAAACAGCTCGAAAACGAAGGTACCGTACGGCTCGGCCGAAATAAAATCGAACTGACCAAATGACCACTCTATGGAACCGGGCAACGAAGATTCCATCAGCCTGAACAAATACATCAGCAGTACCGGCTTGTGCTCCCGGCGCGAAGCCGACGAACTCATCCGCCAGGGGCGGGCCTCCATCAATGGCACCGTGGCCGTAAATGGCAACCGCGTATTCCCCGGCGATCTGGTACTGCTCGACGGCAAACCCCTGCGCGACCCGCGGGAACGGCCCGTCTATATCGCACTCAACAAACCCACCGGCATCACTTGTACCACCGAACGGCATATCAAGGGCAATATCATTGACTTTGTAGGACATCCCCGGCGTATCTTCCCGGTCGGACGGCTCGACAAAGACTCCGAAGGGCTCATCTTGCTGACCAGCGACGGGGATATCGTCAACAAAATCTTACGCGCCGGCAACCGACACGAAAAGGAATACCTGGTGACCGTAGACAAGCCCATCACCCGCGATTTTCTACACCAGATGCGCTCAGGGGTACCTATCCTCGATACCGTCACCAAACCGTGCAAAGTCTTCAGCGCAGGCCCCAAACGATTCCGCATCATCCTAGTCCAAGGCCTCAACCGCCAAATCCGCCGTATGTGCGCCTACTTAGGCTACGAAGTACAAGCGCTCCAACGCACCCGCCTCATGCACCTCACGCTCGAACACCTCCCCCGCGGCCAATGGCGCAACCTGTCATCTGAGGAAGTCAAAACCTTATTTGCCCTCATCGAAGGCTCCAGCAAAACGGAAGAAGCTTCCAAGTAAGTAGTCCAGCCCGCCACCCGCTTTTACGCAGCTCCTGTGCCGCAGGTATAGGATTTCCACCCCCTCTTCCGCACCGTTCTAACGCACAGAACGAGTGTTTTTTAAATACATTATCCACATTGCATTGTGGATAACATATCGAGTTATCCACATTTTATCCACATACATAAAAGATGTAAAAATAAAATACATTTTATTACACAAAAAAATAAACAACTGAAATACATACAATTGTAAATTATTATATCAATTTTTAGAAACCCAAAAATTTTATTTATCCACAAATTGTGGATAAAGTAAAAGTTAAATTTTTGCGAATTCCCATATAAGCAAATACCTTTGGGACGTTACATAAGACCTTTTGCGGGGAGATGCTTTGAAGGGTTAAAAAAACTCTTTTTTACCCATACCGCACCTTTTGCAGTTCTCTTTGTCCTGCTCTCAAAAACCCTTGTATGTGGGCAAAACAGCTCTTTTACTCCCTGGCTGACCCGTCGCAAAATGTCTGATAAATTTTATACCTCCAATACATATAGCTATGAGTACTACCCTGACCGCTCCAAAGCAGGCAAAAAACGGAGCGACAGCCTACACCCAAGAAGAGGCTTTTAAAACCGCCACGGAATATTTCAACGGAGACGAACTCGCCGCCAACGTATGGGTCAACAAATATGCCCTGAAAGATTCGTTCGGCAACATCTACGAACGTTCGCCAGACGACATGCACCGCCGCATCGCCCGGGAAGTGGCCCGTATCGAAGCAAAGTATCCCAACCCCCTGAGCGAAGAACAGGCATACGAACTCCTGCGCGAGTTCCGCTACATCATCCCACAGGGCAGCCCCATGGCCGGTATAGGGAACCACTACCAAATTTCCTCCCTCTCCAACTGCTTCGTCATCGGCAACAACGCCGATTCCTACGGAGGCATCATCCGCACCGATGAAGAACAGGTGCAACTGATGAAGCGCCGGGGCGGGGTAGGCCATGACTTGTCCCACATCCGCCCCAAAGGGACACCCGTTATGAACTCCGCGCTCTCCTCCACCGGCATCGTCCCTTTCATGGAGCGCTATTCCAACTCCACCCGCGAAGTGGCTCAGGATGGACGCCGTGGTGCGCTCATGCTGACCATCTCCATCAAGCACCCCGACGCGGAATCGTTCATAGATGCCAAACTGGAACAGGGAAAAGTGACGGGCGCCAACGTCTCTGTCCGCATTGACGACGGCTTCATGCAATCCGCCCTGAGCGGCAAACCCTACCGCCAGCAGTTCCCCGTGGACTCCGACAACCCCAGAATGGTCAAGGAGATAGATGCGTCCGCCCTCTGGAGCAAAATCATCTATAACGCCTGGAAATCCGCTGAACCGGGCGTACTGTTCTGGGATACCATCACCCGCGAGTCCGTGCCCGATTGCTATGCAGATCTCGGCTACCGCACCATCTCCACCAATCCCTGCGGCGAAATCCCGCTCTGCCCCTACGACAGTTGCCGCCTCTTGGCCATCAACCTCTTCAGCTATGTGGATCGGCCCTTCACCCCACAGGCTTCCTTCCACTTCAAGCGCTTCGCCCAGCATGTCCGTTATGCCCAGCGCATCATGGACGACATCATTGATATGGAACTGGAAAAAATCGAACGCATCATCGAAAAAATCTCGGAAGACCCCGAAGCCACCAGCATCAAAAGCGTTGAATTAGAGCTCTGGCAAAAAGTGCGCCAGGCGTGTATCAACGGCCGCCGCACCGGCGTGGGCATCACCGCCGAAGGCGATATGTTGGCCGCACTCGGACTGCGCTACGGCAGCGATGAAGCTATCCAACACGCCGTGGAAGTCCATAAGTCTTTAGCTATCAACGCATATCGCTCCTCTGTCGAAATGGCCCGCGAACGGGGCGCGTTCCCCATCTTCGATCCGAAGCGTGAAAAAGACAACCCTTTCATCAACCGCCTGCGCGATGCAGACCCGGAACTGTACGAGGACATGGTCAAATACGGCCGCCGCAATATCGCCCTGCTCACCATCGCACCCACCGGCACCACCAGCCTGATGTCGCAGACGACCTCCGGCATAGAGCCCGTGTTCATGATCAGCTACAAACGCCGCCGCAAAGTGAACCCGAACGACAAAGACGCACAGGTCTCGTTCATAGACGAAGTCGGCGACCACTGGGAAGAATACCACGTCTTTCACCACAAGTTCATAGACTGGCTGCAAGCCAACAACTACAACGTGGACGAAGTGACCAAGCTGTCTTCCGAAGCCCTCCAACCCATCGTGGAGCGCTCCCCTTACTACAAAAGTACAGCCAACGACGTGGACTGGGTGCAGAAGGTAAAAATGCAGGGCGCCATTCAAAAATGGGTGGACCACTCCATCAGCGTCACCGTCAACGTGCCCCAGGACACCACCGTGGACATGGTCAAGCAAATCTACCAAACCGCCTGGGAAGTGGGGTGCAAAGGGTGTACCATCTACCGCGACGGCTCCCGCTCCGGCGTACTAGTGGCCGACGACTCCTCTAAGAAAAAGACCAAAGCGGAACAAAATGGCCAGTTCAGGGAAACCGGCGCGCCGACGCGCCCCGAACGGCTCGAAGCTAAAATCGTGCGCTTCATGAACGCCGACAAACCCTGGATCGCCGTCCTTGGCATCTACCAGGGCAAACCGTATGAAATATTCACGGGAGCAGCCGTAGACACCTTCCGCCTCCCCGAGTACGTGGAATCCGGCTGGGTCATCAAAACCAAAGACGAACAGAACCGGAACCGGTACGATTTTCAGTTCATGGACCGCGACGGCTACCGCGTCACCATTGAGGGCTTGTCCCGCTCGTTCAACAAAGAATACTGGAACTACGCCAAGCTCATTTCCGGCGTCCTCCGCCACGGTATGCCCCTGCAGCACGCCGTCGAGCTGGTAGATGGCCTCAATGCCGAACAGGATTACATCAACAACTGGAAAAACGGGGTGGTACGGGCACTCAAGCTCTTCGTGCCGGACGGCACCAAAGCGGTCAAGTCTTCCTGCCCCGAATGCAAAGACCCGGAGGGCCTGATTTTCAAAGAGGGCTGCCTGATTTGCAAAAGTTGTGGCTACTCCAAGTGCAGTTTATAGCAGATTTTTATACAAAAAAGATGCCGGGCCGGTTGGGGTGCGTCTTCTTTTTTTAATAGAGTTGTTGCGTGGGGTCATGGTGGTGGTAAAAATGGGCCTTTTTGACCCCTCTATGATTCCCCACGCAACCAGTCTATTATCTTATTCCTCGTGTTCATCGTGGTGCGCATCCATGAGTTTCTGTTGGATGTCCGGTGGTACGGGGCTGAACTCCGCAAATTCCTGGTGAAATTTGGCGCGCCCCTGTGAAACTGAGCGCAGCGTACTGGAATACAGATACAACTCCGCCAGGGGCGCTTTCGCTAATATCTTCTGGTAGTGCCCTTCCGAGTCCATCCCCATGATCATGGCACGCCGGGTTTGTAGGTCGCCCATGATATCCCCGGTCGCCTCATCGGGGCAAAGGATTTCGAGGGAGTAGATAGGCTCCAGGATTTGCGGGGACGCTTCGCGGAACGCGGTTTTGAAAGCTTGGGAAGACGCCGTCGTAAACGCGTTGTCGTTGGAGTCCACCGGGTGCATCTTCCCATCGTACACCGACACCCGGATGTCCTGGCAATACGAACCCGTCAGGGGGCCTTCCTCCATTTTTTGCAGAATACCTTTTTTGATGGCGTTGGAAAACTTGCTGTCTATCGAACCGCCTACGACGCACCAAAAATACGCCAGCTTACCCCCCCAGGGCAGGTCTTCCACCTCCCGGTGCCGCACGGTCAGCCCGGTAGGATCGGACATACCCTCGTGATAGGGTTCGATGCGCATGTGTACCTCGGCGAACTGCCCGGCACCGCCGGTCTGTTTCTTATGCCGGTACTGCGTGTTGGCATCCCGCGTGATCGTCTCGCGGTAAACAATCCGAGGCCTTCCGAACGCCATATTCAGGCCATACACGACTTCCAGCCGATGCCGTATCAGGTCCAGGTGCAACTGCCCCTGTCCATGCAGAAGGATTTGCCGGGAGGCAGCCGACTGTTCCACCACCACGGTGGGGTCTTCTTCACTGATCGTGTGGAGTGCCTTCATCAGCTTCTCCATCTCGGCCTTGTTCTGTTGTTCGATCGCTACAGTCACGCGTGGTTCCGGGAACTCGATGGGCAGCAGGGTCCGGTCGGTGCCTTTCGCGTTGAGCGTATTGTTGGTATGGGCATTTTTTAGCTTGACCGTCACCCCGAGGTCACCTGCCCGCAGTTCGTCCACTTGTATGCGGTCCTTGCCATTGGCGATGAACAACTGCCCGAAGCGCTCCGGGTTGCGGGTATTGGAATGGATCAGTTCGTCGCCAGCACGCAACACGCCGCTATATACCTTAAAATAGGATACAAGCCCTACCCGGGGCTCGGAAATGGTTTTGAATATAAATACCGAGGTGGCATCGTTGCTGTTACAGGCCAATTCACCTCCCCCCTGTAGGTGGGCAGGCCTGCGGTCCAGCGGTGTCGGGCAAACGTCGTTGATGAAGCCCATAATGCGCCCGCTGCCCATGTTTTTAGCCGAAGAACAGCAGAAAACCGGGAATATCTGGTGGTGCGCAATGCCCAGCCGCAGTCCCTGTGCCAGCTCTTCCTCCGTCAGGGTGCCTTGTTCAAAATAGTGCTCCATCAAGCCCTCGTCGTTCTCCGCAGCAGCCTCCACAATGGCATTGTGCATCTCCAGGGCACGGGGCATCTCCGATTCAGGGATCGGTAGCTTTTGGGGCTTGCCGCCTCCCGCCGGGAAAACGTATAGTACCATTCGCAATACGTCCACAATAGCATCAAAAGCAGCACCCGTATTCAAGGGGTACTGAAAAGGAATCACATGGCTGCCAAAACGCTGTACAGCCTGCTCAAGCGTAGCGTCAAAATCCGCTTTCTCATGGTCCATCTGGTTGATCACGAAAATAGCAGGGGCATGAAAGGTGTCCAGATAGTCCCAGATCAGCTCGGTACCCACTTCTACCCCGCTCTTGGCATTCAGCAGGACCACCCCTGTCGAACCTACTTTCATCGAAGAAATGACTTCCCCTACAAAATCGTCTAACCCGGGCGTGTCCAGGATGTTGATCTTGGAATCCTTCCACTGTACGTGCATCAAAGTGCTGAATATAGAGCCGCCGCGTTCTTTTTCCAGTTCCGTATGATCGGAAACCGTGTTGCCTTCCTCTACCGTACCGCGGCGGTTGATTTCCCCCGCCTCGAAGAGCATGGTCTCGGCAAATGTGGTCTTGCCCGAGCCTGCGTGCCCGAGCAGTACGACGTTTCTAATGTTTTTGGTTTCGAAGCTCATGTCGCTATCCGTTTTACGGTGAACAAAAAACACTGGACCACTGCGCAGCGCAAGATGTACAACCCCGTGTAGGGAGCGACAACTTTTTGCGCAGGCTCTTTTGTCCAATGCGTATAAAAGTGTTGGAATTTACTATTTTTCGGGTATTCTACAAAAAAATATCCCCCTTAAACCACTATTATTTTTTCAAAATCCTTTTACGCCTAATTTTTTATTGGCTAATATTATTTTATCCATACAAACAATGACCATGATCACCTTTTCGACTATCAATAATCACCTAGTCAAAGCCGATGAGGCCGCGCTCAAGGTCAGCGACCTGTCCATCCTCCGGGGGTTTGCCATATTTGATTATTTCCTGTTCCGACAGCGCCAGCCGCTGTTTTTAGACGACTACCTCGACCGGTTTTACCGCTCAGCAAAGCTCATCCACATGGACATCCCGTACGCGCGGGAGGACTTTGCCGCCCAAATTTTCCAACTGATCGCTGCCAACGGGGAAGAAGAGGGCGGTATTCGTCTGCTGCTCACCGGGGGCTACTCACCAGACTCCTACACCCCCACCGACCCCAATGTGCTCATCCTGCAACATCCGTTGCCAGCCAATGCCTACCGAACCAACGCCAGTATACGCCTTATGACCTATCCCTACCTGCGCGACCTACCGGAGGTAAAGACCACCAACTACGCCACCGGTATCCGACTCATCCCGGAAATGAAGCGCCGGGGTGCCGACGACCTGCTCTACCTCGACGGCGATTGGGTACGGGAATCCGCCCGCTCCAATTTTTTTCTCGTATTTGACGACAACCGCGTCGTGACCGCCCGCGATAAGGTCCTCCTTGGAGTCACGCGCAAACAAATCCTCCACTTAGCCGGATTGCGCTACCCGGTCGAAGAACGGGAAGTGCATGTATCGGAGCTCCGATATGCCCGCGAAGCGTTTTTCACCAGCAGCATCAAAGGCGTCCTGCCCGTTGCGCAAATTGACGATCAAATCATAGGGGATGGCACCATCGGCCCGGTAGCCAGCCAGCTCCAACAGGATTTCCTGCAACACGTACAGACGTATATCGAACATGCAAAAAAATAAACGTAGTACTACTGCGCTCATCGGTTTTCTGCTCCTATCGGCTTTTCCCGGTATTGCCCAAAAGAGCCAGCCCTCGTATGTCTTGCGCCCCGACCGGGTTTTCGACGGTACCACCCTGCATACGGGCTGGATAATCGTCACTGAAGGCCCATACATCCGCGAATGTGGCCCCGCCGGGCAGGTTTCTGTTCCGCCCGGCGCCCAGTCTATCCCTATGCCGGGCATGACCTTGATGCCGGGTATGATCGAAGGGCACTCCCACCTCCTGCTGCATCCCTACAACGAGGTCAGCTGGAACGACCAGGTGCTCGTAGAGTCCGAGGCCGAGCGGGTCGTACGCGCTACGGTACACGCCAAACGCACGCTCGAAGCGGGCTTCACTACCGTCCGCGACCTGGGTGCCGAAGGGGCCGGATATGCCGATGTAGGCATCAAAACGTCTATTGAGAAAGGGATTATCCCCGGGCCGCGCATGCAGGTCGCCGGACCCGCCATCGTCGCTACCGGAAGCTATGGCCCAAAAGGGTTTGCCCCCCATGTCGGCCCGCCGCAAGGCGCCGAAGAGGCCGATGGCCACGACGACCTCATCAAGACGGTGCGCCGGCAAATCGGCAAAGGGGTGGATTTGATAAAAGTCTATGCCGACTACCGCTGGGGGCTCTATGGCGAGGCCCGCCCTACCTTTTCAGAAGCGGAGCTGCGGCTTATCGTCGAAACCGCCCGCAACAGCGGCCGGGGCGTGGTAGCACACGCCTCCACCGCCGAAGGCATGCGCCGCGCCACCCTGGCCGGGGTAGAAACCATCGAGCACGGCGACGGCGGTACCGCCGAAGTGTTCGCGCTCATGGCTGAAAAAGGGGTCGCCTTCTGCCCTACCCTTGCCGCAGGCGATGCGATATCGCAGTACCGCGGCTGGCAAAAAGGGAAAGAGCCCGAACCCGAGCGCATCCAGCAAAAAAGGGCCAGCTTCGCCCTCGCCCTGCAATCCGGTGTCCGCATCCTCGCCGGGGGCGACGTGGGCGTATTCCCCCACGGGGAGAACGCCCGGGAACTACAGCTCCTGGTCGAATACGGCATGGGCGCACCCGCCGTACTGCGCGCCGTTACATCCGAAAATGCCCGGGCTTTCCATCTGGACAAAACCCTCGGCTTCATACGGCCACAGTATATTGCCGACCTCATCGCCGTGCCCGGAAACCCCGAAACCGATATCTCCAGCCTCGCCCGGGTGGCTTGGGTGATGAAAAATGGGGTCGTCGTCAAAGATTTTTCCCAAAAAAAGTAGCCCCATGTACCCAGTAGCCGTCGTACAAGCCGCCCCTGTCCTCTTCGATCTCGAAAAAAGCCTATACAAAACGGCAAGCCTAACACGGGAAGCAGCGAGCGCGGGTGCCCAGCTTGTCCTTTTCCCTGAATCCTTCCTGCCCGCCTACCCCCGCGGGCTCGGCTTCGGCAGCGTCGTCGGCAGCCGTACGCCCCAGGGAAGGGAAGACTGGTTGCTGTACTTCCGGAACGCCGTGCGCGTGCCCAGCCCGGCGACGGACGAATTAGGAAAAATCGCCCGGGACAATGCGGTCTTCCTGGCGATCGGCATCACGGAAATCGGCGAGAGCGGAGGCACGCTTTACTGCTCCCTCCTCCTCTTTGGCCCCGATGGCCACCTCTTGCAGCACCACCGCAAACTGAAACCCACCGCCGCCGAACGCATCGTGTGGGGCGAAGGCAACGGCGAAGATCTCCGCGTAGTCCCAACACCACTGGGCAATATAGGCGGGCTCATCTGCTGGGAAAACTACATGCCCCTGGCCCGCATGGCCCTCTACCGACAGGACGTCCACCTCTACCTGGCCCCGACAGCCGACCAACGCGATACCTGGCAGGCTACCCTCCGCCATATCGCCTGCGAAGGCAGGTGCTACGTGCTCGCATGCAACCAGTACGTGGAAAAAGCGATGTACCCGGAGCGCTTTCAGCAGGAATTAGGCCCGCAGCCCGATGTTTTGTGCCGGGGCGGAAGCGCTATCCTGTCTCCCCTGGGCGAAGTATTGGCCGGACCGCTCTGGGACCGGGAAGGCATCCTCTATGCCGAAACCGACCTGGACGAAATCGTCAAATCCCGCCTCGATTTCGACGCTTGCGGCCACTACGACCGACCCGACGTCTTTTCTTTTCAGGCCAAAAGCATACCCGACCATACAAAAAGTTTGCTGCCGCCCACTTAGCCAAACAATTATCTACCCTTATCCAGCGTTTGACGGTTTTGTTTCTAACCAAAATATAGAAGGGTTCAAAGCGGCCCATTTTGCCCACAATAGGCCTTTTCCATTCAAAAGCCTTCGCGTGGGCCAAACGGTTTTTTTGCCCTTTTGCTGACCCCAAGCAACAAGTCTACCGAAAAAAAGCTATTTTTAGTTTTTGATTTCCGTTCTTTCAAATAAATTTTTTTCACCCTGTTTTCCTTAACACTCTTAAAATTTACCACCACATGGCTAAACGCAGCTTTTTCGAGTCTGGCAACCCGTTCATGAAAGATTCGGCCTACCAGAACACCGCAAACACCATCCTGGATGCCGCTGATGCACAGCGCATGACGGTCAGGGGTGCCATCAGCAAGTCCTTCATACTCGCTTCTATTTTGCTCTTTACAGCGCTCATCGGATTTAGTATACCCAGCGGCCTCATGGTCTGGGGTGGGGGCATCGGTGCCTTTGTCATCGTATTGATCCTGTCTTTCCGGCCGCAGTTATCCCCGACGCTGGCTCCGGTGTACGCAGCGTTGGAGGGCTTGTTTTTGGGTGCTATCTCCTTCGTGTATGCGTCCGCTTTCGCGGGGATCGTGTTCCAGGCCTTCTCGCTGACCATCGCGGCCCTGTTCGCTATGCTCTTCATCTATCAGTCGGGGATTATCAAAGTGACGGGCCGGTTCCGCACCATGGTCGTCATGGCGACGATGGCCATAGCTGCCGTTTATCTGCTCAGCTTCGTGCTCTCGCTGTTTGGGGTCAATATGCCCTATCTCCACGAGGGCGGTGGCTTGGGCATT
>JBEGMH010000207.1:0-7366 GCA_041183125.1 Bacteroidota bacterium | reverse complement strand
CTCCTCTTCGGAGGGTAAGGTATCTTCGGGCGACTGCGGGGCGGGTGCGGATGCCAGAGGGGTCTCATCCGATCCGGTCGGCGTATCGGGGGCCGGTTTGGTATCCGATTCCGGCTGCAACGCATCCTGGAGGCCCTCTTTTGCTTCGGAAAGCACCTCTTCCACCTTATCCCCGACCACTTCTGCGACGGCTTTCACGGTGTCCACCACATCTTCGAGGCTATCGGTCAGTGCTGCGGAGACCACATCCAGGAGGGATTCTTTAGCGGGGCGTTTTTTGGACTTGCTGAGTTCGCTGGCCAACTTTTCCAGTTTTTCAGTATCCGCTCCGCGCGCATCGGCGGCGACTTTTATTTCGGAGGCGATTTTATCCTGGATGGCCTTTTTGGTCTCCTCCAACTTCTCCTTTTCCACGCGGCGGGCGTCGCGTTCCTTTTGGGAAGCCATGCGCTTTTCGAGGTCGGTGCGCGTGAGGAGCATTTCGTCCAATTTTTCCTGTTTGGAGCGGATGCGCTCTTCGACCATCAGGATTTTAGCTTGGCGGAGCTGTGCTTCCAGCTGGCCGTCGGTGGACTCCACTTTGCGCTTTTGGAAATCGAGGTCATCGGCATCGCGTTTGATGGATTTCTCCATTTTGTCTATTGCGGTGAGGAGGCCTTCATAGCGGCGGGTGAGTCGTTCTGTGGCGGAGTTGTCTTCGGGGGCGGCGGAAGTGGCGCCGAAGCGTTTTTCCTTGACCGTTTTGAACATACTGTCGAGGGCATCCCAGACCTTGTTGCGGTGTTCTTTGCTGAAGCGGGATTCGCGGAACTTGCGTTGCAGCTCTTTCAGTTCGTCGAAGAGCGGCTGCAGGCGGGCACCGCTGGTCGCTTTGCGTTCGATTTCCGCTAAGGCGGCCTGGAAGCGTTCGTAGTTGTCTTTCGAAAGCTGGTCGAACTCGTGGTCCAGTTTATTGCGCAGGCCTTTGAGGTCGGTAAAGAGCTCGTTGGTGAGGTCCCGGAGAGCATCGCCGTGTTCGCGGAACAGATTTTTGTCCCGCACCTGGACCTGGACTTTATTCCAGAAGTTTTTCAGTTCGTCCCATACCGAGGAATCGAAGCGCGGCAAGTTGGCGATGCGCTCTTTAAAGTCCTTCAGTTCAGACAGGTAGGCGGCGTGCAGTTTAGAGGACAGCACGACGAAGTGCCACTCTGTTTGAGCACGCTGAATAATATCGTCGCGTTCTGGTTTGACCCCTTTGGGCAGGATGCTTTCCGATAGGGTCAATTCCTTTTCTTCCAACACAAAACCATCCGGGAAATCCACGGGTTTGCCGTCCCGCCATTCATCGAGCAGGCGCTGGCTGAACTCTTCCGTAGCGACTGCTTCTGGAAAGGTGTAGGCCTTTACCAGGTTCTCCTGTGGTAACAATTCCAAAGCGACCAATACGCGTTCGTCCTGTGCGTTAGTGCCCCAAAGCACGAGCTTCGTCTTCATAACATCTGGCTCCTTTCGTTAGTAAAATCCAATTCGTCCCTGTTGTGCGATGCCCGCCGGTATGGTTTTGACCATTTTTGGGCGGCACCTTTAAAAATATGGTTCAAAAGTACATAAAATTGGTTGGTATCCAACCCACTTTTTGATTTTCCTTAAAAAGCGGCTTCGCGCGTGGGTTACCCACGGGTACCGGCGAGGCCATTGCGGTAGAGGTACCAAGCGATTTGTACGGCGTTGGTAGCGGCTCCTTTGCGCAAGTTATCGGCTACGATCCAGAGGTTGAGCCCATTTTCGACCGATTCGTCGCGGCGGATCCGGCCCACGAACACCTCATCGCGGTCTTTGCTCGTCAGCGGCATCGGGTATTCGCTTTTGGACGGGTCGTCCTGGACGATGATGCCCGGGGTGGCGCGCAGCAGTTCGCGGGCTTCCTCCGGGCTCACGGGGTGTTCGAACTCCACGTTGACCGATTCGGAGTGCCCCCCCACGACGGGTACGCGCACGGTGGTGGAAGTGATGCGGATAGACTGGTCGCCCAGGATTTTGCGCGTCTCGTTCACGAGTTTCATCTCCTCTTTCGTGTAGCCATTTTCGAGGAACGCATCGCACTGGGGCAGGCAGTTTTCCAGTATTTGGTAGGGATAGGCCATTTCCTCCGGTTTGGGGTGAAACCCTTTGCGTTCGAGCTGGTACTGTTTCACGGCCTTCATGCCGGTACCGGTGATAGACTGGTACGTGGACACCACGATGCGCCGGATATTGAAGCGGCGGTGCAGGGGCGCCAGCGCCAACACCATTTGTATCGTAGAGCAGTTGGGGTTGGCGATGATTTTATCGTCCGGGCCCAGGGTATCCGCGTTGATTTCCGGCACGATCAATTTTTTATCAGGGGCCATGCGCCAGGCGGAGGAATTGTCCACCACGACGGAGCCCGCGGCCTCGAAGCGGGGTGCCCACTCCAGGGAAGTGCCCCCTCCTGCCGAGAAGATGGCGATATCCGGACGGAGGGCTACTGCTGCTTCCATTCCAATCACCTGGTAATTTTCCCCCTTGAACACCACTTCTTTCCCCACCGATTTTTCGGACGCTACCGGGATAAACTCGGATACTGGAAGATCTTGTTCTTCCAGGACGCGGCACAGGATACCACCGACCAGACCGGTCACGCCGACTACTGCTACTTTCATTTTTGCATACATTTAGACGCTTTGACAAATCATTGTTCCCGTCTGTTTTACCTGGTTACTGGGCTCAAAAAGTACTATCTTCATGAAAGACAGACACTTATTTTTTGAGTTAGAGCGATGTATGAACAGCGCACCTGGGCAGAGGCGCGGCAAAGATAACGCATAAACACTTACCTTGCATCGCTTTACTGCACAGACTTGGTATAGAAAGTGATGAGAGGCGTCAAAATGCCTGTTTTCTGAGAACACCAAGGCTGATAAACCCAGTTGACATGTGTAAAAAATGCCTTTCAGTCCTTTTTTTTGCCGTCTGCCTCAGCTTATTAGCGGATGCGCAGGGCCCTGCCCCCGGAGAGTTGCGGATCAGCGAGTTGCTTTTTGACCCGCAGCCGGGCGGCGTGGATTTCATCGAGTTGTACAACGCTTCTACGCGGACCCTGGAGCTCCGGGGACTGGTGTTGTACAACAGCGCCAAGGAAGGTTACAGAACGCGGGAGAGCACGATCAAGGCCTCCTGCCTCTTGCCGCCCGGCCAGTGGATAGCTTTTACCCCGGACACGGCCGACCTGCGGTACCGGTATCCCCTCGCCCGCAGCGCCAACCTTTTCCCCAACGCGCTTCCCTCCCTGGACCCCGAGGCGGGAAACCTCACCCTGCTGTATGGCGGGGTTCGCCTGGAGTATTTTGATTATCAATCCGATATGCACCATCCCTTGCTGAAGAACCGACGGGGCGTTTCCCTGGAACGCCTTTCGGTGGAACGGCCTGCCGGAGACGCACAAAACTGGCATTCTGCTGCGGGCGACCAGGGGTATGCCACGCCGGGGGCCAGGAACTCCCAGGGCGACCAGGGCAAGGGCAGCCCGCCCTTTTTCACGTTGCCGGAAAGCCTTTTCTCCCCTGACGGCGACGGGTACCAGGAAGAATTAGTGCTGTATTACGAAACCGACGCGCCGGGCTATGCCGCCACCATCCTTATCTTTGACGCGCAGGGGCGCTCGGTACGGCGGCTCGTACAGAAAGAGCTCCTGGGCGCACGGGGATCGTACGCCTGGGACGGGTTGGATGCAGAAGGCCGGCCAGTGCCCGTCGGGTTGTACCTCATCTGGATAGAGTATGTACATCCGGAAAAACGGGTAGCGCCACAGACGCTCACCGGTATCCGGGCCAAAAAATTTTGACCATGATCAAAAAACGCTTGCTCAGCTTTCGCTACGCCTTCCGCGGCATTGCCCTGCTGTTTGCCACCCAGGCCAACGCCCGCATACACCTCACCGCAGCCCTGGCCGTGTTGGCCGCCGGCATATTTTTCCAAGTTTCGCGCACAGAATGGATGCTGCTGACCCTGTCCATTTGTCTTGTGCTCATGGCCGAAGCCCTGAACACCGCCCTGGAGTTCCTGACCGACCTCGTCTCCCCTGGCCACCACGAGCTGGCCGGCAAGGCCAAAGACGCAGCGGCGGGTGCGGTGCTCCTTTGCGCATTAGGGGCTGCCGGCGTGGGGATAGCCATTTTCGGCCCCCGCTTGTCAGCCTGGCTGGGAGGCACTTGAACGGGCAGCAGGTTTTGTGCCGCAAACCAATTTCTGTACTATTTTTGCTAAAAAAATGATCCACTTTGAATACTTGCCTTTTGAGGAACTGAGCGTCTACCGCCTGTATGAGATCATGGCCCGCCGGCAGGACGTTTTCTGCGTGGAACAGAACTGCCCCTATCTGGACCCCGACGGACTGGATTTCGAGGCCCTGCACCTGATGGGGCTCGACGAGTCCGGGGATATCGCGGCGTATGCGCGCCTACTCCCGGAAGGAAGCCCTTACGAAGGCTACCAATCTATGGGCAGGGTGCTGACGGTGGGCAGCCGGCGGCGCGAAGGCCTGGGGAAAGCCCTGGTCGAAAAGGCCCTGGAAGTATTGGAAGCGTCTTTTGGCAGTGGCCCCGTCAAGATATCTGCCCAGAGTTACCTCGTCCCGTTTTACAGCCGTTTTGGCTTTGCCCCCTCCGGGCCGGAGTACCTGGAAGACGGTATTCCCCATACCCCCATGATCAAAAAGTAAGCGCGTTATGCCATTGAAAGACAGTTATTTACTTCAGGGTATGCGCCGGAAGCTCATCGAGGAGTTGCGCCAGAAAGGCATACAGGACGAGCGGGTCCTGAGCGCTATGGAGGAATTGCCCCGGCACTACTTCCTGGACCCGGGGTTTGAGGAATGGGCGTATCAAGACCAAGCCTTCCCCATTGGCTCGGAGCAGACCATTTCCCAGCCCTACACCGTGGCCTACATGACCCAGCTCTTGGAGGTGCGCAAGCGCGACAAAGTGCTGGAGATAGGCACCGGTTCCGGCTACCAGGCGGCTATCCTGGCCCTGATGGGCGGCCGTGTGTTCACGGTGGAGCGGCATAAAGCCCTGTATGAAAAAGCCCGTTCGCTGCTCCACGAACTGGGGTTCGAGCGCATCCGCACGTTCTTCCGGGACGGGGGCAAGGGGTTGCCCGAGTTTGCCCCGTTCGACCGCATCCTCGTCACGGCCGGTGCGGCGCAGGTGCCCGAAGCCCTGCTCCAGCAGCTTGCGTTAGGCGGCATCCTGGTCATCCCGCTCGGCGAGGATGGCCAGACCATGTACAAGATCACCCGGGTTACAGAAACCGAGTACCGGGAGGAGGCCAAAGGCCCTTTCCGCTTCGTGCCCTTCCTGAGCGGCACGGAGTAGCCGGGCCAGTGGAAAGACGGCGTTCTTCTCCCCTACCGACCCTGTACCCCCATTTCTATCCCTGGAAAGCATCCGTCGTCCTTGTTAAACAGACTTATTGCGGGGGTCCACGATGGCCCTTTGCGAGCAATCTGTTGAAAAACCGGCTTTTCACAGCGTCAAAAAAACGACGATGGCGATTCTTTCCCCTTTTCGGACCCTGCTGCTGTTTGCAGGGTTGGGGTTGCTCGGCCTAGCAGCGATCCCCGGCATGAACATATCCTTGCTGCCCCCTTTGCCTTCGAGGCAATTGGAGGTGGTATACACGGTAAAAGAAGCAGGGCCTGACCGGGTCGAGCAGTTGGCCACAGCTCCCCTGGAGGGCATTTTGTCCCAACTGGAGGGCTTGGCGCACCTACACTCCGTTTCCGGACAGGGAGAAGGGCGCATCACCCTGGAATACAAGGCCGGTGAGGACCTGGCCCTCCGCAGGGCAGCCTTGGCAGCCCTGCTTCGCCGGGCTTATCCCTCTCTCGAAGGAAGCGTTTCTTACCCTGAGATCCAAGTTCCGGATGCTGGGCCTGCGATGCCCTTGTTGGCATACACCATAGCCCGCCCGGGTGCGGGCCCTGACGTACATCGCCGAGCCGAATCCGCTTTTCGAAGACGGCTGTCCGCGCTGCCCGGCATACGCGAAGCCGTCCTCTCCGGGGTTTCCGCTTCGGCATGCGTCATCCGGTTTGACGAGGCCCGCTTAACTGCGCTGGGTTTGAGCCCGGAGAACCTTCGACAAGCGTTGGAGGAGCGGTTTCGGGAACGATACCCCGGGCTTTCAAAGCAGGGCGGGGGGCGGGCTGTCTTTGTGCGCTACCGCCCCGGCCCGGGCGGGATAGAAGAAACCGGAGCGCTCGGCATCCCGCTGCCCGGTGGAGGGCAGGTCCTACTGAAGGAGCTGGCCGACATCCGTTTAGAGGAGGTGCCTTCCCCCACCCGGTTCCGCGTCAACGGGAAGCCCGGGGTATTCCTCACCCTCTTTGCGCGAACGGGCGAAAACAAGATCGCCACCGCCCGCAGGGTGCGGGAAGAAGTACAAAAGACAGCAAAAGAACTACCCGAAGGCTATGCAGTACAACTCGCCCACGACGAGAGCGCCCATCTGCTGCGCGAGATCCGCAAGACCGCGCTGCGCAGTGCGGCCTCTGTGGCGGTATTGTTGGCCTTTTTGCTGTTGGCCTACCGCGAGGGCCGCAGCCTGATCATATTAATCTCCGGGCTGTTGGTCAACATCGGGTGGGCGCTGTTGGGTATCCGCATACTGGGCGTAGAGGTTCATCTGTACAGCCTGGCCGGGATGTCCATTGCCTTTGGCATGGCCATAGACCACGCCCTGGTCATGCTCGATTACCTCAAACGCGGACAAGCAGCACAGGCAGGGGCCGCGTTGATAGGAACCATGTTGACCACCTTAGCCGCCCTCGGCACCGTCTTCCTCCTCCCCGAAGAAGAGCGGCAAACCCTGGAGGATTTCGCCAGGGTAGCCGGCATCACCCTGTTCAGCTCCACTGCTGTGGCATTGGCCTACATACCCGCTGCATATACCGTATTAGGGGGAGCAGCGGGTGGAGCAGCGGAGCGGCCCCGTGTATCGCGGGGACAAGTAAAGCGGTTGGGCGGGTACTACCGGATCCTTTCCCGCTGCGCCCGCTACCGCGGCCTATACCTGGCACTCTGGGCACTGGCCTTTGGGCTACCCCTTTTCCTGCTGCCCTCCCGGATAGAGGGGTGGGCACTCTATAACCAAACCATTGGCTCGCACCTCTATCAAACGCGGTGGAAACAGCCTGTGGAGCAGCTGTTCGGCGGCACTTTCCGGATATTTATGCAAAACCTATACCTGCGCTCCGGCCAGCGGGAACCCGGGCCAACCCGGTTGTTCGTGGATATCCGGCTGGCGCAGGAAGCGGCACCCGGGCAAATAGACACCCTGCTCCAGCGGGTGGAGGCCCTGCTGT
>JBEGMH010000206.1:0-5384 GCA_041183125.1 Bacteroidota bacterium | reverse complement strand
GAATGGTGGTGTATATCCTTCGCATACTGTACAAAGCAAAAGACGAAGCGTTGCGATGCTTCGGGTAGCCTTGCGAATTGCTCCAGGATATAGGCGATTTGCTTTTCGCCCTCGTAATCCTCAAAATCTTGTTTGTAGAGGGTGAAGGCCAGTAAAGTACGCCTGTTTTCAGAATGCTCGATGTAGGGTTTAGGATTCCGGGCAAAGTCCTCGAAGGAGCCTTTTTGAGGGAGTCGGTCTTCGATCTGCCCCCAGAGCCGGGCAAAAGTTTTCTCCTTTTTTCTGTCCAATGCAAGTTCGGGGACGAGAAGCTTGCCGCGATCTTCCTGGTTCTCGTCAACGGGTCGGAAGTGGGGTATCAAATCCTCCTCGAACTCGTAGTAGAGCCGCTTGACCAGGCTCTCCGGTTTTTGGCTCCTGCAGGCGGTCAGGAGGTAGAGCAGGTTGCCCGGCCCGTCTTTGTGCTCCTCGAAGTGGCTTTTCATTCCTTTGGTGAAGGGTTTTCTCCGGTCGCAGTTCACCGTATCGAGCCAATTGAGGTTTTTTTCCTGCGGGTTATTTTGAAAAAAAAGGCCCCAGGTGCCCTGCTCCGGGAGGGTACTCGGCGAAGCGAGGCGAGGGGTCGGCAGGGCGCGCCGCTTCCGTATCTCTTGACCCAGGTGCCCCGCTACCTCGGTCAGTGCAAAATCTTCGCTTTGCCATGTTCTCTCATCGGTAATTGGCGTCAGTTGCTGGTTGCCGGGGTATTTGGGCAGCATCGCAAAACGGGCGTAAGGCATGCTGTCGAAAACGCAGGGGCGCAGCAGGATGGGCATTACCTCGCACTCCTTGCGCTCGTGGCGTGCTATGGCCTCCAGCATCTCTACTTCGCGGATATAGCGGGAATCATTAAAATCTGCCGACACCAATAGCAGGACGATTTGGGCGGAGCGCAACTTCTCGCGGATCTCATCGTCCCATTCGGTACCGGGTCTAATGTCCGAATCGTCCCACAGCTCAATTGCCCTATTCACCGTCAATGGTGCCAGATGCCTATTCAACTTGTCCAATAACCTCCTGTCTTCCTCGTTGTGCGAGTAAGAGATGAAAACGCGCAAAGGGGCACTGTCCTGCATAGCGGAAAGGGTGTTTGGGTACGGGTATAAAAGTAGCAAACTATCCGTAAATGTACAAACTATCCGAAAAAAATGGTTTCGGGCGCTTAAAATTCGGGGGTACATCGAAATACCTTTTGTATATTTGGCTCGATACCGGGCAACGCACCCCCCCACCCTTTTTTCCCACCTCTTATGCCCTTGCACCGCAAGTCTTTTTTATTTTTGCCCCTAAAACACCACTTACCCATCTATGGGGTGGGCAAAAAAACGCGACATGTCTGACTCAAACAAGAAAAACTCCCTTTTAGCAGCCGATAACATCCGCATCCTGGCGGCGGCGATGGTCGAAAAAGCAAAATCAGGCCACCCCGGTGGTCCGATGGGCGGGGCGGATTTCATCCACGTCCTCTACTCGGATTTCCTCAACTACGACCCCGAGGATATGGCCTGGCCGCTGCGCGACCGCCTCTTCCTCGACGCCGGGCACATGTCGGCCATGCTCTACGGTGTGCAGGCGCTCCTGGGCAACTACACCCTGGACGACCTGAAAAACTTCCGGCAGTGGCAGTCCCCTACCCCGGGCCACCCGGAGCTGGACGTCGCCCGGGGCATTGAAAATACCTCCGGCCCGCTGGGTCAGGGCCATGCGTTCGGCATCGGCGCAGCTATCGCCGAGCGCTTCCTGGCCGCCCGCTTTGGCGAGGTGGTGGCGCACAAGACCTATATTTACATCTCCGACGGCGGTATCCAGGAAGAGATCTCGCAGGGCGCAGGGCGCCTTGCCGGGCACCTCGGCCTGGGCAACGTCATCATGTTCTACGATGCCAACGACATCCAGCTCTCCACCGTCGTGGACGAGGTGACGGGCGAGGATACGGCTAAAAAATACGAGGCCTGGGGCTGGCACGTACTGACCGTGCCCGGCAACGACCACGACGCGCTGCGGCAGGCCATCCAGGCCGGCATTGACGAAGCGGAGCGCCCCACCCTCATCATCGGCAAAACGCTGATGGGCAAAGGGGCGCGCCTCGAAGACGGCAGCAGCTACGAGGGCGAAGTGGAACTGCACGGCAAGCCGCTGGGCGAGTCGAAAGCGTCGTTCGCCAAAACGATCGAAGGCCTCGGCGGCAACCCGCAGGACCCCTTCCAAATCTTCCCGGCGGTGCAGGACTTGTATGCCGACGTGCTGGAACAGAAGCGGGCCCTCGCCCGTGCGCGCAAAGCGGAACGGGCCCACTGGGCTGCAGCCCACCCGGAACAGGCGGCCCGGCTCGACTTCTTCCTCTCCGGCCAACTGCCCGAGCTCGACTGGTCGCAGGTGAAACAAGCGGCCAACAGCGCTACGCGCAACGCCTCGGCCAATGTGTTGTCCTTCTTAGCCGACCAGGTGGAAAACCTCATCGTCGCCTCCGCCGATTTGTCCAACAGCGATAAAACAGATGCTTTCCTCAAAAAGAAAGCGCCTTTCAAAAAAGGCGACTTCTCGGGTGCTTTCCTGCAGGCCGGCGTGGCCGAACTGACCATGGCTGCCCTTTCGATCGGCATGGCGCTGCACGGGGGCGTCATCCCGGCCTGCGCGACATTTTTTGTGTTCAGCGATTATATGAAGCCCGCTATCCGCGTCTGTGCGCTGATGGAGCAGCGCGTGCTCTTCATCTGGACGCACGACGCCTTCCGCGTGGGCGAAGATGGTCCCACCCACCAACCCATAGAGCAAGAGGCGCAGATCCGGCTCCTGGAGCAGCTCCAGAACCACTCGGGGCAGAACAGCTTCCTGGCCCTGCGCCCGGCAGACGCCCACGAGACGACGGTGTGCTGGAAACTGGCCCTGGAAAACGACCATGGCCCCAGCGGGCTCATCCTCTCCCGCCAGAACGTGCAGGACCTGCCTTCCGCCAACCGCTTCGCCGAGGCGCAGCAGGCCGCCAAAGGCGCGTATATCGTCCAGGATTGCCACAGCGAGCCGGATGTCGTGCTCGTCGCCAACGGCTCGGAAGTCGCTACGCTCGTCGCCGGGGCCGATATCCTGCGTGCCGAAGACGACCTGCAGGTGCGCATCGTCTCCGCGCCCAGCGAGGGCTTGTTCCGCCGACAGCCGAGGGCATACCAGGAAGCGGTGCTCCCCCCTCACCTGCCGACCTTTGGCCTCACCGCCGGGCTGCCGGTCACGCTGCGCGGCCTCGTAGGCCCCCACGGGATGGTCTGGGGCCTCTCCCACTTTGGGTATTCCGCACCCTACGCGGTGCTCGACGATAAATTTGGCTTCACGCCGCAAAAAGTGGCGGAGAAAGTGCGCGAGATGCTCCGGGCGAACGCATAGACTACCATGCCTGAGCCCCGCCCCCGCCTGCGCCCCCATCTGACGGTATCCGACTGGTTCGTCGAGTTCGTCGGATGGGGGCTGCTCATCGGCCTGTGGGGATACACACTAGGCCGGTATGGGGCTTTGCCGGAGCACATCCCCACCCATTTCAACGCGGCAGGGGGAGCGGATGCTTTCGGAGGCAAGCAAAGCCTCCTGGCCTTGCCGGTCGTCGCCACGGTGTTATTCGTCGGGCTGAGCATTTTGAACCGTTTTCCCCACCTGTTCAACTACCTGCAGCCCATCACGCAGGAGAACGCGCTGCGGCAGTACACCATCGCCACCCGCATGATCCGCGTGCTGAAGCTCGTGTTGGCGGGTGTGTTTTTTGCACTGCTCCACCGGACCGTGCAGACGGCCCAGGGCGAGGCCCAGGGGCTGGGCATCTGGTTCCTGCCGCTGGTATTGGCGCTCGTGTATCTCCCGCTGGGATATTACTTGTATAAATCCTTCCGTTGACGCTCAGAACGGCACGTTGTCCACGACTTCCAGGCCATAGCCATTAAGGCCGATGCGCTTTTTGGGACTGTTGGTCATCAGGCGCATGCGGCAAATGCCGAGGTCGCGCAGGATTTGTGCCCCTACGCCGAAGTCGCGCTGCGACATATCGGGCTGCCAGGGGCGGCTTTCTTCTGCGTTGGCCTCGCCCAGCTTTTGCAGGGTCTCGAGGATAGAGCTTTCTTCTTTTTCGCCGTGCCGCATGATGAGGAGCACGCCTTTTCCTTCCGAAGCAATCTTTTCCACTGCTTTTTGGAGGTGCAGGCCTTCGTCGTAGAACAACATCCCGAGCAAGTCGGTGGTATCGGAGGCGGAGTGGACGCGCACCAGCACGGGCTCGTCGGGTGTCCAGGTGCCTTTGTGGACGGCCAGGTGCACATCCCCGGACGTCGCCTGGCTGTAGGCGCTCACTTCAAAAGTACCGAAGCGCGTGTCGAGGGAGATGCTCAGCTCTTTTTTCACCAGGCGCTCGGTGCGCATGCGATAGGCGACGAGGTCTTTGATGGCCACGATTTTCAGTCCGAAGCGCTCGGCGATGCCCAGCAACTGCGGCAGGCGGGCCATGGTGCCGTCTTCGTTCAGGATTTCCACCAGTACCCCTGCCGGATAAAACCCTGCGAGGCGGGCCAGGTCTATGGCCGCCTCGGTGTGGCCGGTGCGGCGCAGCACCCCGCCTTTGCGGGCGCGCAGGGGGAAAATATGCCCCGGGCGCGCATAATCAGAGCCTTTGGCCTCCGGGTGTACCAGGCGGCGGATGCCGACGGCGCGGTCGTGCGCGGAAATACCGGTCGTACAGCCATGGCCGATCAAGTCAATAGAGACGGTGAAGGCTGTCTCGTGCAGGGCCGTATTGCTCGACACCATCATCGGCAGGTTGAGCTCGTCGGCCCGCTGTTCGATGATGGGGGCGCAGATCAGCCCCCGGCCGTGCGTGGCCATAAAATTGATGATTTCGGGCGTGACGGCCTCTGCGGCGCAGATGAAGTCGCCTTCGTTTTCCCGGTCTTCATCGTCCACGACGATGATGACTTTTCCCATGCGGATATCCGCGATCGCCTCTTCGATGCTGTGGAGGCGGATTTCCTCAGGTTGTCCGTTCGGTTGGTTGCCAGACATTGGTTTTGATTCCTTTTGTATAAAAAATCCACCCTGCGAATAGGGCGGCGTTCATCAGTAAAAAATAGCGCAGGCCGCGCAGCAGGAGCACCTGTATACCGACCCGTGCCAACATCAGGTCGAGCAGCGGCACGCCTGCCAACAATGCCAACTGCATGAGGAACAACAAGCCGTACCATTGGTTGCCCGACAGCGCCAAAAACAGGGTGCAAAGTACGGCGATCAACAGGGAGTGCGGGCCTGTCCAGCGCAGTATTTTGTGGGAAAAAAACGCAAAGCCCAGCGGGTTGAGCGGAGGCCACCACATCCGC
>JBEGMH010000205.1:0-4616 GCA_041183125.1 Bacteroidota bacterium | reverse complement strand
CTATAGCGGAGAATAAAAGCACTAATCGCCGCATTTTTGCGGAAAATAAAACCAATATTCGCCGCAGGAGCCTCTTCAGGCTATGGTAAAATACATTCACGGATACCACAACTGGACCGATTTTACCGGATGGGAAATATCCATAAACCCCGTTTTGGGGAAGGTTGGGAAGCTCCAGGGAAGGGATAATCGTGGATACCCTGCGTGAAGGTTTCCCCGGTAATGGTACTCATGTGATGCCATGGGGATGAAACATGGCCGACGCGGCCAGCCCGCTATGGGGGGTAGGATATCGCGCCTACGGATGGATATCCGATGATGCGGTAGCTGACGTGCGGGGCCTTTCAGCCCACAGAGGCCTTTCCACCGAGAGGGGGTGGGGTGGTAGTAAACGAAAAGGGCCATCCCGGATGTGGGAGGGCCCATTTCTTGGAAAAATAGCCTGGTGGGTGGGGGGGTAGCAGCGCAAAGGAGCCTTTTTGGACAAAAGGCTATTTTTTCTCGTGAAAGGTTTGGTATGCGTTCCGGAAGGCTTCTTTGTGCTTGCGGGACAAAGGCACTTTGCTGCCATCCTTGAGGCTGATCTCTTTCCAGCTCACATCTTTGATCATTGCCATATTTACCAGGTAGCTTTTATGGGTCTGTACAAAGTGATGCTTTTGTAAACGGGTATAAACGTTTTTCAGGCGATCGCGTTTCAGGATATATTTCGGCTCGTCCTTGTGTTTGTAGTAGATATAGTTGCCCTCGACCCAGACATGTGATATGTACTCTGCATTGAGTTGGCTTGGCCGCTTGGGAAAAATGGACACGGATTTGTCCTTGTCGGGTATGTCCTCCTCCTGTTGCCCCCTGAACCGTGCGTTTTTCTTTGTCTGAATAGCTTCCAGCGTGGACGTTAGGGTCTCGTTTTCCCGCATCAATGCTTCGTGCTTCCGCCATAGTTCGGTACCTCGCTTGCGGGCTTTGATGAAATTCACATAGCTGAGCAACAGCAGCACCCCGAGTAGGATGTTCAGGAGCACGTTGAGCCATACGGGCCTCGGGGCATTCGTGTCAAGCCCTTGGGCCTGTACCTGTACCGCACAGCCCATACTCATCGCTACAAACAGCCAAGCCATGGCACATCTATACCAGGACTTCTTCCTTTGAAATGAATAGTTCATAGTTGATGTCAAGGAAAATTGGAAAAATAGACTGGTGGCGAGGGGTCAGCGAGGGTGGGAAAAGGGTCTTTTTGACTCCTTGATGATTTCCCTCGCAACCAGTCTAATGGATAATCGGGTATTGGGCTACTGGTCTATCCGCCCGGGGGCGTTATTTGGGTGGATGGATTCGGTGAGGACATTTTTTATGTAGGCCACAAGTTTTTCTTCAGGGGTACCCTCTTTGAGCAGGGCGTCGAGTATGGAGAAATGGCGGTTCACGACGTGGGTATCTATGGGGCGAACGTTGGTGGTCAGGATGTTCTCATGATAGGGCTCCAGGCTTTCTTCTGGCTGGCCGGGTATTTCCTGGAAGGGTTCTTCGCCGGGATTCAACTCGTCTAACCGAATAGGTATATCTATGCCCGGCTGGAGTCCGTTTAAGCGAATCATCTTTTGGGCGATATCGGTACTTTTGACGGGTTGGCCCATGTCAAAGGTAAAGACTTCCCCGCCCTGGCCCTTTTGGCTGGCTTCGAGCACGAGCTGGCAGACTTCCGGGAGGAGCATGAAATGGTAGTAGGTAGTATCGGGGTATGCTGCCGTAAGGGGGCTGCCGGATTCGATTTGGGATTGGAAGCGTTGCAGGGTGGGGTCATTAGAGTCCAGTGCATTGCCGAATCGGGTGATCATAAAGCGGGTGGGTTGGGTGCCCGTCTGTGAGAGGCCCCGTACATAGGTTTCGGCCAAGTATTTGGAGGCGTCCGCGATGTTGCCCGGTTTGGCGGTTTTGTCCGTAGATACCAGGACGAAGCGTTGCACGTTCCACTTCGCGGATAGGTCTGCCACACGTTGGGTAGCCAGGGTATTGATTCGGATGGCTTCGCTGGGGAAGAGGTTCATCATGGCCACCTGCTTGTAGGCAGCGGCATGGAACACGTAGTCTGGCCGGTAAACCCGGAACAAGCGCTCCATGCGCGCTTTATCGCCGACAGAGGCCAGGTAAGGTTGAAGGCCGACGCCGCAGCGCAGCGGTTCGAGTTCGAGTAGGAGGTGGTAGAGGGGGGTCTCGGCGTGGTCACAAGCGATGATGGAGAGGGGCATGTAGCGCAGGATCTGGCGCAGCAGTTCGCTGCCGATAGCCCCGGCGGCACCGGTTACCAGGACGCGTTTTCCGGCGAAGTGCCCGGCCAATTCCGGCTTGTGGATTGGAATGGGCTGCCGTTCGAGCAAGTCTTCGACGCGGAGGCGCTGGAGCTGCCCGAGGCAGTGTTCTTGGCGGGGCCAAGCTTCGGGTGAGGGGCTTTTGAGGACGTTTATGCGGTGTTCCAGGCAGAAATCGAGGAGTTGTTTTTTTTTGCCTGGGTCGGGGGATTTTACAGCGAAGATGACGGTATCGAAAGCCTTTTTGGTATGGAGACGGGCGAAGGCCTCGAAGCCCACAACGGGGATTCCGTCGAGCGATTTACGGTGTTCCCCGGGGTTATCGTCAATGAAGAGGACGAGGTGTAAGGCAGGGCTTTTGTCCATAGCGGCCTTGGTGGCGGTACCCAATTTCCCGGTGCCGTATATCACCGCGTTGCGGGTGGGTTTCCTGCCGCTGAAAGAGTAGTGGTAAGCGTATTGCGCACCCACCCGGTGGGTGCCGAGCAAGAAAACAAACAAGAAGGGGTACCCCAGCCAGAAGAGGAGGGGGTTGGGGGTTTCGAAGAGCGCAAAACCCAGGTTGAGGAGGGCCAGGAGTAGGGTAGAGAGGAAACAGACAAGGAACAGCCGGCCTAGTGCGTGGAAGCTGGCATAGCGGATGATTCCTTTTGTGAGGTCAAAGACATAGAGGACGAGGGCGTTGGCCATGGTGAGCACTGCCAAGGCCCTATAAGGATCCTGACGGGTCTGATCGGGACCATGCTGGGATTCAGATATCCAGTACGCCAGCAGAAACGCGGCGGCACCCAGGGACACATCGAGTAGAAAGAGGAGCCACCCGGGAGGTACCGATGGTAGTAATCGGTTCATTTTGAGGGGGTTTTAAACTTAACTTAGCCATTTTCTATCCCAAGGCGGTATTCGGCCTTAAAACGAACAATGGATAATGGCAAGTCGGGAAGCGGTGTAGCGCGGTACTACGGCGCAATAGGACATAGGGGTATGAAGCCGTTACAGTAGGCTCTCTACGTTCGGGTCTATTTTGGGGGGGCTGGGTTCCAGGGGGAAAGGTCTTTTGACCAATCGGTCCACCAGGGCATCTCGTCTGCGGTGGGAGACAGGTAGGGTTGTGCCGTCGAGGAGTTTGATACGGGAGCCGTCGGTGCGGTAGTAGGCCTTAATATAGTTGAGGTTGACCAGGAAGGATTTGTGGATACGTGCAAACAAGTGTTTGGGCAGCATGCCCTCTACGAATTTCAAGGTTTTAGGGAGGACAATTTCCCGTTTCTGATTGGTTACCACCTTGGTATAGTTCACTTGGCCCTCGCAGTAAACGATTTCGTCTATGTTTTCGAACTCAAAGCCTTGGTTGGTAGGCAGGGCGACCTTCGACACCAGCCCGAGCGACGGGGCATATTCGTTGACGGGCAGCGCCCCGGCAGAGCTGATCAGCTGTTGTTGAAGGGTCAGGATCCTGGATACCGCCAACTGGCAGTCCGACTCCTTGAAAGGCTTCGACAAGCTGTCTAAGATGAAAGGGTTCTCCAGGAGGAGATCCAGGGCTATGGGGGTGGTATACGTGGCGCATACCAGCGGCAGCGGCTTCAAGTGCCGCAAAAAGTATAAGAACAAGGGGGTTAAGGCCTCTTGGTCAATGAATAGGGCATCGGGTTTTTCCGCGAGTATAGCTGGCATGGCCGACAAAGGGCTGGTGTGGGTGTCCACCAACTGCGTTGTCTGCGAAAAGTGCCTTCCCATGATATCCAGAAAGGCGCTACACTGTTGGGGGTTGGGCTCTAAGACTATGTAATGCAGCATTTTGGAAAGAGGATAGGTGGAGTAATGTGAATAGGAATTTTATCGGATAGGGTATTTTATGGGAACAGACCGCTCCACAAGGAGCGCCAGGATCGGCGATGTTGTTTGCCGTTTACGCGTTAGGGGCTGAGTACGGAGGGGGTGACATAATAGCGCATAGCGTAAAGGGTGTTTAACTGGAAAAAATCTTTTGAGCGGGCAGAAGGGGTGAAGAGGAGGTCGCTGTGTAAGCAGCTTACAAAAACAACGTTAAATTTTGTTAAAAAATTCCTTTACCCGAAAAAAAGTTCACGGATTTTGTCAAAATCAAAGCTTCGCCGTTAATATGTCGCTGAGCCAACGTATTAACGAAAAAAAATTGGGAGTAGAACAGGGTGCTTGTTGCACCAAATGCACGTACATAGATAGCACTATAGTTTTTCTTGTATTTTTTCAATGATTAAACGCCCATTTAAAGTTATCATAAGTAGTTTTTTTTGATTATGCGTATAAGCAGAGGGTTTGTAC
>JBEGMH010000204.1:0-2912 GCA_041183125.1 Bacteroidota bacterium | reverse complement strand
ATTTACTTCAGGTAAGGCCAATGACGACGGCCCGGCACTGGGCATCGGATATTGACAAGGAGGTACGGGATTGCATCACAAGTGCTTTTCGTTTTCTCGAAACCTGTCCGTCCCGTGTCGGTACCCATCTTCTAGGAGGTAGGTCCTTATTCGGCTCCATGCCAGATTGGAACCCGGCTGAGCTAATCGGGCGTACCCCCAAGGCGATGGCGGTATCTGTCTTCAGGCGCTTCATCACCCGGAGTGCTTGGCGGGAGGCACGGGGCTACATGGGGTATCGGAACCCTGCCGGGCAGGAGTTGATGGTCATGTTAGCCGGGCACCCGTACATTGACGTCCGGGCCAGTTTCAATTCCTTCCTTCCGGTTGATTTACCGGACGATTTGGGGTATCGCCTAGTGGATGCCTGGATGGAAAACCTGGAGGCACAACCGGAACTCCACGATAAAGTAGAATTTGAGATTGTACAATCCAGTCTTGATTTCAGCTTCGACCAGCGTTTTGAGGAAAAGACCCTTGGCCGTTTCACTGCGGCGGAACGCCAGGTAATCCGGGATACCCTGGGTGCTTTGACTCGCAGAGTGCTCCTTTCACAGGGTGAGGGGTCTTTGCCCTGGGCTTTATCTCTTCTGGAAGCACTGCGGGGCCGCCAGATGGCTCGTCCTCTTTCACCGCCCGTCCATCAGCGGCTTTCCGATTGGGAGGCTTCGGTACGGGAGTTGACAGAAGAAGGAGTGGCCCTCGGGGCGATCCCGTTCGCTGTAGTGGCGCGCCATGCGTTTATAGCGGAAGCCTTTCTGCGTAGTATACTGGACAGGGGGGCGCTTTGTGAGCCACGTGTGGCCTGCTTACGCGCTTCTATCCAGACCATTGCCTCGGATTTGGCGCGGCACCTCGAAAGGTTGCGCGGGGGCGAGGACCCGGCGGATTTCATTTCTGTTTTCGGGCACTTGCGACCGGGAACCTTCGACATGGAATCCCCCCGTTACGTGGACAGGATTCACCAGTTGGCGGGCAACGCGGTGGTACTCCCCGAAAGTGCCCGGCAGAACCCGTTCACCCTCCATTCAGACGAATCGAATGCCCTATTCAATCTGCTTTCCGAGTATGCTTTACAAGGTATTTCCCCCGAGAGCCTGATAGACTATATCAAGCGTGCCATCAGTGCCAGGGAATATGGAAAGTTTGTACTCTCGCGCAGCATATCGGACGTTTTGGAACATCTTGCTGCCTGGGGGGAGGGACTAGGGCTCACACGGGCCGCAGTCGCCTCGCTTTCCATAGAGGACCTAGAGGCACACGGGTTTCCGAAGGGAGCAGAAAAGCTAAACCGTTTGGTAGAAAAAGCGGAAGCCTACCACCGCACTGCCTGTGCGACCCGGTTGCCGGCCCTAATGGCCAAAACCGAGGACATATACGTCGCCGCTGTCCAGCGATCCCTGCCTAATTTGTTTGGAAGAGGCGTCATCAGAGGGGGGGTACACGAAATTTCGGCCTGCGATGACTGGTCTATGCGCATAGAGGGCAAAATCGCGTGCATTGAAAGCGCTGATCCCGGCTTCGACTGGGTTTTTGGGACGGGTGCTGCCGCCTTGGTTACGAAATACGGGGGAGCAAACTCCCACATGGCCATACGGTGTATAGAAATCGGCTTCCCTGCTGCGATTGGTTGCGGGGAACAGTTGTATGCCCGCATCCTCGAGGCAGGCTCCGCTGACATCAACTTCTCGAATGGTTCTGTGAAACCCCTGTATGGATATTGACCGTCCCCTCCGCATAGGTCTGAGTACCCGCATCAGCAAAGCAGAAGGATACGACGAACTTCGAGACAGTCTTGCCCAGGACTGGACGTCGTTCATGCGGGAAAACCTCCCTGGAACAGCGTGGCAGATGCTGCCCAACGAAGGCGCTTCCGTAGTAGAACGCGTCAAAACGTGGGGGATCAATGGCCTGATCCTCACCGGGGGCAACGATATCGGGGAATACCCCCAAAAAGATGCCACGGACAACGCCCTGCTAGCCTTTGCGCTGGCCCACGACCTACCAGTGTTAGGGGTGTGCCGGGGCCTACAGGTAATAGCCCATTTCTTTGGCGTGCCCCTGGAGAAGTGCATGGACGGAAGCCATAGGGCGCAGCGGCACCCTGTTCAAGTCCTGAAATCCCCCGGAGAGGCGGTCGAACGATTCGAAGTGAACTCCTATCATACTTTTGTGATACGGGAAGAAACCATGAAAGACCCGCTCGAAACCTGGGCACTTGGCGACGACAGCACCGTCGAAGCGCTGACAGTAAAAGGGAAGCCTGCGTTTGCGCTGATGTGGCACCCGGAACGAGAACGCACCATAGATGCGTTTACGGAGGGAATATTAAAAAAGCTTTTTAAAGGGGATACCGCATGATACAACAAGGGTTGATTTTGGCTGCAGGGCGGGGTACCAGGCTGAAGGGACATACTGCAGAGCGCCCCAAGTGCATGGTCGAGGTCTGTGGGCGTTCCATCCTGGATTGGGCCATAGACAGCCTCCACGCCAATAACATCAACCAAATCACGGCTGTAGGAGGGTTTTGCGCCGAAAAGATCCCACAGGACCGCCTGCGCGTCATCACCAACTCCCGTTGGGCCGAGACCAACATGGTCGCCACGCTGCGCTGTGCGTCCGATATCCTGTACGCAGCCCCTACGGTGCTTTCCTACGGCGATATCCTGTATCACCCGGACATTGTGGCCGCTCTTCTGAACACCCCCGGGGATATCGTCCTAACCTACGATCATTGGTGGCGGCTTCTTTGGGAAAGCCGCTTCGAGAACCCCTTGGAAGATGCGGAATCTTTCCGGGAAGCCGAGGGCCAACTATTGGAAATTGGTGCCCGGGTATCCTCCCTCGACGAGATCCAGGGCCAATTTCTGTCT
>JBEGMH010000203.1:0-3319 GCA_041183125.1 Bacteroidota bacterium | reverse complement strand
GGGAAGTACTTGCGGATGTCGCCTAACCAACGGTGTACCTGCGGCGAACGGTCGTCTAATCCCCCCCGGCTCCCGGAGTCGTCGTACAATACCGACAACACGGCGTCCATCGCCGCGGCTTCCCCACCGGGCAGCGACGGGGCTTCCTGTTCTTCCTCCTCCTGCCCGGCACTTTCCCCTAAGATGAGCCGCCAGCGCAGGCCATAGTCTATTGCTTCCATACTTTCCCAATGTTAACCCCTCGACGGTCCCCTTCCATGCGATGTCCCCTTTGCTCTGTTTGACCAATTTTAGGGGCTTTATTTTGCAATTTTAAAAATTGCTCAACACTTATGCGGTATTTTTATATTTTAGCCCCCATAACCTTATTTTCCATGACAGATTTTCACATCAAGGAAACCCCCGAGGTATTTGACGTAATCGTCATCGGCTCCGGCGCCGGCGGGGGGATGGCCGTCTATGAACTGACCAAAGCAGGCGCTAAAGTCTGCCTGCTCGAAGCGGGACAGCATTTCGACCCTGCCGACCCGCGCTACGTCACCCAATTGAAATGGCCCTACGAATCCCCGCGCCGGGGAGCCAGCACCCGCTACCGCCCCTTCGGCGATTTCGACGCCGCCTACGGGGGCTGGGATATTGACGGCGAGCCTTATACCACGGTGAAGGGCACCGAGTTCCGCTGGTTCCGCTCCCGTATGTTGGGCGGCCGCACCAACCACTGGGGCCGCATCAGCCTGCGCTTCGGCCCGGATGACTTCCGCCGCCGCAGCATTGATGGCCTCGGCGACGATTGGCCCATCGGCTATGACGACGTTGCGCCTTTCTACGACGAAGTGGACCGCCTCATCGGCGTCTTTGGCTCCAAGGAAAACCTGCGCAACGACCCCGATTCCATCTTCCTGCCCCCGCCTAAGCCCAGGCTCCACGAAATGCTCATCCAAAAAGGCAATAAACGCCTGGGCATCACCACTATCCCCTCGCGCCTGAGCATCCTCACCAAGAAAATCAACGACGACCGTGGCGTTTGCTTCTATTGCAACCAATGCGGCCGCTCCTGTACGGCTTATGCCGACTTCTCCTCCTCCTCCTGCCTATGCAACCCGGCGGAGAAGACCAAAAACCTCCATACGATTTACTATGCCATGGCCCGCGAAGTCCTGACCGATCCCCGCACCGGCCTCGCTACCGGCGTCTCCTACGTGGATACCCAGACGATGGAGGAAAAAACCGTGCGCGGCAAAATCGTCATCCTCGCCGCCAGCGCCTGCGAATCGGCCCGCCTCCTCCTCAACTCCAAATCTGCCCGCTTCCCCAACGGCCTGGCCAACTCCTCGGGCGTCGTGGGCAAGTACCTGCACGATTCCACCGGCGCATCCCGCGGTGGCCTGGTCCCCATGCTCCTCGACCGGCCCCGCTACAACGAAGATGGGGTAGGAGGTGCCCATATCTACTCGCCCTGGTGGCTCGACAACAAAAAACTGGACTTCCCCAGAGGCTACCACATCGAATATTGGGGCGGATTAGGCATGCCCGCCTACGGCTTTGGCTGGGACCTCGACGCCATGCGCGGCATCGTGCCCGACCGCGACGGCAAGACCCGCGAAGCAGGTGGCTACGGCGCATCCCTCAAAGACGACTACCGCCGCTTCTACGGTGCCTTCATCGGCATGGCCGGCCGCGGTGAACCCGTCCCCCGCGAAGATAACTACTGCGAGATAGACCCCAATGTCGTGGACAAATACGGCATCCCCGTCCTCCGCTTCCACTACAAATGGTCGGACTACGAACGCCTCCAGGCCAAACACATGCACGAGACCTTCGAGGAAATCATCCGCGAAATGGGCGGTATCCCCCTCGGCGAAAAACCAGGCCCCGAACGGGACTACGGCCTCAACGCACCCGGGGAAATCATCCACGAAGTAGGTACCATCCGCATGGGCAACGACCCCAACACGTCTGCCCTCAACAAGTGGCAGCAGGCCCACGACGTGAAAAACCTCTTCGTCACCGACGCCGCTCCCTTCGTGTCCCAGGGCGACAAAAACTGCACCTGGACCATCTTAGCCCTCTCTATGCGTGCTTCCCGACATATCGTCGAAGAACGCAAAGCAGGCAAATTGTAAGCTTTAAAATCCTGTCTATCCGGATATGAAAAGAAGAAATGTACTCAAAGGCATCGGCCTCAGCTCCCTGGGCCTCGTCGGGCTGCACAGCCAGGTCAAAGCAGCCGAAATCCTCCACCATGAGGCGTTCACCGGCGACGGTAAAAAGAAGGATCCCGCCCCCGAACAGTTTGGCCGCACCGAATACGAAAAGGCCCGCGACGCCAAACTCTTCGCCGAGCAGTTCTTTTCCAAACACGAACTCCACACCATCGGCGTATTAGCCGATATCATCCTGCCCCGCGATGAGCGCTCCGGCAGCGCTACCGACTCCGGTGTGCCCGACTTCATCGAGTTCATGGCCAAAGACCAGCCTTCCTTCCAGACCCCCCTCCGCGGTGGTATCGCCTGGCTCGACAACCAGTCGAACAAGCGATTCAGCAAGCTGTTCGTCGAACTCGCCCACGACCAACAAATCGCTATCGTCGAAGATATCGCCTACCCAGGCCGCAAAGTCCCCGGCATGAGCCAGGGCGTCGCCTTCTTCTCCCTCATGCGCAACCTCACCGCCTCCGGCTTCTGGAGCAGCAAAATGGGCATCGAAGATATCGGCTACCAAGGCAATATCCCCAATATGTGGGACGGCCCCCCCAAAGAAGTCCTCGAAAAATACGGGCTGCTGTAGGGACACTTTTGTTGCGAGGGGGCTAGGGGGCTTTTTCTGCCTCGAACCCCTCGCAGCAAGCCCTTACAATCGGTGTAGTGGGGCGGCTCGATTTTCCCAAACAACTCTATAAGAGAGGAAACGCCCTTTTTAAACCCTGTCTATGGCGCAAATTCCGGCGGCATGAGGGAATAATATCAGCCTACCAGATCCGGTGAATCGGATACAAATCAAAAGCAACATCACTGCTAATAATCACCATGTTCTCAGAAATGGCTTGGGCTATGATTAGTCTATCAAAAGGATCACGGTGCTTCGCGCATTCACACTCAACTGGGGATTGTTTTCAGCAAACCAAATTATAGCTTGCGTATCCATTAAGACATTCATTCCATGTACTCCTTGAAGTCTGCGAGCGGAGCGTTGAAGTCCGGAGTCATAACAAAGCGTGCCTTGCTGAAGCCGGCACGACGGCGTTTGCGTTTGGTACGCAGCTTCAAAACCACCACCACATCATAGTTTCCTTCCGGAACGCCCGGCAACAAGAGAACCG
>JBEGMH010000202.1:0-9906 GCA_041183125.1 Bacteroidota bacterium | reverse complement strand
TTTGTCCACACGAAGGCTTTTTGAGGGAGTCTAACTGCCTTAGATGACCGAAAAAAGGCACAGTGTGGGAAAAAAAGGGCCTTTTTGACCCCTTGATGATCCCCCTCGCAACAAGTCTATTATATTTTTTGGTGGCATCAGGCGAAAAAGGTCTTTTTACACAACCCCCTGAGGGGTATCTTCCGGAGCAGCCGGGGGTGGATCTTCCCCTTCTGTTTCGTTTTCGACCTGCGTTTCCGCCTCTTCCGGTTTCCGGAAGAACTGGCGCTGGAACAGGATGATTTGGACTACACCGGTGGTGATGGCCATATCGGCGACGTTGAACACTGGCTTAAAGAACAGGAAAGACCGGCCGCCCAGATAGGGTACCCCTTCCGGCCATACGCCTTTTACAACAGGGAAATAGAGCATATCCACCACTCTCCCGTGGAGGAAGCCCGCGTACCCGCCGCCTGGGGGGAAGAGGGTAGCCAAGCCTCCGTAGTAGGGAGACTCTGAAAAAATCACCCCGTAGAACGCGCTGTCCAGGATATTGCCAATGGCGCCCGCTAAAATGAGGGCAAAGCCGACGAGCATGCGCATCCCCGCCTTTTCCTGGATGAGTTTTCGGATAAAGAAAAGCAGAAAACCGACGGCAACGATGCGGAACAGGCTCAGCAGGAGCTTGCCGTATTCCCCTCCCATAGAGAAGCCAAAGGCCATGCCGTTGTTTTCGACGAAATGGATCAAGGCCCAGGGGCGCCCAAAGATTTGGAACTCCTGACCATATTCCATGTGGGTTTTGACCCAAATTTTCGAGGCCTGATCCACCAGCAGGATAGCAAAGACGATCAGGGCAACTTTGGTAGAGACTTTCAAGTAGTGCGTTTTTTATGGGCCACAAGTCTATTCTTCCTCCAGCAGATCGTCGAGGTCGTCGTCTTCGCTTTCTACGGCGATCTTCGTGCGTTTTTTGAGGGCATTGGCCCGGGAGTCGTAGTAATCTTTTCGGCTTCGCGCGATATCTATAGCAGCAAAAAGGGCTTCGCGGAAAGAATCGGGGTCGGCCTCGTTTTTACCGGCGATCTCGAAGGCCGTGCCGTGGTCGGGCGAGGTACGCACCCCGCTCAGGCCGGCGGTGAAATTGACCCCCCCGCCGAACGCCAGGAGTTTGAACGGGATGAGCCCCTGGTCGTGGTACATAGCCAATATCGCGTCGTACTTTTTATACGCTCCCGAACCGAAAAAGCCGTCTGCCGGAAAGGGGCCTGTGACAATAATCCCGTTTTTCTTGCACTCCACCACAGCAGGCCGAACGATTCGCTCGTCCTCATCGCCGATAGCCCCCCCGTCGCCTGCGTGCGGGTTGAGGCTGAGCACTGCGATCGTCGGGCGGTCAATGCCAAAATCAACGCGCAGGGATTTTTCCAGGATGCGGATTTTGCGCAGGATGCGTTCCTTGGTAACGTGTGCCGCTACTTCTTTGACCGGTAGGTGGTTGGTGACGAGCCCCACGCGCAACCCATCGGCAATCATGAACATAAGGCTCTCCTCTGCCCCCAATTCCTGCGTGAGGTATTCCGTATGGCCGGGGAAGGGGAAGCCGATCATTTTCATCGCCTCTTTGTGGATAGGAGCGGTGACCAGCGCTTCAATAAGGCCCTGTTTGAGGTCGCGGGCAGCCGCTTCCAGGGACTTCAGGGCATATTGCCCGCCCACCTCGGTCGCTTTTCCCAAGGTGATATTGACGCTTTCCTGCCAACAGTTGAGGATATTGACGCGGTCCAAAGCCAATCGCTCCGCCCGCTGTACCACCTGGAAGGGAAAATCCACTCCAACGATGTTTTTGTGATACGATATGACTTTGCTGGAGCCATAAACGACCGGTACGCAAAGGTTCAGGATTTGGGGGTTCGCCAGGGTCTTCAGGATCACCTCCAGGCCGATCCCGTTGATGTCCCCTATGCTGATGCCCACGATTGGTTTGTCCATCTTCTTGGTTTTTATGCATACCTTTGCCGGGCAAAAGGCAGCCAATTTTGCAAAATTAAGAATCTCGCAATAGAATCCGTACTTGAAAGCAAAGAAATCGTTCGGCCAACACTTTCTGAACCGCGATGACGTGGCAGAACAGATCGCCCAAAGCCTTCTGACCGTATCTTCCCACCCGCGCATCCTGGAAGTAGGCCCCGGAAAAGGGATGCTGACGCGCTTCCTTTTACGGCAACCCGCTGCTTTGAAAGTAGTGGAAGCCGATCGCGATATGGTAGCCTATTTAGAGAAGCACTTCCCGCAACTCCACGGCAATATCCTGTCCGGTGATTTTTTGAAAACGCCTTTAGACCAGGTGTTCGGCGGGCAGCCCTTTTGCCTGATCGGCAATTTCCCATATAATATTTCTTCCCAAATCCTGTTTCACGCCCTCCGCTACCAGGACCTCGTGCCGGAAATCGTGGGGATGTTCCAAAAGGAGATGGCGGAGCGGGTAGTGGCGCGCCCGGGGTCCAAGACCTACGGTGCCATCAGCGTACTGGTACAAGCTTCTTATGCAGGGGAACTCCTCCTCGGGGTGGACAAGAGTTGTTTTTCCCCTCCCCCGCAGGTACAGTCGGCAGTCATCCGGCTGCTTCGAAAAGAGCACGAGGAGTGGGCCTGCGACGAGCGCCAGTTCCGGCGGGTGGTCAAGCAAGCCTTCAGCCAGCGCCGCAAGATGCTGCGCAACTCCCTCAAAGCCCTGGTGGGCGATTTCCCCGACCTGGGCGATCCTTTTTTCCAGAAACGGCCTGAACAACTTTCCTTAGAGGAGTACAAGGCATTGACCTTGCGCCTACAGCCCTGGCTCTGACTCAGAACCCCTTCTCCGGCATTTTGGCAATCCATTCCCGGATGAGGGCCACGGCCTCATCGTGGGCCACGGCGCGGCCGAGTTCGGGCATCATGATGCCAGGGTCGTCGCTCTCCATTCGGTAGAGCAGGATGGAGCCCTCCGGCTGGCCGGGCACAATGCCAAAAGCCCTGTTTCCGGAACCCCTTCCCGCAGCGACGGGAGGCTTGTGCACCCCGAGCAGGGCGGGATCCTTTTGCAAAGCACCGAGATACAGCCCGTCGTATGCGCCGGCCCCGAAGGGTTGTGGCAATGCCCGCAGTTGACGTCGAGATAGGCCAAGGCGCGGGCATTGAGGTCGCCGCTGTGGGGGTCGTCCCAATCCGCCACCGGGGCGATGGTCTTTTGAAAATCACCGGCTTCCAAATAGCCCGCCTCCTGGAGATAAGCGATTTGGTTGCGGGCAAGGCCGTCGGGGTAGGTGATGGACTGGTTGAGGTTACGGACCTGCGGACCGATAGGCTGTACGGCATTTTCGCGGTTGTGGCAACTCTTGCACTGGTTTTTGTTGGGCACCACATACGACACCTGCCGGGCAAGGCCCTTTTCATCTTTCCACTCTACCTCTTTTATATCGCCCACCTGGGTAAATTCGGCATCTGTATCGCCTTCGTTCCAAACGTACGTATAGGCTTTCCATTCCCCTTTGTTTTTTACCAAAAGCCGGGTTTCCACCATGTCCCGCTGGCCCTCTGGTTCCCGGAAATCGCGGGGATAGTAGAAATTCTTGATGAGCACTGCTTCGTCGGGAAATTCGATGCGGCCCTGGGCATCCACACGAGCCGGAGCGGTGCCCTGCGGCATCCACACGAAGCGCGTCTTGTGTGCATAGTCCGTAAACAGCGGTGTGATCAGCTCGTAGGGCAAAACCCGGTCATTGGGCACCATAGCCGTCATATCCCCTTTGAAAAAGTGGTAATCCGACAGTTTAGGAAAGGGCAGTTGGGCGAAATCAACCCGTACCGGCCCGTCATGGGCAGCAGGCTGCGGGCGGGCGCAGGCGCTGAACAGCAAAGGGAGCAGAACGCAGCAAAGAATCCGGTATAGGCGGGGGGCTGTCGGTATTTTTATCCTGCCCCCCTGGTAAAACTTATTGGCAGGCATAATTTTTCAAGTCGGTATCGATTGTTTTGAAATCGTGTGCGGCATCTATATTGGCGAAGCGCAGGCCTTCGCCTTTTTCCAGGATACAGACCTGCATCGGGTTGGAGCCCGAACGCTGGTCGTCTGTTATCCCATCGTAGAGGATGTCCTGTGGTTTGCCAGGGAAGAGGAGGTTGACCATTTTGCCGAAGTCCTTGCTCATATCGGGCAGGCTTTTACGCCGTTTGTAGTCGTTGTTGGACAGGCGTACCGAGTAGGTGAACGGGTCGTAGTTCGCATCGCTCCACTCCAATTCGGTGATGTGGTAGCTGGCGATGGCTGCGCCGATGGTTTTGTGGTCGTAAATTTTGTTCTCATACACCTCTACCTCTTTAGCGGCGAGGAGGATGATCCCGCTCCCGGGGGCTATGATGGCCACCATGTTGCCTTCGGCGGCAAAATTTTTGTGGTTGTTGCCGATAATCGCGTTGTGGTGGATGCTGCATTTCTTGCCATTGCCCGCAGGAAGTCCGGGTAGGTCGAAGACGAGGATGCCACCGGAATTGTTTTCGGACCGGCAATAGCTGACTTCGGCATCCGTACAGTTTTCAATCTCTATACCCGCTACGTTATGGTGGGCATAGCTGTTTCGGACCAGCACATTTTTGGATTGCCCGACATATATCCCGGCGTCAGACGCATAGGAGGCCTCACATGCTTCAATGAGCACCCCGTCACAGGCAACGGGGTACAGGCCGTACGCTCCGTTGCTGGATTTTGCGCCACCGCTCCAGGTCGTGTGGATATCCCGCATCACCACATCTTTGGAATCCTGGACCTTTATGGCATCCCCTTTGGTATCCATAATAGTAAAACCCTGTAAAACAGCCGAATCTGCAGTTACCCGTAGTCCTTCGGCACCTACTTTCTGGCCTTTGAAGGAGAGGATGGTCTTGTTTTTCCCCGCCCCTTTTAGGGTTACGCGGGGGATTCCCTCCAGGGAAAGTGGGCGGTCGAACACGAACGTCCCCTCCGGGATTTCGATGACGGAGCCCGGGGTAGCGTCCAGCAACTGCTCCTGGATGCGGTTGTACATCTGTGTATCCACGCGGGACGGGGCGGAATCCGAAGAAGAGTTGGTACAGGCGGTCAGGGCAAACATACTAATGCCCCATAAAAAAGCAGGCTTCATGAGCAGATAGATTGAATTTTGTATGGCAAAGAGGTGCCGAGCCAAAAATAATCCTTTTTTTACCCAATCACAGCGTATTTTTGAGTGAGGGAACAGACTTATCGCACTATTATGATCATCATCCTCACCGGGATTTCCGGAACCGGAAAAACGACGTTGGGCAAAGCTTTGTCTCTAACATTAGGAGGCCGCTTTTTTGATGCAGACTCCTTTCACTCGGAGGGGGCGGTTGCCAAAATGCGGGCAGGCATTGCCCTAAGCGATGCCGACCGGCAGCCCTGGCTGGCTCGGATGAACGCTTTTTTGCGGGATTGCCCGGAGGAAGCCGTTGTCCTATTAGCCTGTTCTGCGCTGAAAGAGCGGTACCGAGAAGCGCTGGTCAGCGGACTGCCTCCTCAACGAGTACATTGGGTACACTTACAGGGCGACCCGGCCCTGGTCCGGGAGCGCTTGTTGCAGCGACGCGGGCACTTCATGGGAGCCGCGTTGTTGGACTCTCAAGTCGCCGCATACGAACCCCCTGTCGGCGGAATCATACTGGATATTTCCGAAGATATCCCCACTTTATCGAGCCGTGTGAAAGCCCAGTTGCCTGTGGTGCAGGCCGACCTGGGCCTGATGGGCCTGGGCGTAATGGGTACCGGCCTGGCCCGGAACCTGGCAGACAAAGGGTTCCGGCTCGCGCTGTACAACCGCTATCTCGAAGGAAAAGAGGAAAACGTAGCAGCCAACGCCGTAGCCACCTATCCGGAGTTGCATACCGCCCTGGCCTTCGAGGATATTTCGGGCTTTGTGGCCGTCCTGTCGCGCCCCCGGATTATTTTCCTCATGGTCGAAGCCGGCGACGCCGTGGACGCCCTGCTGGAACAACTCCTTCTCCACCTCGAGACCGGGGACGTGGTCGTGGACGGCGGGAACAGCTTCTACAAAGACACGGAACGACGACAGCGGCAGCTCAGCGGGAAGGGCATTTTTTGGATTGGGGCCGGCATCTCGGGCGGGGAAGAGGGCGCGCTGCGGGGCCCTTCCATCATGCCTGGTGGGGACAAGGTGGGTTTCGAGCAGGTGAACGCTATATTTTCCGCCATCGCCGCTAAAAATGAACGCGGTGAACCTTGCTGTGCTTACATAGGCACAGGCGGTGCAGGGCACTTTGTGAAAATGGCCCACAACGCCATCGAATACGCCGAGATGCAGTTGATCGCCGAGCTATACGCCCATTTGCGCTACGACCGGCACTGGGAGCCAAACGAGGTAGCAACCCTGTTGGAGGATTGGAACCGGGGGGAAAGCGGGAGCTACCTCCTGGAGATAACCTGTGCTATCCTGCGGTACAAGGACAGCGACGGAAGGCTCTTGTTGGACAAGATCTCCGATCAGGCCGGCAATAAAGGCACGGGCAACTGGGCTCTGATGACCGCAGGCGAATTAGGGGTACCCGTGCCGTCTTTGGCTGCAGGGCTTTTTTCCCGATATCTATCCACCCTCAAAGTAGAGCGGGTAGCCCTGAGCACCTTTCGATCGGCAACAGGAACCTTGCGCATACCCGAAACCGGGATCTTGCAGCAGGCCTTTCAATTTGCGCGTGCGATGAACCACCTCCAGGGCCTGCACCTGGTGTACACTGCCTCCACGCGCTACGGCTGGCAGGTGGACCTAAGCGCGCTGTTAAAAACCTGGTCGGGCGGCTGCATCCTCCGCTCGCACCTCCTGTCCGTCTTGCGGGCGGATATCGGTTCTGCAGCGGGTATCTTCGACCTCGACCTGTTCGCGTCCTTGCTCCGCACCCATTTACATGCCTACCAGGAGACCGTGGCCTGCCTGTCGGGAAGCCCTCAGGCGTATCCCGTGTTCGGTGCGGGGCTGGAGTACGCAAAATACCTGAGCACCGGAGCGGGCAACGCCAACCTCATCCAGGCCCAGCGCGACTATTTTGGGGCCCACGGATACCGCTTGTCCGACAATCCGGCAGGCCCCCTTCACCACGCCGACTGGCAGCGGCGACAAAAAGAAACACCATGAACCTAGCATTATTAGGGGCCGTATTCTTCGGGATCGCGCTACTGCTTTTCCTGATCCTCAAACTGAAGCTGCCCGCGTTCATTGCGTTGCTGACATCGAGCATTGCGACGGCCCTGATGGCAGGGATGGACCCTTCGACCGTAATGGAAACGGTAAAAAACGGGATGGGTTCCACCCTCGGGTTTGTAGCCACCGTCGTTGGGTTAGGGGCTATCTTTGGCGGTATCCTGGAGCATACCGGTAGTGCACAGGTGTTAGCGACCTTTTTAATCTCCAAAACAGGGGAGTCCCGTGCGCCGATAGCTTTGGCATTGGCGGGTTTTCTAGTCTCTATTCCCGTCTTTTTCGACGTGGGGTTCATCATCCTCTTTCCGTTGATTGTCGGGCTGCACCAGAAGACAGGGCGTTCGCTGGTCCATTACGCAGTCCCTTTATTAGCAGGTTTGGCGGTATCCCACGCGTTTATTCCACCCACCCCGGGCCCGCTTGCGGTAGCGGAAATATTGGGGGTTCCACTGGGATGGATTGTATTGGCAGGGGTGATTGCAGGCTTACCGGCGGCTTATACGGGTGGGATATGGTACGGAAAATACATCGGCAACCGGCTCGCGGTACATTTGCCCACCTGGTTTGATGAAAAACAAGCCGCTGCAAAGGTTCCTCCCGTCAGTAAAGTACTTCCCATCCTGCTCCTTCCGATTGTATTGATCGTCGCGAACACGATGATAGACGCCGGCCTTTTAGCTACCGGACGCGGGCGGATAGACGCGCTGCTGTCTTTGTTTACCCATCCTTTTTCTGCGCTTATTTTGTCCAATGTACTAGCCTGGTACCTACTCGGCAGGAGCAGCGGCCTCAGTCAAGCCCAACTGGCAGACATCAGTGGAAAATCGCTTTATCCCGCAGGCGTCATCATCCTCGTGACCGGGGCGGGGGGCGTGTTCAAGCAAGTCCTGATGGATACCGGTGCGGGAAAAGCGATGGCAGAAGCGATGCAGGAGGCAGGGTTGGGGATCATCGCCTTTGCTTTTCTCACGGCAACCGCCATCCGGGTATTACAGGGCTCCGCAACGGTGGCCATGATCACGGCTGCCGGTTTGGTAGCCCCGCTCAGCAGCGGCGCAGGGTACAGCAACCTGCAGCTCGGGGCCATTGCCATCGCGATCGCCTCCGGGGCTACGATGGTGTCGCACCTCAACGACAGCGGGTTTTGGTTGGTCAAGGAGTTCCTCCGCCTTTCGGAGAAAGACGGGATGCGAACCTGGACCATAGCATCCAGCATCGTAGGCCTGACGGGCGTTATCGGGGCCGCCTGTGTATTTTTCCTCGGAGGATAGTTTTGCAAAAAAGCCATCAAGAGCGCCGCATCAAGCTGGCGTAATCCAGGAAGTAGATCACCTTCAGGGACAAACTATTCGATTGAGGTAGCTCAAAAAGGCCCGTTAAGTTCTGCGCGTAGTCTTCCGCTACGGCATTGTTTACGCTCAGGATGGAGTTTTTCCAAATGAAAAACAAGTCGCTGCCGGGAGCAAAGCGCCAGCGATATATCATGTCCACGTTAAACGCATTGAAATTCGCATCGTGGTTGGCACTGTAATCGGACGAACCCAGGCTTCCGTCGCTTTCCAGTTTGGTAAAGCGCAGGTAGTGCAATTTGGTCCAGTTGTGCCGGGTGCGCATGCTCAGCGTCATCCGGGCGCTGAAGGAGTAGTTGATGTTGAACACATTTTCTATCGTAGTGACATCGCGGTACCCCAGGATGACATCCTGAACGGTTTGAGGAGCGCCCCCCTGTGGGTCGGGAATGTCGCGGGTCACTTTGGCTGCATACCCCACGTTGTTGAACGAGTGGCTGTTCGATAGCTGCCAACGGAAGTTGAGCCGGTCGTTGACGCGGAAACGGGGGGAGAACTCGAGTTCAACGCGCTGCCGTCCGGGTTCGTCTATTTTGATATAGCTGGCTTCCACCGAGAGCTGCAGGCGTTTGCGCACATCGGTATCCAATTCCAGGCCCGTGCCGACAGCCCCCGGGAGGCGGAGGTAGCGGCCGGGCGTTCTCGGCTCAAAGTAGTCCCAGGAGCCTACGGGCTCGGTATAAACCCAGGCGACTACGTTCCAGAAGTTTTTGAACTGGCCCCAGGCCCAGGTCTCGGCGTTGAATTTAGTAAACACATCGGGGTTGTATAGGCGCTGGTAGGCGGTATTAAACCCAAATTGAGCGCGGTTAAACTTCCAAAAAGGCTTGAACACCTGGTAATTCATCCGGGTGAACAGGGAGCGCTCATTGGGGTTGAGCAGAAAGCCGAGGTCGTTGGGATCGTAGGTGTCGCTTTCTACATTATAGACGGCGGAAACGTTGAAATTACCGCTGATTTTACCGGCCTCGACCGTGTACGCATAGCCAAGGCGGGTATCCCCGGGGTAGTACTTCTGGCTGAGCCGTCCGGACCCCCCCAGGCTGACGGCGTTCTTTTTATCGCGCAAGTCGAATTCAAAGCCGCTCACATTGGCGTCGTAATCGGAACCATTGCGCATCACCGTGGTATTCGCGAACGAAACGAAGGAGTTGTTTTTGAGGTTCTGGTCTAATATGAACACATTGTAGTTGGTGAGTGGGTTGGTTTCCACCTCGCGGAAGCTGCCGTCAATACCCTCGATGCGCGCTTTGGAAGGGGCGGCAGTAGCGTTGAAAAACCCTAGGCCGAGGCCGTTCCCGTTGCGCCCGGATATTTTGGTAGCGTTGATC
>JBEGMH010000201.1:0-5540 GCA_041183125.1 Bacteroidota bacterium | reverse complement strand
CTCTTTTCGAGTATTCCCCTTGCTGTCCAAGGCTTCGTGGTCGTAATCGTCAAGCAGGGCAAGCCCTTTGGCGAACTGTCGAAATACTTCTTGTTCCTGCTCATTTACAGCGTGTTCTATGGCCCTGCTGACAATGCGCAAACCGGTTTTGAGGGTTTCAACTTCCTGTTGTTTTTGTTGCAGGCGTTTTTGATTGAGCGCATAGCCTTGGACCAGGTAGTCTTTCAATATTTGGTTTGCCCATTTTCGGAATTGTGTACCTTGCTTAGAATTAACACGGTAGCCTACGGAAAGTATGGCGTCCAAATTATAGAACTCCACTAGATAGGTTTTACCATCTGCAGCAGTTGTTGCATTTTTTGCAATAACTGAATCTTTGTCTAACTCACCCTCTTTAAAAATATTATGTAAGTGCCTTGATATTACCGACTTATCCCTATCAAAGAGCTGCGCCATTTGATTCAGATTGAGCCATACGGTTTCCTTATCAAACTGAACAGATACTTCAATTTGATTATCGCCTGACTGATATATTACTATTCCACTCATACCTTTATTTTTTGCTTTTCTTTTTGACGCTGGGTTTTCCTCCTCTTGTTGGTTTGCCCATGTCTGGGCTTGTATTTTTGAGCAATTGACAACGGACTTGGAATCGGCTGCGACCCTTACCTTGGGCAATTTCTGGCACGCTCAGCAGTATACCTTCCAAGGCTTTTTTGAGCATGCTTTGGCGTAGGGCTTCCCCTTTTTCCAGGCTTTCGCTTTTAGGAAATAACCGACTTTATTCGGAAATAATTCCAAAAGAGGGTATTTTTAAATCCTTGGTTTGCAACTATTTTGTTTGTTGTACCAAGCGTACATGCGCATGGGTTGCGTCCATACCGTTGCGGACGAGCTTGTCAAAAATAGACTGGTTAGGGTAAAATAACAATTTCCTTATTTTACCTTCATACACATAAAGTAAAATAAGGAAATTGTTATTTTACTTTCGTAGGAAAGAGGTAATGATGTCCTTCTGGAACTAAAAGCCCGGCTCGAAAGCAATCTTGTGCAAACTTATGGCAAGCGGGCTGCCAATGCCGGACGACTGCTCCAGGCACTGTTCAAAAAACCTACTCTGTACGTAAACGAAGCACAAAGCCTGTTAGGGGTAAGCACAGCTTTCCTTTTTCATACGCACACAAAATTCAGAGCGTTTTGTGTACGGAAAGACTAGGCCAGCTCAAAGCCTATCTCGTTTTTCAAAAACAAAAAACCCAAACACCTGTTTACCAGGCATTTGGGCTGTATTTTTTGTAGACCCACAAGGATTCGAACCTTGACAAACGGAACCAAAATCCGGTGTGCTACCGTTACACCATGGGTCTATCTGCCGTGTCGGCTAACCCCTTTTTCAAAAGGTGCGACAAAAATAAGGGTATTGGATTGATTGCGCAATACCCGTCCCGATTTTTTTTGTGTTCAGGCAGGTAAATTGAGGAGTTTGTTCCGGTCTTTGATGGTGATGGCACCGTCCACGATATCTATATACCCGTCGTTTTTGAACTCGGTGAGCATTCGGATGACGCTTTCCTTGGCGGTGCCCACGATGCGGGCGAGGTCGTCGCGCAGGATATTGATTTCTTTTTTGCCCTCTTTTTCGCTGAGGAAGAGCACGGCGTCGGCCACGCGTTTGCGCACGGAGTTATAGGCCAGGTGCAGGAGTTGTTCTTCTTTTTCGGCAATTTCATTGGCCAGCATACGGATGAGGCGGCTGGATACGTCGCGGTTTCCATAGAGCAGGGCTGAAAAGTCGTCTTTGGGGATGAGGCTGAGCTCGGCATCTTCGAGGGCGGCGGCGGATTCGGTGTAGGGCGTGTCTTTGATGAGGTCCACATAACCAGTAAAGTCGCCTTCTTTCAGGATATCTATGATATACTCTTTTCCGCTGTCGTTGGTCTTGAAAACCTTGACGGTGCCCTGTCGGACGAAGTAGAGGTAGCGCGGGTAGTCCCCTTCTTCATAAATGGTTTCCCGTTTTTTGAACACTTTGACCTTGCGTTGGTCGGAGAGCTTGCGCAGTTCCTCATAGCCGCGGGCTTCGTTGATGAACGCGCTGAGCCCTTGTTCGGTGCGGTCGAAGGTTTTGCGCACCTGTTCGCTTTTGCGCAGGCGGGTTTCGATGACGGCTAAGAGTTCATCTTTATAAAAAGGCTTGGTGATGTAGTCATCGGCGCCCAGGTTCATACCGCGGCGGAAATCCGATTGTTCGGCTTTGGCGGTGAGGAAAACGAAAGGGATAGAAGCGGTATCCGGTTTTTTTCCCAGGATATTGAGTACTCCGAAACCGTCGAGGCGGGGCATCATGACGTCGCAGATGATGAGGTCGGGCTTTTCCCGGGCCGCTAACTCTACCCCTTGGGTGCCGTCTTCTGCCTGTAGGATCTCATAGCCGGAGAGCTCCAGGATTTCGACGAGGTTTTCCCGTACTTCGAGGTTATCTTCGATGACGAGGATTTTCTTTTTGCTCATAGTGGCTGCTTTTTTGGTTGGGACAAGGGGAATTTGCGTGTTGTCAGGTAAAATGTACGGGGATTTGGACGCTGAACACCGTGCCTTCCCCGAGTTTGCTCTCAAAGGTAATGTTTCCCTGCATTAATTCCAGATAGCGCTTCACGATATTCAGGCCCAGTCCGGTGCCCTGGATATTTTCTACGTTGTGGGCGCGGAAAAAACGGGTGAAGAGATGCTGCTGTTCCTCTTCCGGGATGCCGATGCCGTAGTCGCGGATGCGGATATGCAGCTCTCCACCGTTGACGGTCGCTAAAAAATCGATGGGTTTGCCGTCGGGGGAGTATTTGATGGCATTGGACAGTAGGTTGTAGAGTACGTTTTTGAGCAATTTCTTGTCCACGACGATTTCGAGTTCCTCGGGGATGGGCACAGCGCGGACATGCTGGCCTGGTTTGAGGAGGGCATGGAGTTCTTCGAGCACTTCGTTGCAAAAAGAGGCGACATGGCAGGGTACGGGCTCGCATTGTACCTTGCCCTCTTCCAGTTTGCTCAGGGACAGGAAGTCGTTGAGGATACCGGTCAGGTTGCTGACGGCCGATTTGATCCGGTTGGTATGGCGCAGGCGTTTTTCCTGCTGCCCGCCGTCCTGGTACGCCTCGATTAGGTCTGCCGACGACAAGATGGCGCTGAGGGGGGTGCGGAACTCATGGGAGGCCGTGGCCACGAAGCGCGATTTGAGGTTGTTGAGCTCTTTTTCCCGTTCGTAGAGGTTGCGGAGCTCGGATTCGCTTTTGCGCAGGGCCTGTTCGATGGTCTTGCGCTCTTGGATTTCAAACTCGAGCTTGTGGTTGGTGTTCAGCAACTGGTTTATGGCGCTGGCCAGTTCCTCGGTGCGCTCATCCACGCGTTGTTCCAGTTCGGCATTGAGCTGCCGGATGCGCTCTTCAGCGGCTTTCTGTTCGCTGAGGTCGTGGATGATGCCGGTGAAGATACGCCGGTCGTGCAGGTTTACTTCGCTGAGGCTGAGCCGGAAAGGAAATAAGTCCCCATTTTTTTTGCGCCCTTCTACCTCTCGTCCGATTCCGATGATGCGCTTGATCCCGGTATCCCGGTAATTCTTCAAATAGGTATTGTGGTTTTCCCGGTGCGGGCTGGGCATGAGGAGATGGACGTTCTGGCCGATCATTTCGTCTATTTCATAGCCAAACAAGCGGGCAGCGGCCGTGTTGACCATCTCCATACATCCGAGCTCGTCTATCAGGATGATGCCGTCTGTGGCGGTTGCTATCACGGCCTCGAAGCGAAGCCGTGCATCGGAATAGGCGTTCTGGGCAGGTTGCATCTCTTTTATTTGTTTTTAACGTGCAATAGGCTCGCTGCGAGGGAATCATCGAGAGGTCAAAAAAGTCTCTTCTCCCTCCCCGCTGACCCCCTCGCAACAAGTCTAATATCGGCAGCTTTTGGTTCAAAAGGCTTTGTTGCAATGTAATGTTCTTTTTTCAAAAGTCAATATGAACAGGTGACAAAAATCATCTCGGAAAAATATAAAATGCGGGATTTTGTGCAAAATTTACAACAACCATTGCACGACGAAGGAAACCACACGGAGTATAAACTGGCTTTGCTCGGCATAGGGTCGGCGAAGGACCGGGAGCTCAAGGCGAACTTGATGGAAGCCTTGCGCCAGCTCGGCATGGATGTTCCCGTGCAGGAAATCCGGGACATAGACCGCTTGCTGGCGTACGGGATTACCGGTATCCCCGCCTTGATTTTCAACGGACGGGTGGTCGTTCAGAAAGTGGTGCCCAGCGTAGATGATCTGCGCACTATCCTCAGCCTCCTCTTCCACGCCCGACAGGAAGATTGGAAAATCCGGAACATCGTGGTGCCTACCGATTTTTCGGCAACGGCACAGAACGCGTATAAATATGCCCTCAGCATGGCGCGCGTGCTCGGGGCTAAAGTCCGGCTCGTGCACGTGCATCCCAAAAATGTAGATATGGGGGGCACTATCCTGCTCGACGGTGCCCCGGAAGAGCTCCACTACAAACAGGAACTACTGGAATCGTGGAGCATCACCGGAAGCCAGGTAGAGGTTCAGGGCAGCAAAAAAACGGAAGTGGTCCCGGAAATGATCAAGGGCTTTGTAATCGAGGAACTGCGCACGATTTCCCGCCGCCGCGACACCGACCTCATCGTGATGGGTACAACCGGGGAAAGCAAGCTGCTCGGCCGGTTCCTGGGGGGGATTTCTTCCGAAGTGGCGCGCAAAGCCCATCGCCCGGTACTCCTCATTCCGCGAAACACGGATTTTACACCGTTTGGAAAAATACTGTACGGCTGCAACTACCTGGCCCGGGAAGGGGCGATGGTGGCCCGGGCACTGCAATTAGCTAAGTTATGCCAATCCGAACTCCACCTGGTACACGTAGTCTCTGGTAAAGAAGACCAACCCTTCGTCAAGAACTTACCTATCGGCGGCCTGGATGGGGCACCGCCTGTTTTCCTCTCTCACGTCGCAAACCCCGATGTGCTCCAAGGCTTAGCCGCTTTTGCCGATGAGCAGGACATGGATCTGTTGGCGATGGGAACCGTACACCGTCCCTTTTTCGAGGATACGTTCCGCCATAACCTCACGCGGGAAATGGCCTTTCAGGCACAGGTGCCCCTCCTGATCTTCCATGCGGAAGATTAATAGACTTGTTGGGAGGGGGTCAAGGGGTCGTTAAGGCTCTTTTTTGGGCCATATAGCACGCTTAGACGCCCTCAAAAAGCCTTCGTGTGGATAAAAAGGACTCTTTTTCCCACCTCGCTGACCCCTCACAGCAAGTCTAATAGACCTGTTACTTCCCTATTTTCATACATACACGGTTTTTTTTTATTACTTTTGCAAAAAAATAGAATTTGTTGCAACGGGTCGGACATATCTTTCTGGCAGCCCTCGTGTTCGTGGCAACTTCGGGCGTCGTGCTCAACAAGCACTACTGCCGTGGCATGTTTCGTTCCCAGGCGCTGTTTGTCCAGCCTCCGTCCTGCCATGAACAGGT
>JBEGMH010000200.1:0-3610 GCA_041183125.1 Bacteroidota bacterium | reverse complement strand
TTTGCCGATATCTTCGAACGGGATGTCTTGTCCTACGCAGAACGGGAATTGGTCACCATCTCCGTACTGAGCGCCATTGGCAACGCGGAACCCATGCTGCGCAGTCATTTCGCCATCTGCTTAAACGTGGGCCTAACCCCCGGACAGTTGGCTGATTTTGTAGAAACGATACGAATCCAGCTCGGTGAGCAAGAAGCAGCCAATGCACTGCGCGTGCTTAACGAAGTGACTGGGTTAAACACTGTGATCGGGAAGCCAGCGGAGACCGCTTCGTCCACGGCTTTCCCAAAGGGTGAAAAAGTAGCAAGCAACCATTTTACCGGTACGGTCTGGGTGCACATGTTCGTCAACACCGATACCACGTTCAATATTAATTCCGGGAACGTCACCTTTGAACCCGGCGCCAGAACGAACTGGCATATTCATCCGGGTGGGCAAATCTTATTGGTTACCAGTGGTATAGGCCGATATCAGGAACTTGGAAAACCCGTAAGGGAAATACGGAAAGGCGATGTGATAAAATGCGAACCCAATATCCCGCATTGGCATGGCGCCGCTCCCAATAGCGAAATGAGCCATATCGCTATCGGTACCAATCAAGAAAAAGGCGCTGTCAAATGGTTAAAGCCGGTAACAGACGAAGAATACCACCATCATCCATAGACCTGTCGCAAAGGGGATTATCCCAGGATCAACAAAGAGCCTTTTTTTACAATAGACTTGTTGCGAGGGGAATCATCAAGGGGTCAAAAAGGCCCTTTTTTCCCACCTCGCTGACCCCTCGCAACAAGTCTAATCTAAATTTTAGCCCAATTTTTGGCGGGGCGATGGACGATAACGGTGAACTGCTCTGCCTGTAGATCGTTGATAAAGTCAATGTTCGGGTAGTGGCGCAGTGCCCGGAGGATACCACTGCCTGCGCCTTTGTAGGGCAACAAAAAGGGGGCCAGGGAGTCGAGGATGTCGTTTCTCTTCTTGCGGATTCCCTTTTTGGCCTGTTCCACGGTAAGATTATTAGGCAGTTTACCCGGGCTGATAATTTCAATCCGGTCTTCAAAAATATAGAGCTTTATGGAATCCTTGACAAAGTAGTCCCTGTGTACCAACGCATTGATCAACAGCTCCTCGAAAACAATTTCCGGCACTTCGAGTACGCCGGGGCTGTTGAACGTAGGGCCACTTTGTATTTTGTGAAGCGTCCTGAGCACAAAATCCCTGGCCTGTCTAAACTGCTCGGAAAGGGTTCCCTTGATGTATTCGGAGGCCCTGTAGCTGTCGTCTTCCCGCTGCCTGCCCCAAAACCAGATAGCCGTAATAAAAAAACCCGTGATAGCTTTTTGGGGGTTATTCGTAAACAATAGGGCACCTGCCAAATTTGGGCTGCCATCCTGCCCTAACCGAAGGTTCTCGAATTTGCGTTCCCGGTCAGGGTCCAGAGGCTCGCCGTAGGTGTTTTCGTAATACGATTTGAACTTCTCCCAGTCAATGTCCTGATAGGTACAATGGGATAGGGTTTGTTCCTCTGCGTATAGGTTCCAATTCTCTCCCCCTGCAATAAGCCCCAGTACTTCTGACGCATCCATATTTACTTTGGTTTTTGACCCGGTCGAAAACAGATATGCCCGGAGGGGCAAGCCCTTGCTTGCCCCCCTCGGCCATCTATCAGGATTTTATTTCTTCGCGTTCTTCTTTAACGCCTTCAGGGCCTCTTCGGCTTGTTTGCGGTCGGAAAATTCCAGGGTGATGGTGCGCACCTCGGTGCGTTTGCCCCCTTTTTTATCCCCGCCTTCTACGCGCACCTCGCGGATTTCGTCGAGGAAGACCGCATCCGACTGTGTTTTAGCATTTCGGCGTACGTTTTGCACCTCGCCGATCAACTCGCCGAGGGCGATGACGCGCACGTTGGTGCGCATGTTGCCCTCTGACGCGGAAAGTTCCTGGCCTTGTACGACCTTGACGTTCATCTCGACCTTCTCGCCGGGCGAGGCAGCGCCGTTGATGGTCAGGGTCCGGGTTTCGGCTTGGCCGGGCTTGCCCGGTGAGGCAGCACCCCCTCCTTTTTTCGTGATGATCTGGATGACGCCGTTTTTCCCCTGGTCGCCATAGAGGTTAGTGGCGCTTAGCCCTTTGAGCACGTTGATGGATTCGATGTCTTCGGGCTTGACCGATTGCAGCGCCTGCTGTGAGGATACCGTCTGCACCACTCCGTCAATCACGATGAGCGCATCGGCCATCGTGTTTTTGGGCGCTTGGGAGCTCTCGAACACTAGGGTGTCGGCTTTCATGGGGTGTCCTTCTAAGATGCGGGAGGAGTCCTTGGCCAGCGGGCGGCCCACCACTACGATCACCTTCTCCTCCTGCTTTTTGGGGAGGGTATCGGCAGGCATGGAGGCCCGCTCTTCCCGGGGCGTCCCTTCCGGTACCAGCAATAAGCCGGGCACCGCTACCGGCTGTGCTTCCAGCGTTTCGATGTGCTGGGCGACCACCGTCAAAGGCGCCGATTGGGCGACTTGTATGGAAAAAAACAAGAACAGGCCCAAGATGACCGGCACGCTCGCCGCATGGGCGATGACGCGCCAGGAAGCCGATGGCCGGCGGGCCAACATGCGCAGCCGCGAAGTGATTTGAGCGGCAAAGGTATTGTACAACATGTCTGATTGGTTTAATGGTTGTGAAATGAGGAGCCGCGCATACGCGTAAGCCCCCTGATGCTGTTGCCCGACGACGGCCGCGTCGGCGATAAACTCGTGCGTGGCACGCAGGCGCTTGCGGAAGCGGTAAATGAGTGGATTGTACCAGTGCAGCGCCACCCAGCACTCCATGAGGAGCACGTCGAGGGTATGCCGCTGCCGCACATGCACCAGTTCGTGCTGCAAGACCATCTCGGGCAAAGATTGGACAGAAGAAGAAAAAACGAAGCGGAAAAAAGAGGCCGGCTCCCGGAAACCTTCATGCACGACGAGCGTGCAATCGCCAAACTTACTCCTGCGGCCTTTGCGGATCAGCGTTAGGATGCGGTAACTGCTCATGAAAAGCCGAAGCAATGCCAACGCCACCCCCGTTGCGTAAAGCCCCAATACCGCTTCCCCGATGCGCAGCCCCGCCTGCTTCGCCTCCAACGCACCCCCCGCCTGCCACTGCTGCAGCAGCGCAAGTAGGTTCGGGTCAAGCGCCCCGGGAGGTACTGCTTCCGGTGCGACCGTCACCCGGAGGTGCGGGATCGCAAAGGCCAGGGCAGGCGCTAAAAGCAGGTACAGACGGTTTACCTGCCAAAAGGTCTCTTTTCCATACCACCCTTCGTACAAAAGGTAGAACAAGGCTAGGGACAAAAACGCCACGGCGAGGGAAAACAGGTTGGGTTGCTGCAAAACGAACATAGCTTATCCTTTTTTGCGTTTGATCTCCTCGAGCAGACGCGCAATTTCTTCCGGGTCGGGCTGCTGCTCTTCTACAAAAAAAGACAGCAGTTGCCGCGGGGAACCTTCAAAATAGTCCTGCAACAAATGCTGGAACGATGCTTTCAGGTAATCCTCCTTCTGCACCAGGGGAAAATACCGGTGCGTTTTCCCAAAGGATTCATAGCCCAGCCAGCCTTCCGACTCCAGCTTGC
>JBEGMH010000199.1:0-3224 GCA_041183125.1 Bacteroidota bacterium | reverse complement strand
CCTACGCTGGGAAACCGTATCCTCCCGTTCACTCCGCCCATACCCTGTACGAACATATACGCATTTTGTGCGGAGGGCACGCCGATCTGTTTTTCCACGGGTTTTCCGCTGGTATTGTGTTGAAAAGTGGATACATTGGCCACATAAGGGCTGAACTGGTACTGAAACTGTTTCTGGATGGTATCGTTTCGGTAATAGACCGTCATACCGGCCCGGGTAGTATTCAGGTTAACGCCTACCAGGGCACCGTTGGATGCAGCGGAGGGTTTGATATAGATACCCTTGAAGAACGTCTGGAAGGCGCTGTCGGTGGTATAGTAGGTAGTATCGAGGGCCAGGAGTTCCTGCCCCAGGGTCTTGCTGAGGCGGATGCGGACCTGGGGGAAAGAAAGGGTGTCGAGGGTGCCCGAGCCGTAATCTAAAACGCTTACACTGTCTTTAGAGGGGAAAAACGTAGTGCTGCCAAGGGGTATAGGGCTGTACATAAAGCGCTCGGTGGAAAAATGGGCCTCTGTAGAAAGGATGGGGTCCAGCAGTTGATAGACTTCCAGGCTCACCGGTCGGGCGCGGTCGCCGTAAAACTTGCCCGTATCGTAGGGAAGGACCAGCACCACCGAATCTACGATCACTTCCCCGAATTTGGGGCTCAGGTATTCCGGGATGAGTTGGGCATACAAACTTGCCTCAGATAACCCGAACAGAGGATCTTCCGTCCGCCCTAAAATATACGCCTTGAGAAAGGAGTTGGGGGTATGCGTACGTACGGCTTCACTGATTTCGGTAGCGGTTTCCACGGTGAACGTGTCCACGTATTCCAGGTTGAGCAGGTCCTCGCTCAATAAGTCTAGGCCGGCGCTGGTGGGGTCAACGCAGGCATACAGGCTACCCGAAAGGAGAACGGCCCATATTAGCTGGCGCAAAAAGCATTTGAGGTCCATGTGGTGAACTTGAAAAAAATTTTGAGGCACAAAAATGCCAGGTGATGTATTCGAATTGGCTTTAGGGAAGGAGCGGGGAAGCGGGTTCCGGGTTGCTTACTCCGCGGTTTTTTCTGGTAAAATCGTTTGGTAGAACTCCAGGATAGCTTCCAGATAGCGATCTCCCTGAAACGGCAGGACAGGTTTGCTCAGCCCATGTATGTGTTGCTGGACGGATTCCTCCAAGTGGTCACTGCCCTGTACAACAGCATCTGCGAAGGCCATGGCACCGCGTTGCAGCGCAATGCCCTTTTCATCCTGGTAAACGAGCAGGTTTTCCTGTCCGATATTGTTGCGAAGGGCTTTTTCCAGGAAACCACCCCCTTCAAGGGTGGCCCCAAGGGGCTCGTCATAGACAGAATACACCACCTTGGCGGGTTGGAAAAGCGGCTCTGTTTTGTACGTCGTTTTGAGGAACAAGGGCACCAAGCTGGTCATCCAGCCATGGCAGTGGATGATGTCAGGTGCCCAACCGAATTTTTTTACCGTTTCAATCACGCCCTTGCAAAAGAACACCATGCGCTCTGCATTGTCGTCGAAAGGCGTCCCTTCATCGTCTAAAAAGATGTGTTTGCGGCGAAAAAAGTCCTCGTTGTCTAAAAAATAGACCTGCATGCGGCCTTCCGGCAGGGAAGCTACCTTGATGACCAGGGGATAGTCGTCGTCATCTACGATAATATTCATTCCGGATAGACGAACCACCTCGTGGAGCCGGTGCCTGCGCTCATTGATCGCCCCAAAGCGAGGCATGAGCACGCGTATCTCCATCCCGTTTTCCTGGACGTACTGGGGAAGGTAACGGGCTACTTCGGCTATTTGCGTGCTTGCTGTGTAGGGCAGCATCTCCTGGGTGACTATCAGCACTTTCCTCTTTCTCATGCCGTGAAGATCTGTTATTTCCAACCCTCTAAACGGATGCCCACACCGGACAGTTTAGGAATCAGAATGCAAAGATAGTAAAAAAACCCTTTTTTCTTTATAGACTTGTTGCGAGGGGTCAGCGAGGTGGGAAAAAAGAGCCATTTTTTATCCACACGAAGGCTTTTTGAGGGAGCATAGCCCAGCTACGTGACCGAAAAAAGTCGCAGTGTGGGCGAAAAAGAGCCATTTTTACCCTATGAGAATCCCCTCGCAACAAGTCTATTTTTCATCCGGAAGCGGCGAAATGCTTTTGAAACCCCTTCGACACGGCGGGGCGTTAGGGCGTGAGACGCAAGGCATTGCGCATCTTCTGTTTTTTTGTATATTTTTGTACCCTGTTTTTAGCCTGTGGGTTATGTCAGGCATTATTTCAGCACATAGACTACACTAGATGAGTTTTCCAATAAAACGCTTTCTCGCCAATATCTTAAAGTTTACCGTGTTCCTGGGTACCGGGGTCGGGCTGCTCTACCTCGTGTACCGGCACCAGGCAAAAACCTTTGCTGCGGATTGTGCCCTCAAGGGCATCCCCGATTCGGAATGTAGCCTTCTGAACAAGATATGGTCTGATTTTCAAAGTATTTCTTTTGGCTGGTTTATACTGGTCATCCTGTTTTTTCTGATCAGCAACGCCAGCAGGGCTATTCGCTGGAACATGCTCCTGCGCCCCTTGGGCTACACTCCCCGCTTCAGCAACGCGTTCCTGACGATTTTAGTCGGCTACTTCCTCAACCTTGCCCTGCCGCGCATAGGGGAAATCGCCCGTTGCGGTGCTTTTTCCCGCTACGAGCGCATCCCACTGGAAAAAGTACTGGGAACCGTCGTCGTGGACCGTATCATAGACATGCTCAGCATCCTGCTCTTGACGGTTCTGGCCTTTATCCTGGAATACGATACCATCCTTACGTTCGTTAGCAAACACGTGACGCTGGGCGGCAAAGGATCGGTGCTGTGGGTTGTCCTTTGGGTTTTCCTTCCGTTATTGCTGCTCGGGGCACTGCTTGCATGGAAAATGCGGCACCGACTGCTGCGACTCGGTTTTTTTCAAAAAATCCTGTCTTTGCTCAAAGGATTCTGGGAGGGGATAAAGACCATCGGGCAGTTGGAGCGCCCTTGGCTGTTCGTCCTGCACAGCGTCAATGTGTGGTTCATGTTCTTTCTGATGTCCTATATCGCTTTCAAGACCTTTGGGGCAACATCCGGCCTGCCCCTGGTAGCGGCGCTCATGGTGTTTGTCTTCGCGACCTGGGGCGTCGTGGTCCCTTCGCCGGGTGGGATGGGGTCTTACCACTTCATGGTACAAACGGCCCTTGCGCTCTACGGGGT
>JBEGMH010000198.1:0-8967 GCA_041183125.1 Bacteroidota bacterium | reverse complement strand
AGGTAGCGGCGGTCGAAGTTATAGGTTACCCGGCTGAAATTGGAGATAATCCGATACTCAGACTTGCTGCTGAAGTTGCTGCCAGGCGCAAAGATCGTGGACGCGTTCACGGTCGGAATATCATCCGTTGGAGCACCCGTACCCGATACCTGTGCGCTCAGGAACTTCTGGTCAAAAGATTCCGCACCTAACATAGCATCGAGGTTGTGCTTTGTACCGAAAGTTTTACTGTAGTTCAGTATGGCATTCAACTGCTGCTGGACGGTGCGGTCGAACGACCAGGTTGCCGGACGGCTGGTGTTGAACACGGCCGGCGACGCAAAGATCTGGGTATAGGTCTGCGTGGCCTTTGTGAACGACTCATTGGTGTTTTCAAACAAATATACGTTGCCGGAGACTTTGAGGTACAAGCCTTTGGCAATATCATACTTCGCGGAGGCCAGTGCCGTGATCCGGTTTACCTCGTTGTTGCGGTTCGTCTTGCCGAGCCAGTAAAGCGGGTTGCCGTCCGCATTCCCGTTGCCCGGGTTGGGCTGCGTTTTCAACGAGTCCAGCCAGGGGTTAAAAGTTGGCCAGATGGACAGGTTTCGGTACAGGGTATTGACTTCCCCTGCAATCACGCCGTACTGGGAAGAGGTAGAGAACGTAGCCCCTGTGCTCACTTCGAGGTTGGGCCGTACTTTGTACGATCCGTTGATATTTCCCGTGTAGCGCTTGTAGTTGGAGCCCACGATGATGCCATCCTCGTCGTAGTAGTTGAAGCTCGCGTAGTACTTGCCCCGGTCATTGCCCCCTGTGATATTGAGAAAGTGATCGTTGGTATTGGTGTTGCGGAAGACCAGGTCGGCCACTTCCCCACTGTGGTCTTTAAAAATAATCGTACCGCCGTACGGGTCGGGCACCGTATCCCAGCCCTGCTGGAGCAACGGGGCAGTAGTTGCGTTGAACACCCGCAGGTCAAACGATGCCAGGTCGGCTGCGTTGGAGGGAATACCAAAGCCCCGGTTGGTGTTCGTTTGGGCCAGGGTGCGCTGGGAGTTCAGATGCCCCAGGCGGGAAAAGTAGATAAAGTCTTTGGCGTTGAGGTACTCGTAGTCTTCGCGGTTGGTGTTGTAGCCCCGCACGAATTTATACGATACCGATGCTTGCCCTGCCTTTGCCTGCTTCGTAGTGATCAGGATGACCCCGTTGTTGGCGCGGGCACCATAGATGGCAGTGGCGGCAGCATCTTTGAGCACTTCTATGGACTCGATGTCGTCCGGCGAAATATCGCTCAAAGCCCGGATGATACCGTCCACTACTACCAGTGGAGACCCCGGGTTGTTGATAGAAGCGCCCCCGCGCAGCAGGATGGAGGGCCCTGCCCCCGGCGTACCCGAGTTGTTGATGACGCGAAGCCCCGCGATAGAGCCCTGCAGGGCGGTCCCTACGTTGGAACGGGGCGCACTCTGTAGGATCTCCCGGTCCAGTTTACTGATGGAGCTCGTCACGTTCGCCCGCGACTGTGTACCGTATCCGACTACAACCACTTCCGCTAGTTTGGTGGCTTCGATGTTCAGCACTACGTCAATAACCGGTTTATCGCCCACTGTGACCTCCTGCGTGGCGTACCCGATGAAGCTGAACACCAGCACATCCCCTTTGGCCACGCTCAGCGAATACTTGCCTTCGCCATCCGTCAGAGTCCCTGTACTTTTGCCTTTCACTTCAATGTTTACGCCCGGTAGGGAAGTCCCGAACTCGCCGTCCAGGACCGTACCCGTGACGACCACATCCTGGGCATACACCGTCACCGTCCAGGACAGGGCGATCACGAGGGTGCTCAGGAACTTCAATAGGTATTTGTTTCCCATCTGTTTCTTTTTATGTGTGACATAATGGATATCGGGTCGAAGATAATTATGTATTACAAAACGCAAAAACTTTAGGCTATTTTTTTTGTATGACATATATCGCCCCGTTGATAATTCGCTGAAATGCGCACAAACTGCGTGAAATAGTTTATATTGCACAACTATCTGAGTATCCTTCTAAATGCGTTCTGAGATGGTCCTTCCGGCGCGTTTACAAAATCCTCTCAGATAACTGATAAAATATGCCTATTTAAAAATAATACATTATTACATGAATTTGCCTGACGTAAAAACCGCTTTACAAGCCATAGACAATAGTTCTTTGGTCGAAAAGGTAGAAGAACAACTCGTGGACTACCTCGTAAAAAACAACCTCAAGGCAGGAGATCCCATCCCCAAAGAATTAGAGCTCGCCTCTTCCCTCGGGGTAAGCCGGACCGTCGTACGGGAAGCCATGTCGCGCCTGCGCATGCTCGGTATGATCGAGACAAAAAAGAAAAAAGGAGGGGTATTAGCCACCCCGGACCTGATCGGCACCTTGGAAAAGTCCCTCATCCCCCGCATCATGGACGAAGCAACCCTGCGCGACCTCTTCGAATTCCGCCTCGTACTAGAAATCGGGATGGCCGACCTCATCATGGCACGTGTCACCCCAGACGACATCCAGGAGTTGAAAAAAATCGTGGAGATAGAACCCGATCTATCGGAAGACCTGCATTTCAACATCGAACACGAAACGCGCTTCCATGGGAAACTATACGAGATCACCGGCAATTCAACGCTGAAAAAATTTCAGAAACTGCTGCTCCCCCTGTTCGACTACGTCCACCGCAGTGGCTTGCTCGGCAAACAGGTGCCAAAAACCAAGTACGTCTCCCACAAGGGCATCGTCCAGACCATAGAGCACGGCTCGCCGGAAATGCTCCGAAACGCTATGCGCAACCACCTGGAAAACCACTTTATCCGGCTCTTTCCCTAATGCTTTAACCCGATGTACATGCGCTCTTCCCGCTATACTGCCTTGAAGATACTCTGCTTGTGGTACGGAATGGCCTCCACTGCCGCCCTTGCCGCACAACTCCACCTGGCCCCTGTTTTTACCGATAATATGGTACTCCAGCGCGAACAGCCCATCCGGGTATGGGGCGGCGCAGCTCCCGGCGACCCCGTGCAGGTCAGCCTGGGGAACGCCACGAAAAAAACGAAGGCAGATGCCCGTGGGCAATGGCTCGTCGAATTCCCTGCCCTGCCCGCCGGCGGCCCCTACATCGTCCGGGCCAAAAGCCGGAGCGCTCAATATACCCTGCAAAATATACTGATCGGAGATGTATGGATATGCGCGGGGCAATCCAATATGCGCTGGCGCGTACGCGACAGCTACGGGGCCGATATGGAAAAAAACCAAGCCCTCAACCCCGCCTTGCGCCTTCTGGACCTGGAGGGCACCCTGGAACCCATCAACAAACGCTATCCCCTCGACTTCCTGACCCAACTCAGCCCCTCAAACTACTACAAACCCAGCGCCTGGAACCCGGCTGACTCCAATGCGGTAGCCCTGTTCTCCGCCGTTGGCTATTTTTTTGGGAAGGAACTCCAGCAGAAGACCTCCGTCCCCATCGGGCTTATCCAAACGGCCGTGGGCGGCGTACCCCTAGAGACCTACCTCGCCCGGGAAGCTCTCCCCAACGACTCGCTACTCTCCCCCTTGGGCAAAACCGGCTGGCTGGACCACCCGCTCTACCCGCGATGGACCGCTGAAAGGGTGCGCCAAAACCTCGCCGCCTGGTATGAAGAAGCCCCCGATAAACCCATGCCCGATCATCCTTTTGCACCGGGCTTCCTCTACGACGCCGCCATACGCCCCCTGTTGAATATGCCTGTGAAAGGGGTGATCTGGTACCAGGGGGAATCCAACGCTACCTTTAGCGCCGATAGCGAAACGATGGACCCCTCCCTGAATGCCCACAAACTGCGGCAGTTGGTCCAGAGTTGGCGCAACGCCTGGCACAACGACAGCCTGTTTTTTTTCATGGTGCAACTCCCCGCTATACGGCGCGACTGGGAGGCGTTCCGGGAAGTCCAACTGCACATCGCCCAACAGATACCCCATACCGGCATCGCCGTTACCCTGGACCTGGGCCATGCCAGCGATGTGCACCCCCGGGAAAAGCAAATCGTCGGCCAGCGCCTCGCCCGTCTCGCCCTGGCCCAGACCTACCGGTTCCCCATCGTAGCCGGCGGCCCCCAGTTCACAGAAGCCCTCCAAAAAGAGGGCAAAATGATCCTGCGCTTTGAATACTCGGGGCAGGGCCTCGCTTCCCGCGACGGCCTCCCGCTCAACGGCTTTCTCATCGCTGGCCCCGACCGGGTCTTCCTACCCGCCACCGTGACGATCCGAGGCAACGAACTGGAGTGCTCCCATCCCAATATCCCCAACCCCGTCGCGGTGCGCTATGCCTGGGACGACTTCCCCGACCGGGCCAACCTCATCAACCGGGAAGGGCTGCCCGCTTCCCCCTTCCGAACCGACGACTGGTAACTACAAAATTGATACGCCATGCCTCTCAGATTGCTCCTGCTGGCATCCCTTTGGCTCTTAGCCGGCGATGTCTGCGCACAAACCACCTACTACCTCCAGCGGGAGTCGCATTTCCAGCAACTCCCCTCCCCTCCCCACTCCGTCGTCTTTTTAGGGAACAGCATCAGCGATGGTGCCGAATGGCAGGAACTATTCCCGGATGTGGCCGCACTGAACCGAGGCATCAGCGGCGATATCGCCCAGGGTATCCTCGATCGGCTCCCGACCGTACTGAAAGCCCATCCCGCTAAAATCTTCCTGCTCATCGGCGTCAATGACCTGGCTCGGGGGAGCCGGGTAGAAGATATCGCTGCCATATATCGCCGCATCCTGGAAACGGCGCGCAGCCAGAGCCCGGAGACAGAGGTTTTCGTGCAGAGCGTCCTGCCCGTGAACGCCTCCTTCGGCAAATTTTCCACGCACGTGGACAAAGGCCCGGCTATCCTCGCCCTGAACCGAGAACTACAATCCCTGGCCGCTGCATTTGAATATCCCTACCTGGACCTGCACACCGCCTTTTCCGATGCAGGGGGCAGGCTCAACGCCCGTTATACCAACGACGGGCTACACCTCAGCGGCAGCGGCTACCTGCTCTGGAAATCGCTCATTTTTCACCACGTACATGGCTTTTCCAGCGCCAAACCCGCCCTGCTACCGCTGCCCCGGGAGCTTTCCTGGAAAGAAGGGGCTTCTTTTTCCCTGCTTCAACGCACCTCTATCCGCGTAGATACCAGTGCCCTCCTAGAAGAAGCCGGGCAGGTAATGGAGTGGTGGCCCTCTGAAATGTCCGCTCCGGAACGCCGGGAACAGGTGGAAACGCCCTTCCTGCAACTCTCCTTAGACCCTGTCCGGTCCGGCCATCCCCATCCTGAAGCCTATACCCTCCAGGTGGACAGCAACGCCATTTTTATATGGGCAAATACCCAACACGGCATCTTCAATGGGCTCCAGACCTTGCGGCAGCTCGCCCGCGACGGGGTCGGTATCCCCGCCTGCGTCATCCGCGACTGGCCCGCGTTTGCCTGGCGGGGCTTCATGCAGGACGTCGGCAGGAACTTTCAAGACCTGGATGCGCTCATCGAGCAGGTAGATGTGCTTTCCCGCTACAAAATCAACGTTTTTCACCTACACCTGACCGAGAATATCGCCTGGCGCATCGCCTCGCTCAAATACCCCCAACTCACCCGGCCGGAACACATGCAGCGCAATCCGGGCGAGTATTACACGTATGAAGAATTAAAGCAACTCTTGGCCTTCTGCCGCTCACGGCACGTCCTGCTCATCCCTGAAATCGATATGCCCGGCCACAGCGCGGCGTTCGCCGGGGCTATGGGCTTCGGCATGCAGACACCAGAAGGCAAAAAAGTAGTGGCCGACCTGCTCCACGAACTCTGCGACCAACTCGACGTTCCCATCATACACATAGGAAGCGATGAAGTAGCGATAAAAGACACGGCTTTTATCCCCGCCATGAGCCAACTGCTGCGCGACCGAGGCAAGCAGGTCATGGGCTGGAAACCCGGGGGTAACCTCAGCCCTGATGCTATCCGGCAGCTTTGGATTGGAAAAGAACAGCCCGACAAAAAAGCCCGCTATGTGGACTCAAGGCATCTGTACCTCAACCATTTAGATCCCCTCGAAAGCGTGGCGACCATCTATCACCGCCGCATCGGTGGACAAGCAGAAGGCGACGCGAACCTGCTCGGGGCCATCGCCTGCGTCTGGCCGGACCGGCGCGTAGCCCGGCAATCTGATATCCTACAAATGAACGCATTCTACCCCGCCCTGCTGGCCTTAGCTGAACGCGGTTGGCGAGGGGGCGGCCTACCGGGCTTCCGCTCCGACATAGGGCTGCCCAATACGCCGGAATGGCGCGACTTCAAAGCTTTTGAAGCGCGGCTCGTAGAACATAAAGCCCTGTATTTCAAAGAAAAATCGTTTCCGTATTTGCCACAAGCCGATGTACACTGGCAGCTCTTCGGACCTTTTGACAACCAAGGGGACCTAACGCGTACCTTCTGGCCGGAAACGGCCCCCGCAAGGCTCGACACTGCCCAAGCGTTCATGGAAGCGAACGGGGCTACCCTCACCCTACGCCACTTTTGGGCTCCCCTGATCCAGGGACTACTCCCGGACCCCAAGCCCAACAGCACGGTCTATGCCCTGGCGCGGATCCATTCCCGCACCCAGCGAACAGCACAGCTTTGGGCCGGGTTCAACAACCCTTCGCGCTCTACCGCAGCCGATAGCCCCCCCGCCGGTAGATGGGACCAAGGGGGCAGTGCGCTCTGGCTGAACGGAAAGCCCATCCCTCCGCCCGCCTGGGCCCGCGCAGGTCAAAAAGGCCATCTCGAAATCCCCCTGCGCGACGAAAGCTATGCGTATCGGGCCCCCATTTCCGTAACCCTCCGACCAGGCGTCAATTACCTGCTCGTGAAAGTACCCGTAGGTGCCTTGACATCTTCCAACTCCCAAAATCCGGTGAAATGGATGTTCACGGCACTCGTGTTTTAAGCCACCTACCCGCTCCAAAAACGACCAAATTTTCTTTTTGAAAAAACTTCCTTACCTTAGAGACGCAGAAGGTTGGCGCTTTCTACCAACGGAAGCCAGGACCCAGCATTTGATTTTTTTGGATCTAAAATACTTTTTCCCATGGATTACAGCCATTATGCAACCCTATACCGCGACGAACTGCTCCAAAACGTACTGCCTTTTTGGCTCAAACATTCGATAGACCGCGAAAACGGGGGGTATTTTACCTGCCTGGCGCGCGACGGGAGCGTTTTTGACACCGATAAATTTATATGGCTCCAGGGCAGGCAGGTATGGACCTTTTCCATGCTCTACAACAAACTGGAGCAGCGGCAGGAATGGCTGGACATGGCCCTCCACGGAGCGGATTTCCTGCAAAAACACGGCCAGGCATCCAATGGTGCCTGGTATTTTTCCCTTCAGCGCGACGGGAAACCGCTGGTACAACCGTACAATATCTTCTCCGACTGTTTCGCTACGATGGCCTTTGGCCAACTTTTCGCAGCGACAGGAAAAGAAGAATACGGGAAAATAGCCAAGGATACCTTCCTCCAAATCCTGGGGCGCAGCGATAACCCCAAAGGAACCTACAATAAGCAGGTCGCCAACACCCGCCCCCTGAAGAACTTCGCCCTACCCATGATCTTGTGCAACCTGGCGCTCGAAATCGAACACCTGCTCGACCCCACACTGGTCCAGGATACCATACAGCGCTGCGTCCATGAGGTGATGGAGGTGTTCTACCACCCGGAACTAGGGGTGGTGTTGGAGAACGTAAGCCCTGAGGGGCATTTTTCGGATTCGTTCGAAGGCCGCCTCCTCAACCCGGGGCACGCCATAGAGGCCATGTGGTTCCTCATGGATATCGGCGTGCGCCAGGGGGATGCAGACCTCATCCGGCGGGCCAATGACATCGCGCTTTCCACCATACAATACGGCTGGGACCCCGGATATGGCGGCATCCTGTATTTCATGGATGTGAAAGGACACCCTACCCAGCAATTGGAATGGGATCAAAAACTTTGGTGGGTCCACCTCGAAACGCTGGTCGCCCTGCTCAAAGGCTACGCCCATACCCGCAACCCCCTGAACCTGGAGTGGTTTGAACGCGTACACGACTATGCCTGGTCGAAATTCCGGGATCCCGAGTATGGAGAGTGGTTCGGCTATCTCAACCGACGGGGGGAAGTGCTGCTGCCGCTCAAAGGCGGGAAATGGAAAGGCTGCTTCCATGTGCCCAGAGCCCTTTTCCAATGCTGGAAGACCCTGGAGGACATCGCCGGATAGGTTCACATGTCCAAGACTTGTTCTGCTCAACGACCCAAATCTTATTACCAAATATATACCATCATGAAAAACAAAATCTTATCCTGCCTCCTGCTCGCAGTGGCCCTTGGTATTTTTTCCTGCAGCCCAACCAAATCCGCACAACGGGAAGCCCCGCCGGCACCTGTTGCCACAGACCCGGCCATAAGTGCGTGGAATAAAAATGTGGATGCGTACCACGAGGTCATGTCCTCGACCTTCCACCCGGCTGAGAACGGAGACCTCAAGCCTTTGAAAACCCGCGCCACTACGCTTGCGGAGCGGGCAGAAACCTGGGCTGCCACCGCCCTACCCGCCTCTTTGAAAGGAAAAGGGGTAGAGGAGAAATTGGGACAATTGGCCAAGGGCTCCCGGGACATTGCCAACCAGGTAGCTGGCCAGGCGAGCGACGAAGCGCTGACCAAAGCCATCACAGCCTTGCACGATGTGTTTCACGAAGTAGTGGAAATGGGCGGCGGGCACTAATACCCAACGGGTTGTTCGGCGCGCCCGGCTGGGCGGGGACCAATGCGTTTGCCTTCTGCTGTAACAAGGAAGAAATAATCTGGGGGGCCGAGTAGCCCATAGCGAGGGCATCCGTGATACTGTCTGCTTTCAAGAGCCAGGCGGCCGCTCCGCCCATACCCACTAACAAGAGCGTACCCACATAAAAATTCACCGACTTGAGGTACTCGG
>JBEGMH010000197.1:0-19430 GCA_041183125.1 Bacteroidota bacterium | reverse complement strand
ACCTCCTCTTTTTTAGCCCACACTGTGCCTTTTTTCGGTCATATAACCCGGCTATACTCCTTCAAAAAGCCTTCGTGTGGACAAAAAAATGACTCTTTTTCCCTCCTCGCTGACCCCTCGCAACAAGTCTAATGTTGTTTTTGATCCTGAAAAGCCTTTTCTGTCTTTACATACATTGCAAAAAAAAGTTCACATTTCATGGACAACTAAACTTTTTTGTTGGAGCACGCGTATATTTGTAGTATTGTGGCAGTTTTATTGGGTAAAAGGTTGTTTTTTTTAAAAAAACGGCCAAACAGGGCTAAATAAGTTTTCATGGGATTATAATTTGTTAGTCGTAGGTCGTGCTGTGGTTATGCGGCACGACTTTTTTATTTTCCCTGGATTATTTCCTTTTCCCATAAAAAAGTAGTTTTTTTGCAGTGCGCAGGGCGTCTCCATACGCCTTATTTGCCTCCTCGTTTAAAAAATCCAATCCAGTATTCCACTGGCACCTTCTCACGGGTTATCTGCGGGCTACTCAGCATAACAAGCTGTTCGCTCCGCACGTTTGTTTTTGGCAAAAGTCTCAAAAACCATAATCCATGAAGAACCTTTTACAAGAAAGGCAACGGGTATATCCTTTTTCATCCACCCTGACCAGAACCTTGGCTCTAATCATCTGCTTCACGGCGGGTGTCTTCCAAGTGCAGGCGCAGTTCAGCCTGGGTTTCGACATTAAACATGTTCTTTGCGGCCAGATGGCCACGGGCGAGGTGACGGCCCGGCCCTCGGGTGGACAAGCGCCGTACCGCTATTTGTGGAGTACGGGCGATACGACGGCTACTATCCGGCGCTTGCCACCGGGCGACTACAGCGTAACCGTCACGGATGCTGCCTCGCGCACGGTATCGGCCAGTGCGACGGTGAACGGCTCTGCCATGCTCATGGTCGCCATGGAAACCAACCATGCCTGTTCGGGTCCGGTGACGGTGACCGCCAGCGGCAACAACGGGGTTCCGCCGTATAAATACGAATGGGACAAAGGGCTGCTCGGGCCCACCCAAACCTTCACCATGTCGGGGAGTTATTGCGTAACCGTTTCCGATACGCGCCTTTGTGCCACCATAGAATGTGTGAAGTTGACGATTGAGCCCTTGTCGCTGTTCCTCCTGCCCCGGAACGTTACGTGTCCGGAAGGCAGCGACGGGGCGGTCAACATTTCGTTGAGCGGTGGGGTAGCGCCCTACTCATACCAGTGGAGCAACGGGGCCACTACCCCGACCCTGAGCGGGATAGGCGGCGGCACCTACCGCCTCACCGTCACCGACGCCCGGGGCTGCACCATCAGTGCAGCGGCCACGGTCAACGCCCCTCCGGCTTTCACCGTCAATATCCTGGCGCAAGCGCCGAGCTGCAGTGGCATACAGAACGGCAGCATTCAGGTGCAATCCGTTTCCGGGGGCACTCCTCCGTACCGCATCTCCTGGAATACCGGGCAGCTCCTGCCCAATCTGGCGAGCCTGACGGAAGGGCAGTTCACCCTGTCCATCAAAGATGCGGCGGAGTGCGTCGTCACCCGGCAAATCGCGCTCACCCCTCGTTCCAACCTCAGCATCAGCGCGCGGGCTACCGATGAGACCTGTGCAGGGGCTTCCAACGGCTCTATGGTGGTCAGTACGGAAAACGGGGTGGGGCCGTACACGTACGCCTGGAACCCCGCCGGGCCTTCTTCCCAGCTGCGCACCGGGTTGGCCCCGCGTACCTACTCGGTCACCGTCACGGATGCAGCGGGCTGCCAGCGCAGCACCAGCGCCACGGTCAACGCCGCCGCCCCGGTTGCCCTGGCGATCACCAAAAGCGACGTGGCCTCCTGCACGGTGCCGTTTGGGCGGGCCAGTGCGGTAGTCAGCGGCGGGACAGGGCCGTACACCTATTTCTGGAGCAACGGCAGCCGGGCAGCCACCCTCGATAACCTGGCTGCCGGCACCTACGCCCTCACGGTGACCGACGCCCTGGGCTGCACGAAGACTGCAACGACGACCATTCTTCCCCCGCCCGTGGTCAACCTGCAGGTCAGTGCGACCCTCAGCCTGTGCGCAGGCACGAACACAGGGGTTGCCTCTGCCCTGGCCTCCGGAGGCACCGCTCCTTTTTCCTACGCATGGAGCAACGGAGGCATTGCCCAGGGATTGACCAATCTGTCTTCCGGCACCTACCGCGTTACCGTGACGGACGCGCGGGGGTGTACTGCTTCCGGCTCAGCCAACATCAACAGCCTGCCCAAACCGGACGCTACGGTCATCGCTTCCGGTATCGTATGCGGGGGCAGCAACGCCGGTTCGGCAAGGGTATCGGTCACGGGCGGCGTCCCGACCTACACCTACCGCTGGAACAACGGCTCGACTGCTTCCAGCCTCAGCAACCTCGGCACGGGAACCTACAGCGTCACCGTCACCGATGCCAACAACTGCCGGGATACCGCCCAGGGCGCCGTGGATATCGTGCCCACCATAGCCCTGAGCACACAGCCCACCCACGTGCTCTGCCAGGGGGGCGCCACCGGCTCCGTACTGGTCAATGCCAGTGGCGGCCGTCCTCCGTACTCCTATTTGTGGAACACCGGTATCCGGCAGGCGCAGATGGGCGGATTAGCCGCAGGGACTTACTCGGTCACGGTAACCGATGCAGAAGGCTGTCGCAACACCACGTCGGTGGCCATTACCCAACCCGCAGCACTCAGCCTCTCGCTCCTCAGCACCGATGCGCTGTGCGGCGATATCGCCACTACCTCCGCCCAGGCCACTGCCAGCGGGGGGCTTGGGCCTTACAGCTACCGCTGGAGCAACGGAGGTACTTCTTCCGGCATCCTGGGGGTATTAGCCGGCACCTATACCGCCACGGTGACCGATGCCAACGGCTGTACGCAAAGCAGATCGGTGAATATCTTAAACCCCGGCATACCCGAATGCAGCATTGTCAATATCCGCCCGCCTTCGTTCCCGGGCGCGTCCGACGGTTCCGCCTCGGTGGAGCTGTCCGGGGGTACGGGGCCATATACGGTCTTATGGAAAAACGGAAGGACGAGCACCAGCGTCAGCAGCCTCTCTAACGGCGATTATGCCGTCACGGTACAAGACGCCAAGCGCTGCACCTCTACTTGCCAGGTAGCCGTTACCATCACCAACGCACTGGTGGGCGACTGTGTCTGGTTTGACCAGAACCGCAACGGCATACAGGACGCCGGCGAAAAAGGGGTTGGCAACATCCCCGTGACCATCACGCCCATCGGCAGCATACCCAACTTCCCTTCGCCGCTGAGCACCCGCACCGATTCCAAGGGCAAGTACCAGTTCATCGTACCGGCGGGCAGCTATAAAATCACCTTTGGGATTCCCGATACCCTCCAACTGACGCGCAACGACGTTGGGGAAAGCAATGAATCGGACAGCGATGCCAACCGCGACACCTATATGACCCCTGTGTTCCAAATCAGCGCCGGGCAAACCGATCTGAGTTGGGATGCGGGGCTGGTACCGGAAACGCAGTCTATTCCTTCCCCGGGCTGCGTCTGCCTCAACAACGCCACCGCGCGGGGCAACGGACAGTTTTCCGACCGCATCGTGCTCAGCGGCATCCCCGGCGATGTCTGGCGCATCACCTCCCAAAACGGCATGTACCTGAGCAGCAGCCCGGCCCCACCGGCAGCCCCCCTGCCCGTGCCCGTAGGGACTATCCTGACCGAAGTACAGCCCGGGATCTACCAGTATGATTTCCGCCACGTAGACGGGTTCGGGTACGACGTCAACTTGACCAACGGGCGCGAGTCGCTGGCCCTGGAAAATGCCTGCAGCTACCCGAGGGTACAGGGTACTTTGCCCGATACGTTCTGCCTCAACGATGGCCCTTACACCCCTGCGCTGAGCGGATCGGTTGCCGGTACGCTTTCCTATTTCCTCAACAACCAACGGGTGAGCACCATCAACCCTTCGGCACTCGGCATAGGGCTTTACACCCTCACGGCCCGGCTCGACCCCTTCGACCCGGCGCAGTGCGAAGCGGTCGAGAACTTCCCTTTCCGCGTGGTCATTGAAAATTGCCCGGTAAAAATCGGCGACTATGCCTGGTACGACATCAATCAGGACGGAAGGCAGAACAGCACTGAAAGCGGTATAGAAGGCATCAAGGTCTATCTGCGCAACCCTGCCCGGCCAAACATAAACCTGGATTCCACCGTCACGGATGCCCAGGGCCGGTACTGTTTCTTTGTACGGCCCGGCAACTACCAGCTCCTTTTCCTCACCCCGCCGGGCAGCCGCTGGGAGGTGACGGCCCCGAACAAAGGCGAGGACAACCTCGACAGCGACATTGACACCAGCACGCACCTCACGCCGATCTATACCATTTTCACCGGCATTGACAACCTTTCGATAGATGCGGGTTTCTACCTCGGTTGCGACAACGTGACCGACCCCGGCTTGATTGGCAACGACCAGACGCTCTGCGGGCCGGGGCTGGACCCAGCCCCCATCCAGAACCTGCGGACGCCCTCCGGGGGGCAAGGCGATTTGGAATACGTATGGATGTTTTCCTACATTGACGGCGTTTTCAATACCACCACCTACCAGCCGGTACCCAACAGCAATTCCCCGACGCTGGACCCGGGGGCCTTGGATCGAACCGCCTATTTTGTGCGCTGCGTGCGCCGCGCCGGGTGCAGCACCTTCAAAGAACCTTCGCCGGTCAAAGTCACCGTGGAAGACAAAGCAGCCGCCAAGATCCTGGCCAGCGCGTACTACTGCCAGGACAGGCCGATCAGTGTCAAAGTAGAGACCAAGACCAGCACCGCATACGTGCGATGGACCTTCACCGTCACTTCCGGGCAATTCTCGGTCAGCCCGACTTCCGCCCTGGGCCAGGTGGCCACGCTGACCGCTAACGGCTCCGGAACCGTAGAAGCACGCGTGTGGGTTACCGAAAACGGCTGTACCATCGAAAGCCGCAAGACCTTCAGCGTGACGACCAGTCCGGCCTATTGTACATCGGGCGATGGCCTGCTCACCCTGAACGGGCTCATGGACGAGGACCACCAGGTGAGCCTCCGCTGGCGCATGCGGGAAGATTTCCTGGATTATACCTTCCGCGTAGAGTACGCACAGGACGGGGAAAAGTGGACCTCCATGCAGGAAACCAGCCAGTACATGGCACAGGACAACGGGTTCAACTACTACGAATATCGCGGCAAAGCCCCGAACTACGGGCTCAACTACTACCGGGTCGTTGGAAAAGACGGCTTTGGAAACACCTTCCAATCCAATGTGGTTTCCTTTGCCGCCCGCATGGAGTCTTCGGGTATGGCACATCTCTACCCCAACCCTGCCACGGAGCAGCTCACCCTCGAACTACTTGCGGAGCTGCCGGAGGGTGCGGCCCCACAGCTCGAGATCTTACAGCCCAACGGCAGGCTCATCCGCTCCTGGAACCTGAAGCCGGGACAAAAGCAGGAGCGCATGGATTGTAGTGCATTACCCGCAGGTGTCTATTTCTTGCGCATAAAAACCGCCGAAATGCCCCAGGAAGTGCTGAAGTTTATAAAAAGATAGCAGGAAAAATAGATAATGGTGCAATAAATCGAAGTTTTGCGCAATTTTGTCGGTACACAACTTACCTGCGATGCTAAACAAGGAACCCTTACTCGATTTATTGCGCACGAACACGGTTTCAAAATACCTGGCGCGCAGAAGCCAAAACGCGTTCATCTCAAAACTCAGGGAACTACTGAATTCCCTGGGTTTTGGGAATGAGCTTCAGTGGAATCGTCTGGGTCCTTCCGATTACTTTGGGAACGAAACGACTGCCGGTGTGCGGGCGTTTTGCGCGCGCAACCGCATTCCCTTCGACGGCATGAACGTGACAGCGGCCATGCTTTCAAAGATGATACAGCGCCAGGATGCACTGGAAGGGCTGGTTCTACTGCAGCGTTCCCAAAAAGCGCAGAGCCTGTCCATCGCCTTCAACCTATCCGATCCCCTGAACTATGGCTCCCAACAGTTGATGGTTCTTTTGGAAAACCTGGACATTTACGAGCCCCATATCGGCACAGGGCTGCGGTTTTATGCGCAACAAAGGGGGATTGCCTACGCGAGCAACCAAGTCAGCGATGAGATCGCCCGCTCTTTGATAGCGGAGCTGTCCCCGACCTACGGCGATTTGCTGAACCTTCAAACCGCCCCGGATACGCTGGCCAACCCCTCGCCTGACCTACTGCCTATACCCAACAGCCTCAAAATAGTGGATCAGGAACTGTACGTGACGGTGAGCGACGGCAACCGGCAAATAGAATTCCGCAAGCATGCGCAGGGAGGGCTTTTTACGGTGGGGCGCCTCTCTATCGAGCGCTTCGTGGACAGCAACCAGGTCAAGCTCGGCCAGCAGTTCGACCTGACCCCGAGTGCCTTAGCCGTTGTAAAAGCCGTTGCGGAAAACGAGGGCAAGCTCGACGGCATCAATACCTACGATGCCGGCTTCCTGAGCTTTGGTATCTTCCAGTGGAACCTGGGCTCCCGGGAAGCCAAGGGGGAGCTGCCCGCCCTGCTCAAAAAAATCAAGGCGCAATACCCCGCTACGTTCAACACCTATTTCAACGCCTTTGGCATAGACGTCAGCCCGGATACCGACACTACGCTCGGTTTCATAACCTATAACGGGGCTACCGTCAACCTATCGGACTATAAAAACCAGTTCCGCGAGCCGAACTGGGCCTTCCGATTTTGGAGGGCAGGCCAGGAAGCAGATGTGCAGGCCATACAGGTCGAACACGCCATAAGCCGCCTCAAAAATTTTTACTGGAAGCCGGAGTATGCGGTTATGGGGTACGGCTTGAACCAGCTCATCACCTCGTCGTTCGGGGTAGCGCTTCTCCTGGACAACCACGTCAACCGGCCGGCATGGGTGAGCAAGTGCCTGGAGCTGGGTATCCAACAAAGCGGAATACCTATGGCCCCTGACACCTGGGGCGACCAGGAAGAGCAACGCGTATTAGCCGCTTACCTCAGCGTGCGGGAGACGTACCAGGAGAAACAATCCAAGCCCATGACGGAATCGCGCTTGCGGGCCGATAAGATCTATCGGAAAGTACAAGAGGGGAAACTATCCGACCGGCGGGGCTCCTTCCAGATTTCCGAATTGGCCGTGCGCTCCAACGATGCCCCCGCGCTGTATGACTCCCCCACCCGTCTCAGCCGGGGAGTGAGTACAAACGCCGTGCTTCCACCTCCTTTTTACGCCCCCCAGGACTACCCTGTCCTCGAGAACGAGGAAGACTGGTAGTAGTCTGTTAGCGGCCTTTGAACTCCGGCTTTCTCTTTTCTACGAAAGCCGCTGCCCCTTCCCGGAAATCTTCAGTAGAAGTAGTGGCTCCGAAGGCAGCTATTTCGGCTTTAAAACCATCTACTCCCGCGGAGAAATAGGCATTGACCGCTTCGATGGTTTTGGCTACGGCGACCGGTGCTTTCGCCTGGATCTTCTCTAACAAGGTACGGGCGGCTTCCACTTCCTCTCCCGCCGGTACCACGGCATTCACCAACCCCAGGCGCAGGGCTTCCTGTGCACCCAGCCGGTCGGCGGTGAGCAGTAATTCCATGGCTTTTGTTTTCCCAACATATTGGATGAGCCGCTGTGTACCTCCATAACCGGGGATGATGCCGAGATTGATTTCAGGCTGGCCAAAAAAGGCGTTTTCACCGGCAATACGGAGGTGGCAAGCCATGGCCAGCTCGCAGCCCCCGCCGAGGGCAAAGCCGTTCACAGCCGCTACGACCGGCACTGCGGAGCGTTCGATGAGGAAAAAGACGTCCTGCCCCTGTTCGGCCATGCGCATCCCGTCTTCTCCCTGCATATCCTGGAATTCCTTGATATCGGCACCCGCTACGAAAGCCTTTTGGCCGGCCCCGGTCAGGATAACGCCCCGGGTGGTACTGCGATGTGGGATATCCTCGGCAAATAGCGTGCGCAACTCCGCCATCGTTTGGCGGTTCAGGGCGTTGAGGGCGCGCTCGCGGTTGATGATGACCAGGAGTATGCCCTGTGATTCATCCAACAGAAGGTTTTCGTAGTGCATCTGGTTTTATTTTTGGAAAAGGCGTTTACTTGTTCAATACGATCATTTTGCGCGTAGCGGTATATCTGCCCGTAGTAAGGGTGTAGTACAAAACCGCTGCGCCTGTGGCTCCTTTCCGAAGCTGGGCGTCGGTTACCCGGATAGTGTGCATACCTTCGGGATACTTCGCCTCCTGTTGCCAGAGGATGCGCCCGGATACATCCTGTACGGTCAAAGTTGCCTCCCCTGCTTCCGGCATCCGGAAACGGAGCAGGGTTTCGCCGCTGAACGGGTTGGGTTCGTTCTGGAGCAGTTCAAAGCTGTTTTCCCCCAGGATTTCCTCTGGTTTGGAGAAGTATAAAGATACGTTGCCCGCAGTGCCCTGTGCATAGAATGCGGCGGCAGGCGTGATCCGGCTGCTGAGGTGCAGCATGTTCTTTAGTTCCCCTTCCGACCCGGCCTTCAGCAACAGGGTGAAGAGGCGGCGCGGAGGCGACTGCTTCTCTTTCTCCGATGGGGACCAGGCCACGGTCAAGGTTTTATCGGCCTCGAACACGGCTATTTCGCTTTCCGCAAACGTTCCGGGCTCTACCCCTACCCAATCAAAGGAAGGGAAGTGCAGCGTGAACTGCAGGGCTTCGACTGCGCTCAAATCGGCATAAAAAGAAACCGGATACGTTTCCCCTGCACGAACCCCAACATCGGGGCTGGTAATCCCTACTGTTCTGGTACTGCGGGGCGAAGCCGTGCTGCTCGCATCCCCATTGAGGTCGCCAATTTTGATTCCGATGAACTCGATGCTCATATTCCCGTGCAGGTCCGGGCACTTGATCGTTTCCGGCATAGGGGTTGCCCAGGGATTTTGCGGGTTGTGGAAGGTAAAAGCAGCATCTACGAAGCGCCAGCTCGTATTGTTGGGGAACGCAGCATCCAGGCCCAGAATTACCCTTCGCAGCGCGACGATATCCGAAGTAGAAACCGCTCCCGAGTGGTTTACATCGGCGGCGATAAGTTGGTAAGGGCTGTCCAGGGATTCTGTACCCAGGATATGGCGGGTCAGCAACAACAAATCATAGGTGGATACCCCGTTCATGACATCGTCGTTGCGGTAAGGGGTCACGGAGTAGTCCATGCCATCGTTGAGGCCTTTGAAGGCAAATTTACCGGTCTGATCCGTCCTATACATCATAGATGCGCCGCCATCTAATTGGACCTCCACATGGTCCACCATATTCCCGCGTTCTGTGGCGATGATCCCGGCGATAGCCGATGCGCCTTTTTTCGGACAGGTTTCCAGGGGGTCGCTCAGCAGCACATACGTTTCACAGTACCCCACATTGCCTTTTTCGTCCTCTGCGTACAAGCGGATCAGGACTTGGGTGAAAGCGGCATCCTCGCAGGTGAGGGTTACGCTGCTTGCTTTTCGCAAGGGGAAGCCCTGGCGGTCAATGCTGTCTTTTTCGTCCCATACCCGATCCCCATTGTCTTTTACCACATAATATTTGGTGATCAAAGGTTTTTGATTAGGCCCCCGTGCAGGCCCTTGTCCGTTGCAGTCCTCTGTAGGGCCGGCTACCAGGTCGCTGGCCCACAGCACCACCTCCCCGGTATTGGCGTTTGCCTTTTTAGACAACTGCATGGCCAGGCCGGTATAACATACGGGCACAGGTGGGGTGGTATCGCGTACGGAGAACGGGATTTCGCGTTGTGCCGAGAGGTTGCCGCAATCGTCGCGGGCAATTACGATCAAGCTGTGGTTGCCGATGGGCATAGCCGTAGAATGGAGCACCCAACGGCCATCGCCTTTTTCATCGCCATCCAGGGCGTGCCCGGGGAGGAGACGGGCCAGGTCGCCCAATTCCCGTTCATTTTGTCCTTCCAGTTTCAGGCGCACCCGTTCAAGGGCGATATTCCCGACGGCAGAAAGCGAGTCCTGTTCTAATTCCAGTGCGGCACATTCGTCGGTCGCTACGATAGGAATATGTACTTCTGCTGTGCAGGTTTTTTTGTCCTGATAAAAAACGAGGGGTCCGGAGGAGGGTTCCACGACCGGAGCCTGCTTGTCGGCTACGGTGATTTGCTGGGTGAACATCCAGGCAAAATACTCCGTTTCGTTGAAGCCCTGGCGATAGGGGTAGGAGTAACAGGGGGAGCCCCAAGGCTCGAAGTCTTCGTTATTGAACTGGAGCAGTCGGGCCGTTTGTTCGTGGAAGCCGGGGCTCACTACTTGCTCCCCGGGGGAAGGCGAGAAGTTCTTTCCGTTCCGTTCTGTGAAATTAGGGCCTGCGGCATCCTCGTAGTAAATTTCCTCGTACGAATCCCGGTCTGAGTCGCGCACCAGCACGTTCACCCCGTTGTTTCCATCCCGGTCGGGGTCACGGGGGACGATGACGGCATAGGAAAAGGTATCGCAGCTAAGGTCGAATTGGCACCAATCCACGACGAAGAACGTGCGAAGCACCACGAAGCAGCCTGCTGCGGGCTGGCCGTTGCGGGTCGCCTTGTCATAGCGTTTGTCAGAGACATAGGTCGAGAGGATATCGCAGCCCAGCTCTTGTCCGTCGGCCACATTGGTGGTATCCAGCAGCCCCTGGCAGGACGAGTAGGTGGTATCTGCCGGGAAGCGGATATTGTAGGAATGGAAGGGTCGGACGTCTATTTCCGTGTACCCTGCGAAATATTCCACCCATTCCCCTTTGATCCGTTTGCGGGCGAAGTATTGCAGTTCGACGTAGCCCGAGCCGCACTCTACGTAGGGCAGGATGCCCACGTTCACTTCGACATCTTCGCAGTCATTGCCTTTGGTGACGTAGAACCGCCCTTTCCCTTGCGGTTCGAGGATGCGGTTTTCGATAAAAGCGTACAAGGGGCTTTCCAGGGGGACGAACTGCGGGGTGCTCAGCGAATCGTAGAGTTCGCGGTTATCGCAAAAGACGAACGCCCCGGTGGATGGGGTAGCAAAGCTAGGTTCGATATTGTCTTCCACGACCACCTTCATCCAGCAGTGGTTGAGGTTGCCCCCGCTGACCGAGGGGTACACCAGGCCGCCGCGCGTCGGCATCGCGCAGGAAGAAGAGACGAGGGTCGTTTTATCTTTTCCCCACAGTTCTACCATGACCCCGTCGGGGCCGCGGTCGCTGCAAAAGAATTCCACATAGTCCAGGGCGGGGGTCATCCAGACGGATGAGTCGCCTCTGGACGGTTCGAACGTTTCCAGGTCATCGCCGATATCGCCGTCGGAGTTCCAGTCCACCCCATCTTTGCCGTCGAGGGTGATCTTGCCGTCCCTATTCCAGTCGTAGCCCAGGGCCACATAGGTTGGTTCATCGCTTGGGCGGTAGGCCCTGCGCACGCGGACCCAGTCCATGCCGCAGTTGTCCTGGCTGCCCGCGTCTATTTCCGAGGCCTTCACCTTTGCGTATCCGCTGAACGGATAGCCCTGCCGGGGGAATGGTTCCCCATACGGTTTGGAGAAAGAGTTGGACAGGGCGATGGTAAACTCGTCCCGGCACTTCATGGTCGGGGCGCTGCGGTCAATGACGACGAAGTGCAGGGTATCCAGCATTTTATTGCCACACACGTCGGTTGCGGCGACGATGAGGCGGTGCTTCCCGATAGGAACCCCCGACACCATCAGTCGTTCTTTTACCCGCATCGTCGGGTAGGAGGTATACCGCCAGCTTTCTTCTTCCAGCACGAATTTCGAGACCACTTTGGGCACGCAGGATTCGATTTGCACGTCCAGGTTGACCTCGGAGCAGTTGTCGAGCACATCGAGGCCGAAGTAGTCGTGCAAGCTGGCGCGGTCAATCCCGAACGAGGCGGTACAATCCGCGGCGAAGAAGGAACGGACGGTTCCCGCCTTCTTATTGGGCGCTGTATTTTTCCGGGCGCTGCCGAGGGCTGCCTTTGCAGGTCTGGGGGTACTGTGCCCGCCGTTTGGAGCGAGCGCATACGCCCACCTGACCGCCTCCAGGCCAGGATGGGGATACCACCACGGGCCGGCCGGGAGCTGCAGGGGCAGACAAGAGAGCGCCCAAGCGCCAATGGGCACCGCGAGATACCGGACAGCCTTGGACAGAGACTGATTCATGCGATTATAGTTTGCAGGGCAAGTTTGGACAAAAACCGCATATATAGCGAAATTTGCCATAAAAGTACAATTAGCACTTCAGTTATCCAAACTTTGTGCAAAGTCGCGTCTTCAAACGGCGCAGTCTCCTTACTCCCCCCCCTCGAGCATGATGCGTTCCTGGTGGTTGATGGACTCGTCGTGGATGGAGCGCAGGATGGACGTGGTGAACTCTTCGCTCAGGCCTCTTTTCTTTCCGGCGGCGACCCCGCGTTCCAGGATTTCGGCCCAGCGGCCTGCCTGGAGGATGGCGATATTGTTGCGTTTTTTGTATTTGCCAATTCCTTCGGAGAGTTTCATACGGCGGCTGAGCAGGTTGAGCAGTTCCTCGTCAATTTCGTCAATTTCGTGGCGCAGGTGTTCGATATGCTGGACAAACTCCGGGTTATCGGTGGAGGATTCGCGGAATTTGAGTTTGGACACGAGTTGTCCGTACTGTTCCGGGGTGATTTGCTGGGCGGCATCGCTCCAGGCTTCGTCCGGGCGCGGGTGTACTTCCGTCATCAGGCCGTCGAAATTCAGGTCCATACCGCGTTGTGCGACGGCGAAGAGGGTATCCCTGCGCCCGCAGATATGGCTGTTGTCGCAGATGATCTGCAAGTCCGGGAACAAGCGGCGCAGTTCGATGGGGATTTGCCAGCGCGGCACATTGCGGTAGGAGCTTTCCCCATGGTGTGAAAAGCCTCGGTGCAGGGCTGCGATGCGGCGGATACCTGCGTTGTAGATGCGTTCGATAGCGCCGATCCAGAGTTTGAGGTCTGGGTTGACCGGGTTTTTGACGATCACGGGGATGTCCACGCCTTTCAGGGCGTCGGCCACTTCCTGTACGGAGAACGGGTTGACCGTGGTACGGGCGCCGATCCAGAGCACGTCCACCCCATATTTCAGGGATTCGAACACATGTTGGGTATTGGCTACTTCCGTGGTTACTTTCAGGCCGGTTTCTTCTTTTACCCGGCGCAGCCAGCCCAGGCCGATGGTGCCGATACCTTCGAATTCACCCGGCCGTGTGCGGGGTTTCCAGATACCGGCGCGGTAGAGGTCCACGTAACCGAGCTTAGAGAGTTCGTGGGCGGTGAGCAACACCTGTGCCTCTGTTTCAGCGCTGCAGGGGCCGGCGATGAGGATGGGCCGGCCAGCAGGGCGCTCGAGAATCGGTTGGAAATTCATCTGCATGAGTCGTACTTGTTTATCGTTAAGGTATATGGATGAACGAATTAGCCAATGATTTTCCGGATTTTGTTCGCTTCTGCAATGCGTTCATAGAAAGAATCGAAGTCTTTCTTGATCAAAAGCGTGCGAAACAAGGACAACTGGTTGATGTGTTCGTCGAGCACATCGAGCACATTGTCCCGGTTATGGCGAAAAATGGGTATCCAAGTATCCGGGGAGCTCTTGGCGAGCCGCACGGTGGAGCCGAAGCCCGTGCTTGCCAGTTCGAAGATGCGGGCCTCGTCGCGTTCTTTGGCCAGGACCGTCAGGGCCAGGGCGAACGAGCTGATATGGGAAATATGGGATACATAGGCCGTGTGCACATCGTGGGATTTCGGGTCTAAGTATGCCATTTTCATGGGTATGGACGCATAGAGTTGCTCTACGAGGGCCAGGGCGTCCGGGTCGCTTTTTTCCGTTTCGCAGAGCACGGTATATTTTCCGTTGAACAGGCTGGGCACGGCGGCTTCCGGGCCGGAATACTCTGTGCCTGCCATAGGGTGTGTAGAGACAAAGCGGCCCCGTTTGGGATGGGTGCGCACGGATTCGAGCAGTCGTTCTTTGGTAGAACCCACTTCCATGACGACCTGTTGATCCACTTGGTCCAGGATGAGGGGCAGCAAGGAGGTCATCGCATCTACCGGGACGGCGACGATTACCAGATCGCTGGCGGCGATGGCCTCGTGCAGGGGCATCGCTTCATCAATGAGGCGTCTGCGGAGTGCTTTGGCAAGGTGTTCCGGGCGCTCGTCCACTCCGATGATGGTATCTGCAAAGCCATTTTCCTTCAGCGTGATGGCCAAAGACCCGCCGATGAGTCCTATTCCAACAATAGCAACGTTCATGGTGCGATCAGCTTTTTTGAGAAAGAACCTTCCACTCCAGCACCCTTCGCAGTGCTTCGGCAAAAATTTCGTGGTCGCTGCACAGGGAGACCCTGACAAAGCGCTTGCCTTGAGAGCCAAATATGCCGCCTGGGGTAATAAAGACATGTGCTTTTTCCAGGACTTCGTCAGCCAGGGCATAGCCGTCTTCATAGCGCTCAGGGATGTGGGCCCATACGAACATGCCCACCTGTGCGGGGTCGTAGGTGCAATCTAGGGCATCCAGCAGATCGAATACCAGGGAGCGGCGCCGGGCGTAGATCGCGTTCAGGTCGCGGTACCATTGCGGGGGCTGTGCCAGCGCGGCCACCGCGGCCAATTGCAGCGGTTTGAACATACCGGAATCCATATTGCTTTTAAAGCGCAGCACCGTATCCAGGTACACTTTCCGACCTGCCAGCATACCGATGCGCCACCCCGCCATATTGTGTGCTTTGCTCAGGGAATTCAGCTCCAGGGCGACCTCCATGGCCCCCGGGATACTCAGCAAGCTGCGCTGTTGGTCGTTGAGCACGAAAGTATAGGGGTTATCGTTGACCAGCAATATACCGTGCGTTTGGGCGAACGCGATGAGGTCGCGGAAGAACCCCATATCGGATTGCGCCCCGGTCGGCATATTCGGGTAGTTGAGCCACATGAGTTTGACGCGGGTGAGGTCGGTAGCCGCCAGGGCGTCCAGGTCGGGCGTCCAGTGGCGGGCCTCCTCCAGCAGGTACTCGCGGATAGTAGCTCCGGCCAGGTTGGCCACTGCGCGGTACGCCGGGTATCCGGGATTGGGCACCAGTACTTCATCGCCCGCATCCAGGTAGCTCATGGAGATGTGCAGGATACCTTCCTTAGAGCCCATTAGAGGCAGCACTTCCCCTTCCGGGTCCAGATGGACGTCGAAGTAGGTGCGGTACCAGTCGGCCATAGCCCGCCGCAGTTCGGGGATTCCGTTGTAGCTTTGGTAGGCATGTACATCGGGGCGCATGACCTGTTGGGAGAGTGCGTCCATCACTTCCTGGGCGGGGGGCAGGTCGGGGCTTCCGATGCCCAGGTTGAGCACTTCCATGCCCTGTGCCCGCATCTGTGCGATCTCCCGCAGTTTTCGGGAGAAGTAGTATTCTTCGACGACCGATAGCCGGGAGGCTGGTCCGATGATAGGCGATGTCATATCGTATGCGTTAATCTTCGTAGAGTTGTCCCTGACGGTAGGTGCCGAGGATTTTCAATTCGTGCGTAAGGGGTCGGATGGCTTCGATAGCTGGTTCAAAGCCCATACTGCCCTCCAGGACAAAGTCCACATAGAACCTATACTCCCAGGGCTTGCCGATGATGGGGGCCGACTGGATTTTCGTGAGGTTCACCCCATAAGCGGCCAACACGGCCAGCACCTTGTACAAGCTGCCCACCGAGTGGCCGGTAGCGAAATGGATGGAGACCTTGTCCGCATGGGCCACGGGGCGGGCTTCCTCCGCTCGTTCCAGCACCAGGAAGCGCGTAAAGTTGAGTTTGTTCGTTTCTATGCCGGGTGCCAGGATCTCCATCCCATACAGGGCGGCGGCGGTTGCGCTGGCAATCGCCCCTATCCCCTCGAGCTTTTTTTCCTGTATCCGGAAAGCTGCCAGGGCGGTATCTTCCGCTTCGACGAGCCGGATATGGGGATATGCCTGGAAAAATTCGCGGCACTGTTCGATGGCGATGGGGTGGGAATGTACCTCGGTCAGGTCTTCGATGCGTTGGCCGGGCAGGGCCATCAAGTTTTGTTTGATGCGCAGGAAGATTTCACCGGTGATTTTCAGGGATGCGAAGTTCAGCAATTTGTAGTTGGCCATGAGGCTGCCGGCTAAGGTATTCTCTATCGCCATCAGGCCGAGGTCGGCTTTTTCCCCCGATTCGATTTGGTGGACCAGGTCTTGAAACGTAAGCGCCGGCAGGGGCTCTACCGCACGCCCGCTGAAAAAGAAACGCGCTGCGATATCGTGGAAAGCTCCCGGCAGCCCCTGGATGCATACCCGGAGCGGGCGTAGTTCAGAATCGCTCCCGGAGGGTGCCTGGTTGGTTTGTACCGTATGCATAGTATCTCTCTATTTTTGTCTATTCATAGCAAAAAAAAAGCCCCGCTTGCGGGACCCTTTCTTTTATTTTCAGCTTTCTGAACAACAAATTCCAGCAATCCCTTACGTAGGCACGTAAAAGTAAAAGCTAAAAAAGTAAAAACCGTTGTTCAATGCGAAAGCCATCGTTCGAATGAATTATTTCAACAAATCTAATCTTTTAATTAAGGACGTACAAAAAAGGCGCCCCTTTTTTTTGATTTTTTTACGACTGCCAAAAAGCATGTTCAGCGGGAAAGGCGTATCTTAGCAGGAAAAGAACCCAATATGCGCAAAGCAACGACTTTTCTGTTTTTCCTTTTACCCTGGTTGACCTATGCGCAGGCACCGGTCAGCAACCTCTATCTGTTTGACATGCACCGCAGGGGGGATACCCTATTTGCGTTCTCAAAGCCCCGTTTTCTTACGGGTTTCAACGCCAACGGATACAACAACCATCCTTCCTTTTTCAGCGAGGACGAGATCTACTTTTCCTCCCAGGCCCCCGGGGAAGACCAGCCCGATATCCGGGTCATCCATCTGCGGGACAGCACCTGCCGAAAGATCACCGACACGTACGAGGGCGAGTACTCGCCCCGGGGGTCGAGCTACGATTTCAGTACCTTTCACCTAGTGCGCATGGAGTTCCCGGGGAGGGATACGCTGATCCGGCTGTGGCAGGTCCCGGCGAACCCTGAGTTTCAGATGCTCATGGCACGCCCTGTGTTTCAGGATTTGACCAACGTGGGGTACTACGAGTGGGTACGGCCGGGGCTGGTGGCCTTACACCTCAACGGCAGCCCCAACCAGTTGGCCCTGGCGGTTCCGGAGACCAGTTCGGTGATCCCCATGGCACAGCAGGTCGGGCGCTGCTTCAAGATGGTGCCGGGCAGTGGGCAGTTGGTGTACCTCCAGAAAAATTTCAGCAAAGGCCACAAGTTGATGCGGGTGGACCTGGGCGCTTACACCGGCGAAAAAATACCGGAGCCACGCCCGCTCGTGGCCCCGATACCCGAGCGGGAGGACTTTGCCGTACTCAACGACGGTACCTTGCTCATGGCCAGCGGCAGCCGACTGTTCAAGTTCAAGCCGGAAACCGATGCCGACTGGGTGTTGCTCAGCGATTTCAGCGAATACCAAATCTATCAGATTACCCGGATTGAAGTCAACCCGGACAATTCCCGTATCATCCTTGTCTATTGAGCTATGCAACTTTATTTGTACGCACACGAATTGAAACTGAGCCGTACGTTCCGCACCTCGCATGGCGCCCGCGACGTTCAGCCCACCCTCATCGTCGGGCTCAAGGACGGGGAGTACCTCGGCTTGGGCGAAGCCACCGCCACGTCTTATTACGGCCTCAGCATCGGCCAGATGGTGGTCAACCTCGAACGGATCCGCTCCCTCATCGAAGATACCGTGCTCGACACGCCGGAAGCCTACTGGGAAGCTATGCGGCCGCATTTACAAGACTGCCCCTTTGAACTATGTGCCCTCGACATGGCCGCCCACGACCTCTACGGACGTAAAAAAGGGCTGCCGCTGTACCAGCTATGGGGCCTGCAAACCGAACACAACCCCATGACCAACTACACGATCGGGATTGGCTCTGTGGACGAAATGGCTGAAAAAATCCGGGAGAAGCCATGGCCGCTCTACAAAATCAAGCTGGGCACCGACCAGGACCTCGATATCCTACGCGAGCTGCGCAAGCTGACCGACGCGGTCTTCCGCGTAGATGCCAATACCGGCTGGACGGCGGAACAGACCCTGGAGTACGCCCCCGAGCTCATCCGCTTAGGGGTAGAGTTCATCGAGCAGCCCCTGAAGCCAGGGGACTGGGAGGGGCAGCGCAAGTTATTTGAACAGTGCCCCCTGCCCGTATTGGCCGATGAGAGCTGCCAGCGGGAAGCCGATGTAGCCCAGTGCCGGGGATACTTTCACGGGATCAACATCAAGCTGACCAAATGCGGGGGCCTCACGCCGGCCCGGCGCATGATTGCACAGGCCCGGGAGTTTGGCATGAAGGTCATGGTGGGCTGTATGACGGAATCCACGGTGGGGGTATCGGCCATCGCCCAACTGTTGCCCCTGCTCGACTACGTGGATATGGACGGCCCACTGCTGCTCAAAGAAGACATCGCTTCCGGTGTGGTGATGCAGGATGGCGTAGTCCATTATCCCAAGCGGCCCGGCACGGGTGCGGAGTTGTATTTCAACCTGAACGATTAGCCGCATTTGCCTTGAAAACCCATAGCATCCCCGGCAGAACGATCCACCTGGACGGCAGGGAGCACTTGTACTTCAGCGGTGCTGCTTATCTCGGCATGGCGCAGCACCCCGCGTTCCAGGAACTTCTGCGGGAGGGCCTGGCCGCCTACGGCGCCCATTTTGGCGGTTCCCGGAAATCCAATATCCAATTAGCTATTTTTGAGGAGGTGGAAGCCTATTTAGCCCATCTCAGCGGTATGGAAAGCGCCCTGGTATTCTCCTCGGGAACCCTGGCCGGGCAAGTGTTGCTCAAGGCCCTCTCTGAGGAAGTCGCCCTCTCGGCTGCACCCGGGGTACATCCGGCCCTTTGGGGAGAAGGTGCTGTGCCCGGAAAGGAGCGTTGGGAACAATGGGCAGAGCAGGCCGCAGCTGCCTGCCAGCAGCCCGGCCCGCCCCTGGCGTTGTTGTCCAACGCCCTGGATCCCTTGGCGGTGCGGGCATACGACTTCAGCTTCCTCCAAAACATCCAGCCGCGCCGACGCGTATTGCTCATCGTGGACGATTCGCACGGGTTTGGGTTGCGGGGGGCTGGAGGAGCCGGTATTTTTCCATCCCTAAACACCCTGACGCACATAGAATGCCTCGGCATCAGCTCCCTGGGCAAAGCCTGCGGCATCCCTGCCGGGGCGGTATTCGGCCCTCGCCACTGGATACAGCGGATTTGGGATGGCCCTTTCTTTGGTGGGGCTTCCCCTGCCCCAGCGCCGTACCTCTATGCCTTTTTGCGGGCAGGCGATTTGTATGCTGCCCAACGACAGAGGCTATGGGAGCGGGTC
>JBEGMH010000196.1:0-16237 GCA_041183125.1 Bacteroidota bacterium | reverse complement strand
TGGCGAGGGGTCAGGTCATTGAAGTCGGGGTTGCGGAACCAAATCAAAAAAGCAGCCAGAATGGCCAGGATCAGTACAATCATGCCCACGAACCCTACAAAACGCAACAACCACTGGTTGATACCGTCGCCCACCGCCCCTCCCCAGGAAAAAGCAGCCCCGGGGAAGATGAACTCCAGAAATACCGATGAAAAAAGCATCAACGCCAGTGCACGACGGATGCGCAACCAGTAGAGCGCCAGCGGGGAACGCCGGATAAAGCCCAGTCCGAGCAAAACCATGACGTATATCAGCATGAACGAGGGCAGACCGAACAAGTAATAAAAGAAGAAGTTGGAAACGATAGCCCCCAGCCTGCCCAGCCAATTGGCCATTTCAAAATCACTGTACAACAATAGTTCCAGAGAGAACTCCAGCACCCGGTCCTGGTCGGTGCGCCAGGTGAACAGATAGGAAAAAAAGGCGATGAAAAAATACAGGGAAAGAAACAGAAGTACCACCCCTGCCAGCTTGGGGATGCGTTCGTCTTCCAAATTTAGTCGTAAAAAAAGTTGCCCCCGGTTCCTCCTGCTTTTATTTGCCATGCCACAGTTTGGTTTCTGTCGGTTTTGCGCACTGGGACTATCTTGGGTCCCTATGCTTAGCTTTAAACCAACAAAGCTGCACAATTATGAGCAACCGCGCAAAAAAAACACGAAAAGAATTTTCCTACAAAAAATTGCACAATAATTTGTTTTATATTATTTTTTGTTTTACCTTAGCTGCGTGAAACAAATGTTAAAACAGCACCTTGTATATGATACGCGACGACCGGATTCAGCTCAACGAGCGTTTCAGAAAAGTATTCAACCTGCTGGTAGAGCGGGGCGACATTATCCCAAACGACCGGGGTGGTAAAGGAATAGGGGATTTTGCGGAAAAAATATTGGGTAACCGCTCGTATGGGCACATCGTCCGGGCGTTTTTGAACGACGACGACAAGCGCTGTATAGACTACCGGCACGCGCGCATGCTATGCCGGGAATACGGCATAAATGAAACTTATCTAGTAGACGGAATCGGCACGCCGTTTGGTTTCGATTTACCCAAAAGCAGCAGCCCTGCCCCAGATAGCCCGATCAGCCCCCGCAAGTCTAACATTTTGTTTACTTCCACGGAGGCATTCGCCGGCTCTGCCGTGGAGGTAGGAGGATTTGCCAGCGAAGACCACGAGTACTTCAATATCCCCGGCCTTGGGGGGAGCGGCCTGGTAGCCTTCCCCATCCACGGGAACAGTATGGAACCCGTCATCTACGGCGGCGACATGGTCATCTGCCGGGAACTACAGGGACTGCACGAAATCCGGGACAACAAAATTTACGCTGTAAAGAACAACGGCACCATCTGGGTGAAATACGTCCAAAAAATAACGGATAAAAACAACCGCGTCGTCCAACTCAAAATGATTTCTGCCAACCATCTCGAGCACGACCCCTTCATCGAGGATGTCAACGAGTACACCCGCCTTTATCAGGTAGTACGGAAAATATCCGAACTGGAGTGAGCAGCCGCTGGGCTGCGGGGTAGTGACAGTTTAGCCCGCAGCCCAGCGCTGTCGCAGAACTTCGTACAGCATAATACCTGCCGCAACCGACACGTTGAAAGAATCGGTAAGCCCTTTCTGCGGTATCTTGAACGTGGTATCCGCCTTCTTGCTTATTGCCGGACTGATGCCCTCCCCTTCTGAGCCAAGTACCAATGCTAGCGGAACGGAAAAATCTATATCAAACAGATAGCTTTCTGCTTGTAAATCGCTCGCTAACACCTGAACACCTGACTGTTGCAGTAGTTCCAGCGCAACTACCAAGCTGGACTCCCGGCACACCGGGATGCGGTTCAGAGCCCCTGCCGAGGCTTTCATCGCTTCCGCATTGATCCATGCTGTGTTTTTTCGGGGTACTATCAGCGCGTGTGCGCCACATACCTCTGCCGTACGGGCAATAGCCCCGAAGTTGCGCACGTCGGTAATACCGTCCAGCACCAGGAAAAGGGGGGTCTCGCCCCGCTCAAATACGCCGGGCAGTACCTCTTCCAGTTTGTGAAATGCAATAGGGGAGATAAAGGCAAGCACCCCCTGATGATTCGCTCCTTTCACCCACTTGGCAAAGCGCTCCTTGGGTACTACCAACAGGGGGATCTGCGAAGCTTTGCACGCATGCCGCAGTTCTTTTTCAAAATCCCCACGGACCCCTTCCTGCAACAACACCTTGTCCACCGTCGCCCCCGACTGAATAGCATCCAGTACGGGATGCCTGCCAAAAATTATTTCTTTGAAACGCTCTTCCATCAATATGTCATTAGACTGGTTGCGAAAAGAACCGCTGAGGGTCAAACGTAAGGCACCGCGCTTTTTTCAAGTCTAACAGCCATTCGCCCTCGGACACTCTTCTTTGTAATCAGGAAACTGCTCTTTTTTCCTTATCACCGACCCCTCGGAACAAGTCTTTTATCGAAATGTTTTTACATTGGCATGTTAAACGCACCCACCCGTGCGTATACGAACGGCCAGACTTGTCTGCCCTGATGTATTTTTACAACGTTTATCCGGTCATGTTTACGAATATGCAAGTTACATCAATACTACAAAGGTTCTGGGATCATTACGGCTTTTCATATAGAATGATGCAAAAAGGGGCATCTCGCCCCTTTCTACCCACCTGTATGGGTACGCTGACCATGCTCCTGGCTCTTTTCGCACAGCCTTTTTTCCTATCCGCGCAAACACCTGACCCGCAGGTGATGACTGCCCTCCAATACCTGCGCGAGCATGGCCCTGCCTGGGGACTGCAGCCGGAAGACCTGCAAGACCTATCGGTAAGCGACCATTATGCAAGCGGCCACAACGGGCTCACGCATATTTATTTCCGGCAAAAGCTATCGGGCACGCCTATTTTTAATGCCATTACCGGGGTCCATATTGGCCGGGAAGGGCAGGTTGTCTATTGTGAGAACCGGTTTTGGCCCCAATTGGCAAAAAGGGCCTCGTCCACTGTTCCGCGCGTTCCTGCGCTCACTGCGCTACAGGAAACCGCAAAACACCTCGGATTGCCCGACGTCGAGATGCCTTTACTGCCCCGTTCCGGCTCGCCCAACGCATTTCGCATAAGCTCCCCGGGCTTGTCGCGTTCTGAAATCCCCGTGGAACTCGTTTATGTCCCTTTGCCAGACAGTACCCTGCGCCTGGCCTGGCAATTCGGCATTCACGACCCTCGGAATACCGACTACTGGACCGTATTCGTGGACGTGTCCAACGGCCAGGTCCTCGAAAAAAATAACCGCACGCTTTACTGCCACTTCGGCAGTGCCCCTCACCAGCACGATGCTTCACCCGCATCGCTACCAGCGGGGCAGGTAGTCCGGTCCTCTCCTGGGCGGCCCACCAGCCTACGGGACCAGGCCATTTACCATGTATTTCCATTCCCGGTGGAAAGCCCGATACACGGCGAACGGAAAATGGTCATCAACCCGGCAGACCCCCTGGCATCCCCCTTCGGCTGGCATGATATCAACGGTATAGTAGGCGCGGAATTCACGACCACCCAGGGAAACAACTCCTTTACCTTCCTCGATAGGGACAGCGATGACCAAAGTGACGGTAGCCTGCCCGATGCCGGCCCGGAACTCATCTTCGACTATCCGTTCTCCCCCTCCGTAGAACCCGTGGAGCAACCTGCCGTTGTGCTTACCCAGTTGTTCTATGCCACCAACTACCTGCACGATTTTTCGTACCACTATGGCTTCAACGAGGCAGCCGGCAACTTTCAAACCAACAACTACGGCCGGGGAGGCAAGGAAAAAGACGCCGTCCTCTCCCAGGCACAGGATGGCTCGGGTGCCAACAACGCCAATTTCCTGACCCTGCCCGACGGTGACCCCGGTGCCATGCAGATGTACCTCTGGACGCCCTCCAATGCTTCCTTCTTAGAGATAAACAGCCCTTTGGAAATAGCAGGCCCCGTCTTGGTAGGCACCGCAGGGTTTGGCCCGCTCATCACCACCAAGGCTTTGAAAGCAGCCGTTGTGGAGGTACAAGACAGCCTCGGACTGAGCCTGGCCTGCTCCCCCATTCGCAACCGAAGCGCGATAAACGGCAAAATAGCGCTCATCACCCGCGGCACCTGTACCTTTAAATCCAAGGTCCTGGAAGCTGAAAAAGCAGGGGCTATAGCCGTTATCATCGCCAACACCCAAGACCAAATCCTCACGATGGGCAATGACAATACCTCCGCAAAGCCCAAAATACCGGCTATACTCATCCCATCGTCCAATGCCGAGCGTATCCGGGCCCAACTGGCCAGCGGTAAAGTGGTGGAAGCCACCATAGCCTACCAGGGCGAAGGCCCTGCCCTGCGCGATGGCAGCTTTGACAACGGGGTAGTAGCCCACGAGTATGCCCACGGCGTCTCCAATCGGCTCACCGGTGGCCCTTCCAACGCAGACTGCCTCTTCAACGACGAGGCTATGGGCGAAGGATGGAGCGACTTTTTCACCCTCATCACCACCGTCCTGCCCGGGCAAACCGGCAAAGAAGCCAAAGGAATCGGCAACTATTCTGCCCGCAACCCATCGGATGGAAAAGGGATCCGCAGACAGCCGTATTCTACCGATTTCTCCATTAACAACCAGGTCTACAACGATATCATCGGCACACGGCCTGCCACGGCGACCACGCGCGTGCCGCATCCCGTAGGAGAAATATGGGCGGCTGCCCTTTGGGACCTGTACTGGGCCATGAGCAATAAATACGGATGGGATCCCGACCTGATCAAAGGAAAAGGGGGGAACAACAGGGCCGTACAACTCGTCATGGACGGCATGAAACTCCAACCCTGTAGCCCTGGTTTCATAGATGGCCGGAACGCCATCCTGTTGGCCGACCAAATCAACAACAAAGGAGAAAACCAATGCCTCATTTGGGAGGTCTTTGCCCGCCGCGGACTGGGATGGCGCGCCGAGCAGGGCAGCGTCCAGGACCGCAACGACGGCCTGCAGGACTTCAGCCTGCCCCCAAGTTGTTCCAATGCATTGGTACTCGAAAAACAATCTACCCCCAACATACAAGCAGGCCAGGCGTTTGAAGTGCGCCTCACCCTCACCAACCACAAACGCAGCCCCCTCACACAGATAGCGCTACAAGACATCCTACCGCCCCGCGCCACCCTTACCCCTGGTACCGTCAGCGGCGCTACCCTGGTACGCCAGGCAAAAGACTCCCTCATCTTTGATGTCGGCGACCTCGGGCCGGGCGCATCCAGGACGGTGCGCTACACCCTGCAGAGCAGCGCCAGCGACCTGTCGGTGCGGCGCTTTTTTGACGATTTCGAACAAGGCACGGCCCAATGGGACACCCAGGCCGTCAGCGGTACCGATGGCTGGATCCTTTCCTCGGCCAGCGCCAGCCCGGGCAGGCTTTGCTGGGCAATCCCCTCCAGCCCCAGGGAAAACCACCATGTACTGCAACTCCTCAACCCAGTCCTTATAGAAGGGAAACAGCCCGTGCTCCGTTTTTTCCACAAATACCATACCCAGACTACATACGACGGGGGTATCGTCGAAGTGTCTACTGACCGGGGCACGTCCTGGGCACCCATACCAGATTCCCTCCTGTTCCGGCGACCTTATACCCGGCCACTTTTCAACTCCGTATTTGGCGTAGCCGTGCTCAAGGGCTTTACCGGACAAAGCGATGTGGCTTTTCAACCTACCTTTGTCAACCTGCGACCCTTTATCGGGCGATCGGTACTGTTTCGCTTCCGCTTTGCCACCGACAAAGAAGAGGGTGCAAGACCCACCACTCTGCCCGGGTGGCTCGTGGACAACATCGAAATACTGGATGCTTTCAACTATGTCAGCACAGCATGCGCCCTTGCCAAAGAAGGTGATAGAAGCTGCTCCACTGCGCTCGAGTGGGGAACCATCGTAGAGCCCGCCCTCGCTACCCCTGCGGTTGAGCCTTCCCTGGCAAAAGGATACCACCTTTTTCCCAACCCTTCCAGCGATGTACTCTACCTCCAACTACCCGAGGATGCTTCCGGGCCCCATCTTCTCAAGCTCATTGCCGCCGATGGACGTACGGTAAAGAACCTTTCCCAAAGTGGCTCCCCCGGGGAAACCCTTGCTATTCCCGTTGCTGGCTTGTCCCCGGGCGTTTATGTCTTGCTCCTTTCCAACCAAACCGGAAGTTACGCTAACAAAGTCGTCGTCGGGAAGTGAAAATCAAAAAACAATGCCCATTCCACCAAACTATTTTTAAAATATCGTATTTTTATTGGCATTTTTTTAAAAAATACATAAATTTTTTATTTTTTCTTTTAAAAATTTGCACAAAAAGGGATAGATATCTAAATTTGTATTGTCAAAAGAACAAACCTTGTGAGGTGATGAAATTTGGCAGCCATACCCCCTTGTCTCGGGGGTGGGGAATCACGGGATAAACATGGCATAGGGCCGTCAGTGCGACCTAGGGGTTGACCACCGTTTCATGTGTACCATTGCTAACCGCCCCATGAAGGTTCGAATCCTTCCCTCACAGCAAAAGAACGCTTTGTGAACCAATGGTTTGCAAAGCGTTCCTTTTTTTATATGGCTTCGTTGAAATTGGTGTATTTTTGCGCAAATGCATCTATCCATGCGCAGACTGATTGCCTATCTACTCAGTGGGAGCGACGACCCCCGTTATGTACCCCTCATCCGCTGGATGTGGCGGATTGTTTTTGGAGGCCTTGGTGCCATTGTCCTGTTGTTCATCGGTCTTTCTTTTACCGATTTGCCCTCTGTACAGCAACTGGAAAACCCAAAGAGCGACCAGGCCTCTGAAATATTAGCAGAAGGAGGTACCGAGGTACTCGGGCGTTATTTCACCGAAAACCGCGTCCCGGTACAATACGAAGAGTTGTCAGAACACCTCGTGAATGCGCTCATAGCCACAGAGGACGTTCGTTTTCTCAGCCATTCCGGTATAGATTTCCAGGCCCTTGGGCGTGTGTTTTTTAAGACTTTTCTGCTACAGCAGGAGAGTTCCGGGGGTGCCAGCACCATCTCCCAGCAGTTAGCCAAGCTCTTGTTTACCGGCCAGCGGGCATCCAATAAGTTTGTGCGCGTCCTCCAGAAATTCAAGGAGTGGATTATTGCGGTGCGCCTGGAACGCAAATACACCAAAAATGAAATCATCGCGCTGTACCTCAACAAATACGATTTCATCAACGGGGCTCAGGGCGTCAAGTTGGCCTCCGAGATTTACTTCAACAAATCACAGGACAGCCTGGAAATACAAGAAGCGGCCATGCTCATCGGCATGCTCAAAAACGCCTCGCTCTACAACCCCCTACGCCGCCCCGAGCTCATGCTCAAGCGCAGGGAAGTCGTACTGAAACAGATGGTAAAAGCCGGAAAACTCGACCGAGACCTATATGAGGAGCTACGCCTGACCCCCCTGGGCATCAATTTTACGCCTAAAACCTTTATTGACGGCAATGCCACCTACTTCCGCAGCGAGCTCGCCAAGGATATCAAGGATATTCTCAGCCGTCCGGAAAACCTGAAACCAGATGGCTCAATGTACGATATCTATCGCGACGGACTGCGCATCTATACCAGCATAGATCCGGAGATGCAGCGCATCGCAGAGGCCGTCATGCTCGAACACATGAAAAAGCTCCAGCAAGTGTTTTTTACAGAATGGAAAGGCCGAGACCCCTGGAAATACCGCAGCGGCTCCGACCACGAAGTTCCCCTCGCTACCCGGGAACAGGAACTCCAACGTATCCTCCGCGAAACGGAACGCTACCAACTCCTCCGCGCCCGAACCCTGGGCCCCATACTGACCGTCTTGGAAAATCAGTTCCCCGATATCGAATGGCACACCAACGACCGCGAAATTCAGCTCCTGATGCGGGAAGATGCCCGGCCGGGCTATCTCGACAGCCTGGCCACCAAAAACGGTATCTCTGAAAAACTCGTCTCCCAGCTACGCCGTGTGAAAAGGAGCGCCCTCTTCCCCGAGCTACAAATTACTTGGGACCGCGTACAAGACGAAGCCTCCCGGGAGTTCAATACGCCCGTACCCATGCAGGTCTTTGCCTATAATGAAGCTATGGAAAAAGACACCGTCCTGTCGCCTCTCGATTCCATCAAGTACCACCGGATGTTCCTGCAGACGGGCATACTCGCCGTAGATCCCCGCAATGGATATATCAGAGCCTGGGTAGGAGGGGTCAACTACAAGTATTTTAAGTACGACCACGTGCGCACCAACCGACAAGTAGGGTCTACCTTCAAGCCTTTCGTGTATGCCACCGCTATCGCACAACAGGGCATCTCCCCCTGCCTGAAGGTCTGGGACATGCCCCAGACTATCGAACCCGGTGAAGGCAGTTTCGGCCTCATAGAAGCCTGGACACCCCGAAACTATGGCGAAAGTTACTCCAACCAACAGGTAACCCTATACGACGGGCTGCGCAATTCCAAAAATACGGTCTCTGTATACTTGATGAAGCAATTGGGCGATACCGAACCTGTACGCGAACTCATCAACGAAATGGGCATCAGTAACACGGCCCGCTACGCCAACGGACGCCTCAAAGTGCCACAGTCACCCTCTATCTGCCTGGGCGCCACCGACTTGACGGTTATGGAAATGACGGGTGCTTATACCACTTTTGCCAATAACGGAACGTATAACAAGCCCAGTGCTATTCTTCGCATAGAAGATAAAAACGGGCGTACGATCTATGAAGGCATGCAGGAAGAAAAACTGGCCCTCCAGCCCAACGCCAACTTCGTCATGGTGGATATGCTGCGCTATGCAGGCAATATCGGCGGGGTCAAAAGTCAGGTTGGCGGGAAAACCGGTACGACAAACGACTTTGTAGATGGCTGGTTCATGGGGATTACCCCTACCCTCGTAGTCGGCACCTGGGTGGGTGGAGAAGACCGATGGGTGGCTTTCCGCTCAGCAGCTATGGGGCAAGGTGCCCGTATGGCCAAGCCTTTTTTTGCAGAATTTCTCAAGCGGCTCGAAAAGAACCCCAACGTAGCCTACGACCCGACCGCCCAGTTTTTTAGGCCGTCCGGAGACTTGGGTATCGAACTCGATTGTAGTAAATACCGAAATACAGCTCCTTCCATGGAAGGGCAGTTTGATGAAGATGAGTCTATGTTTGGAGATGAAGTAAAGAATAATGAAATCAAACGACAGTAATCACCGCTCTTTTCAATCCAGTAACACCCTTCGGCCAATGGTCAAAACAGTATGGGCAGTACTGGGCACGGCCCTCCTCTTAAGCGCTTGTGTCCCCCCCAAGGAACCGGAAGTCCTAACGGAAATCCAAACCGATGTACTAGGCGATCCTGTTTTTCAGAAAATATACCATTTTCAAGACCAACTGCTCACCGACAGTTTATACCTCTATTTTCGCCATCCCGACCCTACCTGGCGAAAAACCGCCGCGCTGTCCATCGCCTCTATCCGCGATAGCAATGCCGTTGATTCCCTGGCCTTGTTGTTGAACGACCCCGTACCGGACGTACGGACTGCAGCGGCGTACGCGCTGGGACAGACGGGCGCAGCATCCGCCGAAAGCTATCTCATCAAAGCCTTTAACGGATACGATTCCCTAGGGCTCTATACCCAAACCAACGCCACCATCCTGGAAGCAATCGGGAAATGCGGGGGAAAAACCTCCCTGGCGCACTTAGGTTCCGTGCGTACCTACCAGAACGGCGATACGCTTCTTCTGTTGGGACAGGCCCGAGGTATCTATCGCTTTGGGCTGAGGGGCATTGTCTCCGAGACGGGTACCAAGCGAATGGTCGAACTGAGTACCAACCCGCTGATCCCCACGCCCGCCCGGATAATGGCTTCCCACTACCTCGCCCGCGTACCCGGTATTTCGTTGGATACGTTTAGTACCCAGTTGGTACGGGTAGCCAGGGAAGAGGGCGACCCGTACATCCGTATGGCATTAGCTACTGCCCTGGGAAAGATTAAAAAGGTGGCCGTTCGGGATTCCCTGCTCTCCTGGTACCCCTTTGAAACCGACTACAGGGTCAAAGTCAACCTATTGCGCGCTTTGGGTGGTTTTGATTACAAAGTGGTGCGCCCCAGGCTCTTTGCTGCCCTATCTGATTCAAATGCGCACATCGCCACACAGGCTGCCCAGATCCTTCGGGATTACGGTAGCCCCAACGACGCGGGTACCTACTGGAAACTTTCGCGCGACACCCTGCTGATACCGGCCGTCAAAGCCGTGCTCATGGCCGCTGCCCAACGCCATGTACCCAAATCCCGGGATACCTTGCGCATAAAGATCAACGCCGACAACCGCATGCGGTTTTTCGCCGCCCAAAAGCCCTATAACAAGGCCGCCTACCTGCGCGCGTTGGGTGAACATGGCTGGAACTACCGGCTCGTTTACAAAGCATGGGCAGAAGCCACGCATCCCGCCGTCAGAAGCGCAGGCGTTGAAGCCCTCTCTACCATCAGCGCCAGGCCTGACTTTGAAAAATACTTTGGCATAGGCCACAAAAAGATCGCAGCCGAGTTGTCCTCTATGTTCCGCGGTGTCCTCCGTTCAGGTGACGCGGGTTCGATGGCTATTGCAGCTACGGCCTTGCGACAACCTGAACGAGCTTATATCCAATACCTCGACAGTCTCCAGTTCCTCGATTCTGCGCTCGTCTTGTTGAAATTGCCCAGAGATCAGGAAACCTGGCAGGAAATCGTGCAAACCGAGTCCTTTTTCCGGACCGGGAAAACCCCTGCCCCTACAAAACCTGCTTTTAATCATCCCATTGACTGGAACCTGCTCAAACGCAACCGATATGCAGCAAAAGCTACCCTGGTAACCGACAAAGGTACGATCGAGCTGGAGCTGCTGCACCGCCACGCCCCCGGTACCACGGCCAATTTCATCGCATTGGCCCAAAGCAAGTATTTTGATGGAAAAAATTTCCACCGGGTCGTTCCCAATTTTGTCATCCAGGGGGGATGCCCCAGGGGAGATGGCTACGGTAGCCTCGATTATACCATTCGATCCGAACTGGGTCCTATGTATTATGATGCGGAAGGATACGTCGGGATGGCTTCTGCCGGCAATCATACGGAAGGGGTACAGTTTTTCATCACCCACTCCCCCACCCCACACTTAGACGGGAATTATACCATCTTCGCGAGGGTTTCCTCCGGGATGGAGGTGGTACACCAAATCCAGCCGGGGGATGTTTTGCAAAAAGTGCGTATTCAGTGAACTTTAAGGCGGTTTAGTCGTTCACTGTGAACCTGTTTTTTTGCCTAGGTTCGAAATACGCATCTCCAAAACATGAAAAATACACCACTCACTGAAAAACACCTTGCCCTTGGAGCCAAAATGGCTCCTTTCGCAGGCTATAATATGCCCATTTCCTATTCCGGTATCAACGAAGAACACATCAATATCCGTACCCAGGTAGGGGTGTTCGATGTATCGCACATGGGCGAGTTTGTCGTAAAAGGCCCACAGGCACTTGACCTCGTTCAAAAAGTAACCTCCAATGACGCCTCGAAGCTAAAAATCGGACAGGTCCAGTATTCTTGCCTTCCCAACGAAACGGGGGGCATTGTGGATGACCTGCTCGTATATCGGCTCCCAGAGGACCAATGTGCTGCAGGCGAACAAGCGTTCATGCTCGTCGTCAATGCTTCCAATATAGAAAAAGATTGGAACTGGATACAAGGCCATAATACTTTCGATACCCGTCTTATCAATATCTCTGACCAAACCGGGTTGATCGCCTTACAGGGACCCAAAGCCCTGTCGGTATTGCAGCCCCTCACCTCTATTGATTTGGCTGGTTTGAAATACTATACCTTTACAAAAGGTACGGTAGCGGGTATCCCTAATGTCCTCGTATCTGCTACCGGATATACTGGGGCGGGTGGTTTTGAGCTTTACGTCGAGGCGCCGCATACTGCTGCCCTGTGGGATGCCCTGTTCGAAAGCGGTGCGCCCTTCGGTATACAGCCTGCTGGGTTAGGTGCCAGGGACACGTTACGGCTCGAAATGGGATATTGTTTGTACGGCAACGACATAGACGATACCACTTCGCCTATAGAAGCCGGCCTCGGCTGGATCACTAAATTAGACAAAACGGATTTCACAGCTATACAGATCCTTCGACGTCAAAAGGCAGAAGGCCCCTCCCGAAAACTCGTGGGCCTAACGCTGGAGGACCGACGTATCCCCCGGCATGGCCACTTGATCGAGGATGCTGACGGCAACTCAGTCGGCACCGTCACCTCCGGTACGATGTCGCCATCGCTTGGTGTTCCTATTGGGATGGGGTATGTAGCCGTCCCCTTTTCTGCACCCGGCACTTCCCTTTTTATATCAGCAGGAGGAAAAAAACTTGCTGCACGCGTAGTCAAACTGCCCTTCATCCAGAAAGGCTGATAACAGATTCCATTAAACCATGTGCTGCCGGAAAATATATGAATGTATCAGAAGGAACGGAAAAATTTATACAGTCTTGGGGGGCATTGGCAACCAGTTGGGGCATCAACCGTACCATGGCTCAGATACACGCCCTTCTGCTGACTTCCCCAAGTCCACTCACGGCCGATGACATCATGGAGTTGCTGCAAATGTCGAGGGGCAATGTCAATCTGAACCTCCGGGCACTCATGGATTGGGGCCTGGTGATGAAAGAATTGCGCCCGGGAGAACGGAAAGACTATTTTGTAGCTGAAAAAGACATCTGGGAGGTGGTAAGGCGTATCATCATCGAGCGAAAAAAACGCGAACTCGAACCGATGCTCAAAGTCCTGGACGAACTGACCGATATACAAGGCGAGGATGAAGCTACCCAGCAGTTCATGAAAGTAGTCAAGGATATCCGATTGTTTTCCACGAAAGCAGATGCTACGCTCGACGCCCTCGTCAAGTCGGACTCTACTTGGTTCATCGGAACTTTTATGAAGATGATAAAATGAGTTATGGCCATGCTTGCAGCATAGCCATAACCCATATATACGAACCGTTTCCTACAGGGGTACATCCCCCTGTCATTATCCTCCTTTGTGGTTACTTATCGTCTCCGAAGAACGCCAGTATTCTGTCTGCAAGTTCCAACCCGATGTTCGCTTGTGCTTCGAAGGTCGAGGCGCCGATATGGGGGGTCAGGGAAATCCGGGGATGTTGAAGCAGTTCAGGGCGCGGGATGGGCTCGAAATCAAACACATCCAAACCAGCACCGGCTACCTTACCTGATGCCAGCGCTTCGAGGAGCGCAGGTTCATCCACCGTGCCCCCTCTGGAGGTATTGATGAGGAACACTCCTTTTTTCATGCGCCCGAACTCTTCCGACCCAATAATAGGCTTACCACCGCTGAAGGGTACGTGCAGGGTGATGAAGTCCGATTTGGCTAATAACTCAGAGAGGTCGCTGGTTTCTACGCGCACGCTCAGCCAGGCGTTATCACTGTTGAATGTTTTGAGTTGAATATCCGCTTCATCCACGATGGGATCCGATACGATGATCTTCATACCCAGGCCAACACCAATCCGGGCCACCTCCTGGCCTATGCGGCCAAAACCGATGATACCGAGGGTACGGCCACGGAGAGATATCCCTTCCGAGTATATTTTTTTGAGTTTGTCGTAGTCTGTCCCCCCTTTCACCGGCATCTCGCGGTTAGAAGCATACAGGAAACGAGCCAGGGAGAACATGTGCGCGAAAGCCAACTCTGCAACGGATTGCGAAGATGCTGCTGGTGTATTGAAAACGAGGATACCTTTGCCTTCCGCGTGCTCCACGTGGATATTATCGAGGCCTACCCCTCCCCGTGCGATAATCTTCAAATTTCGCCCCGCGTCAATGACTTCCCGGGTGACCTTTGTGGCGCTTCGAACGATCAGCACATCGTAATCCCCTATCACGGACAACAGTTCGTCCTGTGGGATTCGCGTCGTATCTACCTGATAACCCGCTTCCTCAAGAAGCGTTTTTCCATCCGGATGGATGCCGTCATTGGCGAGGATCTTAATCATTGTAGTTTGTATTTATGCAGTTGGGTAATGTGTCATTTTTTGGCCGACAGCACGGGGAAACTCGCCGAGGTATAATGTGAGAACGGCCGGTCACTGTTCAAAACAGGCTTATACTGCCGGATAAAGCCCGACAACAGAGCTTTGAGCTCCTCTTCTTTAAAAAAACGAGAGTTCGGCATTAGAAAAAAGCCTATATGGTCAATTTTTCCGTCGGTATTCCAAAAAACATGAAGCCAAACCCGCAGCCCGTCCACTTTAAAATTGACAGAACCAGCATAGGCTTCTATACTTTTAACGAGTCCGAACCAATTTTTGAGCGCGGCATCTATATCGTTATTAGAAACACCGATTAGAGTTCGGGGGTGGGCTTCACAAAGCTTTTCGTAAGCACTTTCATCTTCCCCTAACAAAAACGAGGGAGGCAGGGCCTCCTGGGCATGCGTAAGAGGGAGGGAAATGGTACAAGCAACGGCTAATAAAAAAGCAAAAACCGGGTTATTTTTCATATCTGCTCTACAATTTTGAACAAAGTTAGAAAATCCGCACATAAGATACGCAAGATTTTCGCATCAACGCTGCACGAAGTACTTTCATTATACGGTTTCCAAGGGTCATTCTGTCGGAAAAAGTGGCACGTTCCGACGAAAATCCCCCATCTTTGTACCCAGGACAGGTTCTGTATAGGAAATATTCAAAAGATACCTACCGGCAGGATAGTGCCAAGTATCTCCGACTATCCTCGTCATCGTGTGGAGTAGCCTTTTGAACGACGTATTTTTTCGGTGCAGGGTTTCTTCTAAACGAAAAAAACATGACTATTGATCTTTTGTTTGTCGGAATTGCCATATATGGGTTCTACGTTGGATTTTCCCGCGGTATCATCAAGACGATTATTTCTGTTCTTTCGATTATTGTAGGTATCATAGCGGCCCTGCGCTTCGCGCCAAAGATGACGGATTTGCTCAAAGAGTTGTTCAACGAGCAGAGCCCACTCATGTTTGTGGCGGGTTTGATACTCACCTTCTTGCTTACCATGACGATTTTGCGGATTGTGGGCAAAGGGCTTGAAGGGATTCTACAGACAGCCAACATCAATTTCATCAATCAGATTCTGGGAGGGGTGTTTATGGCGGCGAGCTTGGTATTTCTATACAGTCTTGCGCTTTGGTTCGTTATTCAGGTCATGCGCAACCCAGAAAACTCCCAGCTTGTAGTAGATTCCCGTACTTATCCATTTCTAAAAGAGTACCCGGGCATGGTATTCAATGGGTTTTCAAAGCTCAAGCCCGTCATACAAGATTTTTGGGACTACACCATTGACCTCATGGACGAATTCGACAGTATATCAAATACTCCGGAAGACAGCATTCAAATTTACGATCTTCCCGAAGAGGAGTACGATGCCCGCCGGCAGGAATAGCAAGGACAGTACCTACATTCTATTTCAGCCTTTCGCTGAGCCAAGCGTTTATTTATACTTCAGGTACGTCCTTTTCGGTTGTAGAGCAACCAAACCGACAGCAGCAGACGGAAGGGAAGGGCGGTAGAGCCGACGATTGCCCCCACACCAAAGAGCAGGTATTCGCTGCGTATATAGGCCATCATAGCATCCTGGCGTTCCAGTGACAGCCCCCCTACGATGGCTTCTACGCCCTGCTCATCCAGGAAAACCTGGAATGCATGTACTTCTTGAATGAGAAAGAAAACGAATGGAATCGCCAGGAAAAAGAGGACGACCTTAATCCGAATCCGGTTCGCCATCCAGGTGAACCGGAGCAAAAAAAGGTAGCGCGTAGTCGTCACGAAGGTCACAATGAATAGGATATTGTTTATCCAGAAGGGGAAGTAGACAGGCGAAAGCAGGATAGGAAGAGCCACTAACAGGGCAAAAAAACCCGTCAAAGACCACCACAATAGCTCCAGAAGGAGAACATGTCTAAAAGGGAGCGGTTCCATAGGATAAAATTTACGGTATTCCCGGAATTTTCGGGTTACAGAAAATACTAAAAACAGATAGCCCCGGGCGGCGTTGGCTACCCGGGGCATACTTCTATTTTTTGCGTTGGCGGCGACCTACTCTCCCACCTAAAGGCAGTACCATCGGCGCTGGGGAGCTTAACGACTCTGTTCGGAATGGGAAGAGGTGATCCTCCCCGCTATAGCCGCCAACTTAT